>JACRHB010000081.1 GCA_016217725.1 Nitrospirota bacterium | reverse complement strand
CTCTTCCATCTTCTTCGCCCATCTTATGGCGTCAATCCGCCGCATCTTCCTTCCGCCGTGCGTGGAGATAGCCCATGTTAACGACAAGTGGGAAGTGGGAAGTGGGAAGTGGGAAGTAGATAATTCAAGTTTCACCTCTTTTAAAAAAGCATCATCAAACCACGGTTCTTCCGGCTCGTATGTCATATCCTGTCTTACCCTCTTTGCGTCAACGGCAACAACTATGCACTGGCTTCCGAACCTTTCCGCGGCTTCTTTTATAAAATACGGATTGCGGACTGCTGTAGTGTTGATGGAAACCTTGTCGCAGCCGGAATTCAGAAGGTCGCGTATATCATCGAGTGTCTTTATCCCGCCTCCCACAGTTAAAGGCATAAACACGTCATCCGCCGTCCGGGCGACAACGTCGAGGATGATCTTTCTCTTCTCATGCGAAGCCGTGATGTCCAGGAACACAAGCTCGTCCGCGCCCTGTTCGTCATAGAACTTAGCGTTCTCCACAGGGTCGCCAGCATCGGTAAGATTGAGAAAGTTCACCCCCTTCACAACCCTCCCGTCTTTTACGTCGAGGCAGGGAATAATTCTTTTTGCCAGCAATTAACCTCCTATAATGCTACACGAATCGTGCTTCTTTTAAGCTTTAAATCCAAATTTCAAAATCCAAATGTCAAATAAATTTCCAATGTTATAATTTCAACTACCTCGTATTATTAGATTTTAAGATGGCAGAAAAAATCAATGTCAGCTCATGTGATTCGCGCCATAATAAACGACAAGTATCCTTCTTATCAGGATTTGCTTTTGCTATCATGCGTAGCCAGTGCTTTGTTTCTTTCGCTTCTTTTCTTGTAATAGATATTTTGTGATTAAAATCTTTTTTTGATTCTGCCGCATCAGCTTCCATGTAATTTGAGCTTTGTCATTTGACATTGTTTCTAACAATTCCTATTGCCTCTTTAAGGTCCAGCGTCCCGGCATACAGCGCCTTTCCGGTTATCACGCCCCACAAATCTTTTATTCTCATTAAACTCCTTACGTCGTCAATCTTCGATACCCCTCCGGAGGCAATGACCGGAATATTCACTGCATTCACCATTTTCTCCATTGCATTAATATTCGGTCCCGAAAGCATTCCATCCCGTGAAATATCAGTATAGATAATCCCCGCCGCACCTGATGATTCCATCTTTGTTGCAAATTCAATTGCATTAAATTCAGTCACTTCCACCCACCCTTTAACGGCAGCCTTACCGTCCTTTGCGTCAATGCCGACAAGCACTCTGCCGGGGAATTTATCGCTTGCTTTCTTAACTATATCGGGATTTTTTGCCGCTGAAGTCCCGAGGATCACCCTGTCCACGCCGAGGCTGATAAGCTTTTCTATCCTCTCCAAATCCCTTATCCCTCCACCGACTTCAATGGGAATCTCAATAGCTTTTCTGATCGCTTTAATAATGTCGAGGTTCTTCTGCTCTCCGGTAAACGCCCCGTCAAGGTCTACTACGTGAAGCAATTCCGCTCCAAGAGACGCCCAGTGTTTTGCCGTTGAGGCGGGATCGTCGGAGTAAACGGTGACTTCCTCTTTCTTCCCCTGGAGAAGCCGCACGCATTTCCCGTCTTTAAGGTCTATAGCAGGAATTACAAGCATCGTTTGAGTATAACAGAAGGTTTTTTTATCAATCAATCATCAGCGTCCGCCATTTGACAAAAACCGGCAAATACAAATATTATTACCTTTAAATGTCCCCTCTAAAAAGAGGGGTCGGGGTGTGTTAAATCTTTTATAAGTTGAGGATTAAGAAAGCACACACCCCTTAATCCCCTCTTGTTAGAGGGGAAAACTAATGCGTACTTTTATAGATAGACAAACTTTAATTGTAACAGGAGACATCCGACTTGAAGATTATCGACGGGGTCGAAAACATTAAAGAAAAACTGCCATACCCTGTGCTGACTATCGGCAATTTTGACGGCGTGCATCTCGGACACCGGGAGATCTTCAAGATGCTGATGGAAAGGGCGCGGGTAAAAAACGGGACGTCGGTTGTTTTGACCTTTGTGCCTCATCCGCTGAAGGTCCTCGCCCCTGAACGGGCGCCTAAACTGATTACAACGTACAAAGACAGAGTAAAGCTTATAGAAGATTCCGGCGTCGACGTCGTGATCTGCATAAATTTCACAAGGGAATTTGCCAATGTAACAGCCGAAGACTTTGTGAGGGAGGTCCTTTTTAACACCCTGGGGGTCAAAGAGGTTCTCATAGGCTCCAATTATACTTTCGGAAAAGGCAGAAAAGGCTCGCCTGAATTATTAAAAGGGCTCGGTAAAAAATACGGCTTTGAGGTCGCCGTAGTAGAAGAGATCACGCTTAAAAACGTGACGATCAGCAGCTCCGGGATAAGGACGCTTATAGCAAAAGGCAAAATGGATGAGGCCGCATCCCTTCTTGGACGAAATTACTCGGTGGAAGGCATCGTAGTGGAAGGGGCGAAAAGAGGAAAGAGTCTCATGAATATCCCGACGGCCAATCTTCTAACCGCAAATGAGCTGCTCCCTAAAGACGGTGTATATGCGGTCACTGTCGAAATAAACGGTAAAAAATACGGGGGGGCGACGAACATAGGCTGCAATCCGACGTTTGAAGAAAAGAAATTCAGCTTTGAGACTCACGTCCTGGATTTCGAGGGCGAGCTTCTTGGAAAAACCATAAAGGTCAATTTTATCAAAAGGCTCAGGGATGAAATGAAGTTTTCATCAGTCGAGTCCCTGGCCTCACAGATCAAAAAAGACATAGAGGACGTGAGGAACGTCCTGAAAGTTTTTAGTTTTTAGTTGTTAGTCTAAAAACTAACAACTAAAAACTGACCACCCCTTTCCATGCTCCCCCTTTTATTTATTCTCAAGTTGAAATAAAATAATCATAAGGTAACAAAATGACGGACGACATCAGATCTAAACCAGGTGAAGGCCTTGAGGTAAAAGAGAGACAGGAGGTAATAACTCCGTCGCTCTATAAGGTCTTCCTCATCAACGACGATTACACTACGATGGATTTTGTCATCCACGTTCTTGAAAATATTTTTCACAAACCCCCCGTAGAAGCGACACAGATAATGCTTCACGTCCACAAAAACGGCAAGGGGCTTGCCGGAGTTTATACCCGTGAGATTGCGGAAACGAAGATTGCGGCTGCGCATAAGCTCTCAAGGCAAAACGGCTTCCCCCTTAAATGCACGATGGAGAAGGAATGATAAACAAAGAGCTTGAATTATCGATAGAGGCGACCATAAGGGACGCAGAGTCACGGCGTCATGAGTATCTTACCGTAGAGCATATCCTGTTCGCCGTACTTCATAATGACTGGGGAATCGACATCATAACCAACTGCGGCGGGAACATCGGAAAGCTCAAGACGATCATAGAAGACTTTTTCAACAAAAAAATCCCCAAATTATCCGAAGCTTCAAAAGGCTACCCCGAGCCTACCCTCGCCTTCAGAAGGGTGATACAGACGGCGGTGAACCATGTCAGGTCCTCGGAGAAGCAGGAGACGGACGCAGGCGATATCCTTTCAGCGATCTTTATGGAAAAAGATTCTCACGCCGTATATTTCCTTGAGTCGGAAGGGATCACGCGCCTTGACGTCCTGAATTATATATCTCATGGAATAACCAAGGCCGGAGACAGATATGCGGACGAAAAGCTCGATGAAACCGAAACAGCGCCGGAAAAGAAACACGTTTCAAAGAGCGACACCCTGAAACAGTTTACGGTGGACCTGGTGCGGAAGGCGGCGGACGGCGGCATCGACCCCCTCGTGGGGCGTGAAAAGGAATTGAAAAGGACGATCCAGGTTTTGTGCAGACGAAGGAAGAATAATATAGTTTTTGTCGGAGACCCCGGGGTAGGCAAAACCGCAATCGTGGAAGGGCTGGCATTAAAAATTCATAAAGGTGAAATCCCCGAGCTTCTGAAGAAGGCGCGCATCTTCTCTCTCGACATGGGAGGGCTGCTTGCAGGGACAAAATACAGGGGCGACTTTGAGGCCCGGCTCAAGGCGACGATAAAGAGCCTCGAAGCGATCCCGGATGCGATCCTGTTCATTGATGAGATACATACCGTTGTCGGCGCGGGCGCCACGAGCGGCGGCTCGATGGACGCCTCCAATATCCTGAAGCCCATTCTCAATTCCGGCAAGATGAGGTGCATAGGCGCAAGCACGTATGAGGAATACAAAAACTATTTTGAAAAAGACAGGGCCCTCTCAAGGCGCTTCCAGAAGCTCGAGATCCATGAGCCTGACGTCAATGAAACCTATCAAATATTGAAAGGGCTGAAATCCTACTATGAAGAGTATCACGGAGTGAAATATACCGATACGTCTCTGAAGACGGCGGCGGAGCTTTCGGCCAAATATATTAACGACAAATATCTTCCTGACAAGGCGATTGACGTTATTGACGAAGCAGGGGCGTTATTAAAGCTCTCCCCTTCGTTTAAGACCAAAAAGACCGTGGGTCAGCCTGAAATAGAAGACGTGGTTGCGAAGATTGCGAAAATCCCGAAGCGCAATGTCTCGACGTCCGACATGGACAAGCTGAAAAAACTGGAAGAGGAGCTTAAGGGCGCGGTCTTCGGACAGGACGAGGCCCTGCACTCCCTCGCCTCCTCGATCAAACGCGCGCGCGCCGGCCTCGGAGCCGCCGAAAAACCCATCGGGTCTTTCCTCTTTACCGGCCCTACGGGTGTGGGAAAGACAGAGGCGTCAAAAACAACAGCATCAGTCCTCGGCATTCAATTCATCCGCTTCGACATGAGCGAGTACATGGAGAAACACACCGTCTCCAGATTGATAGGAGCGCCTCCGGGCTACGTGGGATTTGATCAGGGAGGACTGCTGACGGACGCGATCAGGAAACACCCTCACAGCGTTTTACTGCTGGATGAAATCGAAAAGGCCCACCCCGATATCTTCAGCATTCTATTGCAGGTGATGGATTACGCTACATTGACCGACAACAACGGAAAGAAAGCCGATTTCCGCAACGTCATCCTGATCATGACTTCAAATGCCGGGACCACCGAAATGAGCAGAGGCGTTATAGGTTTCGGGGACAGGGCAAAAGACACGCGGTCCAAAGGCAAAGACGCAGTCAACAGACTGTTCAGCGCTGAGTTTAAAAACCGCCTTGATTCCATCATCACCTTCAATTCTCTGACGCCTGAGATCATGAAAATGGTCGTGGACAAATTCATCAACGAATTGCAGAGGCAGCTTAACGAGAAAAAGGTTGTGCTCACCGTCTCGGAAGGCGCAAGAAACTATCTCTCGGAACACGGCTACAACCCCCAGCTTGGAGCAAGACCTCTCGGCAGGCTCATACAGAAAGAGATAAAGGACGCGCTGTCCGAAGAGATCCTTTTCGGCAAATTGATGAAGGGCGGGAAGGTTTATATTGATACGGAGAATGGAAAACCAACCTTTGACTATTCGTAATATCCTGATCCCTCAAAATCCCCCTTTGTCCCCCTTTGCCAAAGGGGGATTCTTATTTCCCCTCTTTGGTAAAGAGGGGGCAGGGGAGATTTTTTAAATGCCCATCTTCCGGCTCTCAGACGAACTCATCTTTCCGGCTCCCGACCTTGCTGAAGACAACGGGCTTCTTGCTGTAGGCGGCGACCTGAGTGAAGAACGTCTGCTCCTGGCCTATTCAATGGGGATCTTTCCGTGGTACTCGGAAGGCGACCCGCTCCTCTGGTGGGCTCCCGAGCCGAGGCTCGTCCTTCTGCCGGAAGATTTTCAAACCTCAAGAAGCCTGAGGCAGACGATAAAAAAGGAGGCCTTTAAAGTTACGCTCGATACGGCCTTTGAACGGGTCATCAGGAATTGCGCCTCGGTTCATCTCCGGGACAAGGGCGCCACGTGGATCACAAGGGAAATGATCGACGCCTACATTAATCTGCATAATTCAGGTTATGCTCATTCGGTCGAAAGCTGGTCCGACGGCGAGCTTGCAGGCGGTATTTACGGTGTTTCCCTCGGCTCCGCTTTCTTCGGGGAATCGATGTTTGCAAAAAAGAGCGACGCATCAAAGGTTGCATTCGTTACGCTCGTCCGGCAACTGATAAAATGGAGCTTCACCCTGATTGACTGTCAGGTGACGACCGCTCATCTGAAAAGCTTCGGCGCGCGGGATATACCGCGCTCTGATTTTATGATGCTGCTTAAATCCGCCCTGAAGGCGCCGACTAAAAAAGGCAAATGGAAAATATCAGTCAACTAAGCCTGCCTTTTCTCCATGAGGAAGGCTCTCTGAAAGCGTATCTTGAAAAAGCCGCGGGCAAAGCCGTTTCGCTTGTCATTACGGAAAATTCTTCAAGCATGCTCTCCGTAAAAACAAACGGATGCGCCGTATCCGTCAGACTGCACAAAATGTTCCTGCACGCCGGTCCTGACGTTCTGCGGGAGATAGCGGGCTTGATCAAAAACAGAAGAAAAAACGATACCCCGCACATCAGGAGGTTTATACGGAATAACACGAAGTATATTCAAAGGAAGCCGAAAAGGCTGAAGATATTGACGGCTGGAAGATTTTATGATCTTATGGAAATTTACAATTCGGTGAATGCCGCTTACTTTAACGGAAAGATCTCAGCACGTATTACCTGGGGCGCAAAAAGCCCGAAACGCGCGGTAAGGCGCAGGATACTCGGCAGCTTCAACAGGCACGACAGGGTCATCAGGATCAATCCGCTGCTCGATTCCGCAAAGACGCCGCGATATTACCTTGAGTACGTTGTTTATCATGAGATGCTGCACGCCGATATGGATGCAGCCTGCGGGAAAAGGGCGCATTCAAGCGAATTCAGAAAACGTGAGAGGCTGTTTAAGCATTATGATAAGGCCTTGATGTGGGAGAAGAGGATGTAATTAATGTCTTGAATTTCCCTCTCCTCAGCGTTATGAAGTTGAGCCGCAGCTGCTTGTAGAATAGATGGGGTCTGACCTTGAAATTGTCCTCGCTTGTCTAAAACCTTTCAACAAATAGTTGCACAGCCCGAAATTATGTGATATGTATTAATTATAGAAGAAAAATATTTATAACAAGGAGGTGAACATATGAAATCAGCGACCAAAATAGACATTAAAAGCAAGCTGACCGAATTATATGAAATTACGAATGAGACAGTTGAAGTTATATCAACTCTGCAGACGGCATTCATTTATAACACGTCTAAACATTTACAGGAATACAGGTCAAAGGCTGAGGCCGTCGAGAAAGAAATCCGTCCCCTGTCGGCAATTATTAAGGAAGCGGCTTCGGGTGAAGAAGGCATGAAGCCATATGTCGCGGTAGCGGAACACCTTGCGAAGGTCTGGAGAAACCTCGGTAAACTTTATGAGCTGATAGATAAAAAGATCAGTGAGAAGGTCCTTTTTTCCGACAAGGCTGTCAACGAAACAATATACCTTCTTCAACGGCTGGTGGAAATACTGAGACCTACAGCGGACCTGATCCTTGCCAGGAACACATTCCTGAGCAAATACATACAGGAATCCCGGGTAAACATAGAAAACATGGCGGATGAGTATGCCACATTACACGAAAACAGGTTAATAACAGGTGAATGCCTGCCTTTGGCTTCATCCGTTTATGTAGGCATGCTTGGAGCAATAAAGGGTATCGCGTGGCATACGAAAGAGATAGCGGTTGTTCTTGGTTAATAATGGATGCGAAGGGCAGAATACGCTCCCAATACCATATACTACGCTTCTTCATCGACCAGATGTCTTTTTTCTTCGAGGTATTCTTCCAGCTTCTGCTGCCTCCTGTGAGTAAGGCGCCGAATTTTTATCAGGTTCCCTTTCGGGCGAGGTCACCTCGCCCCTACTCTTAACTTTCAACTCTTAACTCTTATTTACTTATTAATCACCCGCAGCGCCTTCTTGTCGTCATCCGTTGAGAAAACGCAGACGGAAGTTTTACCCGATGAAATCGTTCCGTATATATAGTTGACGTTTATGCCCGCATCCGCAATTTTTCTTGCAGTTTTCTGCATCTCTCCGACTTTATCGGGCATCTCCACGGCAAAAACGTCTTCTTCTTTGATCTCGCATCCAAGCTTTGCAAGCGCCTTTTTGGCCTTTGCATTACTGTCGGTTATGAGCATGAAATATGCCTTACCCTCCATACCGTATGCGCATATTGCGCTTATATTTACTTTTACTCCTGCAAGAGTCGTTGCGACTTCCGCAAGCTGTCCGGGTTTGTCGGGCATCTCCAGACTGAGCTGTTTCATTTTTGTTGCCTTTGCCATAGCAGCCTCCTTAATAATTTTATGGTTAAATTAAATTCTACATCATACATTCTGAAAGTCAACTGCTTAACTCATAACTCTTAAACTACTGTTGTATAATTAACCCATGTCAGACATCCTTAAAATTACAGCCGTGCTCGTGCTCATCGTCTTTCTCCTGAAAAGGAAATGGAATCTCGGACTCGTAATGGCCCTATCATCCGTAATCCTCGCGTTACTGTATCTTCTCGCCCCGGTTGATTTTATAAAAGCTTTTTATACGGCTTCAACCGACAAGACGACTCTCGGCCTTATTTTAGCCCTGACTCTCATACGAATCTTCGAGAACGTCATGAGGAAAAACGGTATCATGCAGCAGATGATGGATTCCTTCAGGGGAATGGTCATGGACCGGAGAATATTGATGGCGTCAATGCCCGCGCTTATCGGCCTGCTGCCGTCAATGGGGGGAGCGCTGTTCTCCGCCCCGATGGTGGAGGAGGCGGCAAAAGGCGTTAAAATATCTCCCGAGAAGAAGGCCTTTGTAAATTACATGTTCAGACACCCCTGGGAATTTGTGCTGCCGCTTTATCCGGGGGTAGTGCTTGCAGCGGCCGTCACCTCATATTCGCTTAGGGATTTGATGTTAGCCAATCTGCCTTATGCGCTGTGTCTTCTGATCGGAGGATATATCTGGGGATTAAGAGGCGTCGGTATGCAGAAAGAAGGCTTCAGAAAACTGTCGAGGTCCGGTCTCATGAGCTTCATCCCTATAACCGTCATTCTTGTCATGGTTATGGTCTTTCATCTCCATTTATCAATAAGTCTCGGCGCGGTGCTCATCGGCCTGTTTGCGGTTTTACGGCCTCCTCTGAAAAATATGCTTCAGAGTTTAAAAGAGGGGTTTTCATGGGATATCCTGGCCATCATAATCAGTGTAATGACCTTTAAGGCGATTCTGAATTTTTCAGGGGCTGTGACCAACATAAGCGCCTTTTTCGCAAAAGAAGGCATCCCTACCCTGCCAGTGCTGTTTATCCTTCCGTTCATCTCCGGACTCCTGACGGGGCTTACGTTCGCCTTTGTCGGCAGCACGTTCCCCATTATATTAGGGCTTGAGAATGCAAACCACATCGGCGCGATCTCTTTCGCCTTTGCCTCGGGATACGTCGGCGTGCTCTTATCGCCCGTTCATCTCTGCCTCGTGCTGACGAGGGAATATTTCAAGGCGGCCATGAACGGCATATACGAGAAGATCATTAAAGTGACGATATTGATTATAAGCGCTGCATTGCTGGAATACTTCCTTGTCGTTCGCTGGCTTGCAAGATGAACATATACCGTTTACAATAGCACTAAAGACTCTATATTAGGGTTTGTTTATAAAGTGCCTTTTTCGTCATTCCTCCCGAAACATCGGGATCGGGAATCCTTCTTTAAGAAAGATTCCGGACAAGCCGGAATGACAACTAAACCGAGTTTATAAACAGACACTATTCAACGGGATTAAAAATTGAAAAAACACGTCGAGCAATTTCTTTATTATTTAAAGGCGGAGCGGGGGTCATCGCTTCACACGCTGAGGGCTTATGACGAAGACCTGCGGGAGTTTCACGAATTCCTGGACAAAAACCCGAGGGTGATCGACAACCTTGACATAAGAAGCTTTCTCGCGTCTTTACATCATAAGAAATTAAAAAAATCTTCCATCGCAAGAAAACTTGCAGCCGTCAGGTCTTTCTTCAAATACCTTCACAGGGAAGGATACGTGAAAAAAAATCCGGCGAGACTCGTATCAAGCCCGAAAGTCCCGAAGATCCTTCCCCGTTTTCTGACGGTTGATGAAGCGTTTACTCTTATGGATAAACCGCAGGGTGAGACCTTCATGCCGACAAGGGCCAAGGCTATCCTCGAGCTCCTCTATTCCTCGGGGTTGAGGGTATCCGAGCTGACCTCGCTCGATATGGGCGACCTTGATATCAAAGAGGCTCTCGTCAGGGTGAAAGGCAAAGGGATGAAGGAGCGGATAGTCCCTGTCGGGTCCAAGGCGATGGAGGCCATACGGAATTATCTCCCCGAAAGGATCTCCCTGAAGAAAAAGTCCCAGGCTTTATTCCTGAATAATCACGGCGGCAGGTTGACACAGAGGAGCGTAAGACGTATATTATTACACTATAGCAGGATGGTCCATCTTAAAAGCGACCTCAGTCCCCATGTTCTAAGGCATACCTTTGCGACACATTTGCTTCACGAAGGTGCGGATTTGAGAGCGATCCAGGAGCTCCTGGGACACTCATCCCTTTCGACGACACAAAAATATACGCATGTTGATATTAAGCATCTGATGGAGGTTTACGACAAGGCGCATCCGAGGGCAAAGGAAAGTGAAGAAGTCAAGAAGTGAAGGAGGAAGAATGGCAGATTTCCCCTCTAATAAGAGGGGATTAAAGGGGTGTGTTGTTCCCTTCTTTGAAAAAGAGGGGTGAGGGGAGATTTTTCAAAAAAATCATGGAGAACATTATGTTTCACGGTACAACGGTGCTGTGTGTCAGAAAAGACGGCAAGGTTGCCATCGGCGGCGACGGACAGGTTACGCTCGGGCAGACCGTTCTGAAGCACAATGCGAAGAAGATCAGGAAAATGTACCACGACAACGTCCTCGCGGGTTTCGCCGGGGCGACGGCCGACGCCTTCACCCTCTTTGAAAAATTCGAGGGAAAGCTCGAAACGTACAGGGGCAATATCGCCCGTGCCGCAGTTGAGCTCGCCAAGGACTGGAGGACCGATAAAATATTGAGACGTCTGGAAGCGCTGCTCGTTGTCGCCGATAAGGAGCACTCTTTTATCATATCCGGAAACGGCGACGTCATAGAGCCGGAAGACGGGATAGCGGCCATCGGCTCCGGCGGGCCGTATGCGCAGGCCGCTGCAAAGGCCCTTATCGTGCATACGCAATTAGAGCCGGGAAAGATCGTTGAAGAAGCTATGAAGATAACTTCAAAGATATGCATTTATACGAATGAGTCAATCAGCATAGAGGAGCTGCCTTAGAAATTTGCAAAGCAAATTAGTTGTTAGTTTTTAGTTGTCAGTTTTTAGACTAACAACTAAAAACTGACAACTGACAACTTAATGGAGTTTACATGGATAACCTTACACCAAAAAAGATCGTCGAAGAGCTCGACAAATATATCATCGGCCAGGGCAAGGCGAAAAAGGCCGTGGCTATCGCCCTCAGAAACCGCTGGAGAAGACAACTCTTATCCGATGAGATGAAGGATGAGATACTGCCTAAGAATATACTGATGATCGGCCCGACGGGCGTGGGCAAAACAGAGATAGCCAGGAGACTGTCGAAGCTGGCTCAGGCGCCCTTCATAAAGGTTGAGGCCTCAAAATTCACGGAGGTCGGCTATGTCGGCAGAGACGTGGAATCGATGATAAGAGACCTTTCGGGACTGGCCCTCAACATGGTGAAGACCGAGCATATGGAAAAGGTGCAGGAGAAGGCGCAGTGGCTTGCCGAGGAAAAGATTCTCGACCTCCTGCTTCCCCCGCCGAGACCGCCGAAGAAGATGTCCCTGGCCGAGGAAACGCTTGAAGAAGAAAAACAGAATTATCAGGAAACCCGCGAGAAATTGCGGAGCCAGTTAAAAGAAGGAAAACTCGACAACAGGTACATCGACCTGGAAGTGCGGGAAAAAGTGGTCCCCTTCGGCGTCATCTCCAATATCGGCATGGATGAGATCGAGATGAATTTAAAGGAGATGCTGGGCAATTTCCTGCCCGAGAAGGCAAAGAGAAAAAAAGTTAAAGTCCCGGAGGCGCTGAGGATTATTCAGCAGGAAGAAGCGAATAAGCTTATAGACATGGATAAGGTCGTCAAAGAAGCAATCGAGCGCACCGAGCAGAACGGCATAATTTTTATAGACGAGATAGACAAGATCGCTTCAAAAGGCAGCTCCTACGGCCCCGACGTATCAAGAGAAGGCGTGCAGAGGGACCTGCTCCCGATCGTCGAAGGCTCTACGGTCCAGACCAAACACGGACCGGTAAAGACGGACCATATACTCTTCATTGCGGCGGGCGCCTTCAGCGTATCAAAGCCGTCCGACCTCATCCCCGAGCTTCAGGGAAGGTTCCCCATAAGGGCGGAGCTTGACGCCCTCGGTAAAAATGAATTCCTCAGGATCTTGAAGGAGCCGAGGAACGCGCTTATAAAGCAATACGTCGCCCTCATCGAGACCGAGGACGTGAAGATAAATTTTACGGACGACTCGATAGAGGAGCTCGCCTCCACCGCAGCGACGGTTAATGAAAAGACCGAAAACATCGGGGCGAGGAGGCTTCACACCATCCTTGAGAAGGTCCTTGAAGATATCTCGTTTAACGCGCCCGACATAAAGGCCGGGGAGCTTTCGATAGACGCAAAATACGTGAGGGAAAAGTTAAGCGACATTGTTAAGGACGAAGATTTAAGCAGGTATATTCTATAAGTAGGTTTTTCCCTCTCCCCTGGCGGGAGAGGGTTAGGGAGAGGGGGATTTAAAAAGGATCTTCACCCTCCCCTTAATCCCCTCCCATCAAGGGAGGGGAGATATTCGTTAGTAATTCATGCCGCCTTTACAACAAGCACGGCGCATTCCGCGAGACCGATTACCCTTTCGGTCACGCTTCCCATGAGAAGCTTTGCCAGACCCGTTCTGCCGTGACTGCCGACAACGATCAGGTCTGCATGTTTTTCTTTAGCCATGCTTATTATAGACTCATAGGGCTTGCCGGAATAAACAAATCCCTGCGTGCCTACGCCTTCTTTTTCGGCAAGATCTTTTATGTCCTTGACAAGGCATTCAGCCATTTTAGATTCTTTTTCGGAAATTATATCCTTGTGCATCTCCATATGCACAATGTCAAAAGGCGATTCGGTTTCGGAAGGAACAACGGAGATCGCGAAAAGGCTTGAGCCGCAGCGTTTTGAAATGCTTACGGCTTCACTGACCGCAGCGTCACTGTACTTTGAGCCGTCGGTGGCGACAACAATTCTTTTGAAATCAACCGACGCCGCGCGTGGAACAATAAGCACATTGCACTTTGCATGTCCGATGACCCTTGCAGTTTCGCTTCCCATCATGAGCCTTTTAAGACCCTTCCTGCCGCGCCTGCCCATGATTATCATATTCGCTTGAGCTTTTTCCGCCTCTTCAACGATGTATTCATATGGGCTTTCTCCATGGCGCGCTATAATCTCGCAGTCAACGCCTTCTTTTGACGCCCTGTCTTTTACTGATTCAAGTATCTTCCTTGTCTCTTTTTCCGCCTTCTCGACAACCTGTGGCGCTACGGCTTCATATTCAGGATTTGTTTCGACCACCGAGAGAGCGAATAATTTGCTTGAACATGTTTTAGCGAGCTTTATCGCCTCTCTTACGGCGCCTTCGCTGAATTCGGAGCCGTCGGTCGTTAAAAGCATCTTCTCAATCTTTGTGGGACAAAATTGTGCGGTCATTTTAGTGCCCTCCTGTCTTCAGTATCCCGCTCGCGGCTAATACCAGAACTGCGACTTCAAGTATTGCAATGATTACATACGGCGTATCTTTCTTTCTCATGAGTATCGGTATGATTATTAAATAACACAAAACCGTCAGCCCTGCAAGCATGGCAATGCCTATAAAATTCAAATAATCGCCTTTCCCTATCAACGCAACCCAGCCCCATCCCGTAGGCGCATTCAGGGTGTGAATATAATCCCCCGCCTTCATGCCCCAATATTTAGGCATGTCCTCAATCGGCACAAAAGTCGGAAGGACCCCCGATACATAAACAATAAAAGTAACAACCGCAACTGCAAGCCCGATCCACATCCCGTAGTTCAAAATGTTTGCATACGCTAACTGTTCTTCCGATGCCTTTAATCTATCATTGCTCATAATGCTCTCCTTTTTATTAATATGGAAGCCATTATCATTAGCTTTCAATTTCCGTAGCGTCGGGGTTTATCCCCGACGAATATATTTACGCCCCCAATAAATGAGGGCGCTACTTTTTATTTCCATATTCCCAGTCCCTTTAAAAGCGCCCTCAAGCCTGCAAAGAGCAGGAGGCCGATGACCATCCACTTGATCGCCTTTGGTTTTGCCTTTGCGAGTATTTTGACCCCGACGATAGAGCCGAACATTATTCCGACAATGGACGGGACAACGATCATCGGCAGCACCGCGCCGGCGTTGAGATAAATCCACGCTGCCGAGGTATCAGTGATTGAGAGAAGGAATTTGCTCGTTGCAACCGAGATCTTCAGTGGAGCGCCCATAAGAAGGTTCAAAACAGGGACATTCGCCCATCCCGCGCCGAGTCCGAACATGCCTGCCATCACGCCGATAACAATAAACAAAGCCAATCCCAGAGGCGTCTTGTGCACGCGCCACTCAACGTCCTTTCCGATGGATTCTTCTCTGTATATCCCGGTAATTGCAAGGCTCTGGGATAAGGCGTCCGGTTTCGGCACATTCGGGAAATCCGATTTTTTTGCCGTTGCCATGATAACCACTATCATGAGGATAGTAGCGCCTAACATTGTTTGTATGACGTTTTGTGGAAGCGCAAGCCCGATCATCGCGCCTACTATGGCGGCGGATGAAGCGATTATTGCTACAGGCAAGGCCAGACGGAGACTTGCGAGATTTCTTTTCAGAAGCCCGGGGCCTGCCGCAAGCGCTCCGGCAAGCGCTACAAGAAGTCCCGCCCCTCTGACAAAATCAAGATTGAAGGGGAAGAAGCCGCCGACAATAGGAACAAATAAAACGCCGCCGCCTACACCGCCGAGAACTGCAAGAATACCGAGAACGAATGTAACGATCAAAAGAGTCAGCGGCCAGACCCACCATGCGACATCGGAAACCGGCGGGGGCGGGGCCTCCGCCGCTTCATGCGAAGCAAATACGGTCACGGCTGCAGACATTAAAATCAAAACAGCTATTAGAGCGATAAAAGTTTTTGAGATTTTCAACGTTTTGGTTGGCATCATCAGTCCTTCCTTTTTGATGAATTTTTTCTTAGAAGTATTTGACAAGATAAAACTGCTTCATTTTGAAGCATACCCGTTTTATTCTGTAACAGGCGGATTATTTTAAAGCACTCTATTTATAAAAATCAATAAAAATTCGGTTATAAAATTATAAGGATGGTTGATGAATAGAATGGGACACGGATTTATGAGATGCAGACAGACGGTTTTTACCTGAATCGGGCGATTCTTTTGCCCCCCGTGGAATTTTTATAAAACTTTCACTCTTACGGGTTTCCGCACTTTGGAGCTGTGGCGCTTTTTCTATGTGTATTGTATAGCCACTTCATAGACAATATTTGAGTGCCCGGGGCGAGGACCGTTGTCATCACAACCAAGTTCTCCTTTTGACGCTTCGCTGTGGTTTCTGATCATCGAGGTTATAATCTGTGTCATATCAAACCCGCCGTCAACACAGTCGTCGCTCAAACAAGCTACCTTGAAAAAAGCATGACTGTCCGGAGAGAAACTCAGGGTCCGGAGTAAAGATCTTGCCCCCTTCTGTTTGTACATCATGCTGATAACGATGCTTGCAACCTCCGGGAAATGCTTGGACACAAAGCCTGCGTCCAGCCTCTCCTGCTTTTTTTCTATCCTTGCCTGATTGTTTCTGCTGAACATGTTCCTCCTAATCAAAAAGGCCCCTCCCCCGGGAAGGAGCCTTCTCCGTCTATCTATTTACAGTTTGACAACATTGATAGCCCTGGGGCCTTTCGGGCCGCTCTCGGTATCAAAGCTTACCGTGTCACCTTCGGCAAGGGATTTATATCCATTGCCCTGGATGGCCGTATGATGAACAAAAGCATCGCTTCCGTCTTCACACGCAATAAAGCCAAAACCTTTTTGGTCGTTAAACCATTTTACAGTTCCCTGGTTCATTTCTTTTACCTCCTTATCTATATATTAAAATCTCAGAAGGTCTAACCAATAAAAAAGGCCGCAAAGTTAAAAATCTTTGTGGCCTCATAAACGACAAAAACTTCCAAAATTCTGGATTAAGCATAACATGTCCCCACACGGTTGTCAATGAAGCCGTAACCGAAAAGTGTGTTATGTGTGACAACGTCGGTATTAATCATTTACAGCCTAACAATTAAATAAAAATGCTAAAATAAGACCGTGCCTTCTATCCTGATTACAAATGACGACGGTATCTCTTCGCCGGGGATCAAGATTTTAGCAAAGACTCTCAAATCCGCCGGTGAAGTTTACGTCATCGCCCCTGAAACCGAGCAGAGCGCGGTCGCGCATGCCCTAACGCTTCACAGACCTTTAAAATTTGACCGGGCCGGGAACAATACATATTTCATCAACGGCACCCCTACCGATTGCATTATCGTAGGCGTAAGCAAGATACTTCCCTGTAAGCCGGATATTATTATCTCCGGCATAAACAACGGCGCAAATCTCGGAGACGACATAACTTACTCGGGAACGGTTGCTGCTGCGATTGAAGGCACGCTCCTCGGGATCCCGTCGATTGCGGTTTCTCTTGTGAGGGAAAACGGCGACGGTGATTTACGCAGCCGCGCGTCAAGATTCAAGACGGCGGCGGATTTTGCGAAAAAGCTTGTTTTGAAAGTCCTTGATAAGAGACTGCCTAACGATACGTTGTTAAATATTAATGTCCCGAATACCGTAAAGATAAAAGGGGTAAAGTTCACAAAACAGGGAAAGAGAGTTTATGAAAACGCCGTTCAGGAATTGTTGGATCCGAGAGGCAGACAATATTACTGGATAGGCGGCGGGGCGCCGCAGTGGGAAGCCGGCGAGGATACGGACCTGGAAGCGATCCGGAAAGGGTATATCTCCATAACGCCCGTGCATCTCGACCTGACTAATTACAGCGCACTGGAGTTTATAAAGAAGAAGTGGAGGATTTAAAAGAAAGTTGTTAGTTTTTAGACTAACAACTAAAAACTAACAACTAAAAACTAAAACAATGAAACACTACGACGTGATAATAGTCGGGGCGGGGCCTGCGGGCATTTTTGCGGCGCTTGAGCTTGTGTCTGCAAACAAAGGTCTTAAAATCCTGCTTGTCGAAAAGGGCCGGGACATCGAAGAAAGGGTTTGTCCTTCTAACGCTGAAAACGTCCCTTGCATGACGTGTACCGACTGCGGTCTTTTATGCGGCTGGGGAGGAGCCGGCGCCTTCAGCGACGGCAAGCTCAATTTATCAAGTGAAATCGGGGGCAACTTGTCCCGTTACGTGGATGTATCCGGGCTTGAAGGTCTTATCGATTATACGGATGAGATCTATGTGAAACACGGCGCGCCGTCCGAGGTCTTCGGCGCCGACGAAGAGAAAGTCAAGGCGCTGAAGAAGCTGTCCGAAGAAAACGGGCTGACCCTCATCCCCTCCCGGATAAGACATATCGGAACGGACCGCTGTCCCGAGCTTCTCAAAAAATTAAAGGCGGACCTTAATTCAAAAATAGATATTGCGTTCTCAAAAGACGTCAGGACGATCTTAACGGACCACGGGAAGGCCTCCGGCGTTGAGACCTTCGGCAGAGAAGCTTTTCATGGAGATTTCGTGATTATCGCCCCGGGCCGGGAAGGCGCGCTCTGGCTTGAGAGACAGGCCAAGATATTGGGGCTTTCACTTTTGAAAAACCCCGTCGACATAGGCGTCAGGGTTGAGCTGCCTGCTTCGGTGCTTGAACCCCTGACAAAGGTCGTTTATGAGCCGAAGCTGATATTTTATTCAAGGAAATTTCATGACAGGGTCAGGACTTTTTGCGTAAACCCTTACGGAGAGATTGTCAGAGAATACGTAAAAGGCGTGTGGATCGTCA
Source organism: Nitrospirota bacterium (assembly GCA_016217725.1). Taxonomy (GTDB): domain Bacteria; phylum Nitrospirota; class Thermodesulfovibrionia; order UBA6902; family UBA6902; genus SURF-23. Next base: position 29,853 of record JACRHB010000081.1, on the reverse strand, counting down.
ACGGTCACAGCTATTCCGATAAAAAAACGGCCAATACTAATTTTGCGCTTCTGGTAAGCACGCATTTCACGGAGCCTTTTGACGAGCCTCATCTATACGGACGATACGTTGCGAGGCTTGCGAACCTCCTCGGCAAAGGCGTCATTGTCCAGAGACTCGGAGATTTACAGGCAGGCAGGAGATCAACGACCGCAAGGATTGCAAGGGGGCGCGTTAAGCCGACGCTTAAGGACGCCGCTCCCGGAGACCTCAGCTTTGTGCTCCCCCATCGCTACATCACCGACATCCTTGAAATGCTCAAGACAATGGATAAGATCGCGCCGGGAGTTTACAGCCGGCATACGCTGTTATATGGGGCAGAGGTGAAATTTTACTCAAGACAACTGAAGCTCAGCGGCAATCTTGAGACGGAAATTGAAAATTTGTTCGCAATCGGCGACGGCGCCGGAGTAAGCAGGGGATTAATTCAGGCCTCCGCGTCGGGGATTATTGCAGCGAGGGAGATATTGAGGAGAGTTAAGAGTTAAGAGTTTGTCATTCCCGCGAAGGCGGGAATCCGGTGTAGGGGCAATTCATGAATTGCCCCTACGAGATTCCGGGTCAAGCCCGGAATGACATAGGGTAGGGGCGTATTGCAATACGCCCCTACAGAAGTATAATAAATCGCTGATAGCTGATAGCTGATAGCTAAGACATGGCATACGAAAAACAGCGTCATCTGATGGTCGAGTATCAATTGCGGATGCGCGGCATAAGGGATGAACGGGTGCTTGGCGCGATGGGAAAGGTGCAGAGGCATCTTTTTGTCGATGCGCGTCTTCAGGATCAGGCGTATGACGACTGCGCGCTCCCGATCGGCGAGGGACAGACCATCTCACAGCCGTATATGGTGGCTCTAATGACCGAGCTTTTAGAATTGAAGGGGGATGAAAAGGTCCTTGAGATAGGCTCCGGCTCAGGGTATCAGACTGCCGTGCTTTCGATGCTCGCTTCAGAGGTTTTCACAGTTGAAAGGATAAAGACCCTTGCTGAAAAAGCAAAAATACTCTTGAACAAATTGAATTACACCAACGTGCATGTGACCGTATCGGACGGAACCATGGGGCTGCCTGAGCATGCACCTTATGACGGCATTATTGTCACCGCAGGTGCGCCGGATCTCCCTCAGCAATACACAGAACAGCTCAAGGGAAACGGCAGACTTGTGATCCCTGTCGGGAGCAGATTTTCCCAGGTGCTTTATCAGATCAAGAAGACGCCTTCGGGATTGAAAAAGACCGTATCGACTCCCTGTGTCTTTGTCCCGCTTATCGGCAAGGACGGATGGGACGAAAAAGAAGCTTGCTGACAGTTGTGAAGTTCTTATATAAAGCAGTATAATTTTGAAACTGTAAAACAAACTAATTATAAAATCTCCCCTAGCCCCTCTTTACCAAAGAGGGGAATGAGTCTCCCCCTTTGAAAAAGGGGGACTAAGGGGGATTTTTAAATTATCTCTTACAACCTCTGGAGGAAAGATGCTTAACGAATCTAAATTTATCTGGATGGACGGAAAATTTATTAAATGGGCCGACGCCAACGTTCATATCCTGACCCATACGCTGCATTACGGCACGGGGGCCTTTGAAGGCATCAGATGCTATAAGACCAAGAGCGGCTCCGCTGTTTTCAGATTGAAAGAGCATGTGGACAGGCTTTTCCATTCCTGTCATATATTGAAAATCGACCCTCCGTTTTCACGTAAAGAAATCAGCAGGGCGATTATCGACACTATTAAGATCAACGGCCTGAAGGAATGCTATATACGCCCGCTTGTTTATATAGGTTACGGCGCAATGGGTTTGTATCCTAAAGAAAACCCGATAAAGGCTGCAATTGCGGTGTGGCCGTGGGGCGCCTACCTTGGAGAAGACGGCATTAAAAACGGCATCAGGGCCAAGATATCCTCTTTTGCCAGGCAGCACCCGAATTCAGGCATGACAAAAAGCAAGACGTGCGGCGACTATGTGAATTCCACCCTTGCCAAACGTGAAGCCCTGGCCTGCGGTTACGAAGAGGCGCTTTTGCTTGATACGGCAGGATTTGTTTCCGAGGGCACGGGGCAGAATATATTCATTGTGAGAAACGGCGCGCTGATAACGCCGCCGCTGCCGTCAATCCTTGAAGGCATTACACGCGGGAGCATTATTGAAATGGCCGCCAAACTGAAGACAGTGTGCAGGGAGACAAACTTTACAAGAGACGAGATTTACATCGCCGATGAGGTGTTCCTGACGGGAACTGCCGCCGAGGTGACGCCTGTAAGGGAAGTGGACGGCAGGAGCATCGGCAGCGGCAAACCCGGGCCGATGACGAAAAAGCTGCAAAGCCTTTTCTTCAAGGTCGTAAAGGGAGAAGTGAAGGCTTACAAGTCCTGGCTTACGTATATTTAATGTTGTGAAATCGCGCAGTAGAATATTCCGAAATTTATTTTTATTCCTTCTGCTCCTGATGGTCGTAGTCCCGTCCGTTTTATTTCTGCTGATTCTTGAAAAAAAACCGGCGGTGCAAGAGACGGAGATAATCAATACCGAAAGGGCGGCGCTCGCAAAGAACCTGGCAAAAAGAACCCTGAGAGGGATCATAAGACAGGATCATGCCTCCATCTCCATCTCGGCCTCCGAAGAGGACCTCAACAGCCTGATGGCCGTTGCAGCGCGTGGAATAAAGCGGCTGGAAGGCCGCGTGAACATTACACAGTCGGGACTTTATGCTGCGATGACCTATCATTTGCCGCACAACCCCGTCGGCGATTTCATAAACGTGCGCGTCGGCGTTTTCCCGTCGGACCCGGGACTTCATTTGTCACAGGTTGCCATCGGCAAAATTAAAATATCCGACCGCCTCGCGCTTTTTCTGTTTCGCCTGGTTCTCGACATCGTTCTCGGCAATGAAAACGGCACCGTATGGACGGGCTCCGTGCAATCCGTTAATTTCAGACGCGACACCGTTACTTTAAATCTGCAGCGGATCCCCGATCTCATTGAGCGCAGGGAGAAGATCGTCAAGCGCTTTCAATCCCTTCGTGAGTTCTTCCCCCCCCTCTCCGACCCGGAAGCCATACGCCTTTATTATGCCGAATTATTAACTCTTGAAGACCGCGTTCGGTCCGGGCCGCCTGTATCATTGGCCTATTTCATCGGCCCTTTATTTCAATTGGCGCGGCAGCGCTCGCTTGAGAGCGAGCCCGCGGAAGAAAACAAGGCGGCTCTGCTTGCGCTCGCAACCTTTGCCGGAGACAGAGGGTTCGAAAGGTTTATAGGTCCGGTGCACCCGGAGGGTGTGAAATACCGCCGCACGGTATTACGGAGAGCGCTTCTCGGCGGACGGGAAGACCTGAGGCTGCACTTCGTCATCTCCGCCGGGCTTAAAATAATTACGGACAGCGGCATTACATACGCGATCGGAGAATTCAAGGAGATGCTGGACTCAAACAGGGGCGGCAGCGGGTTCAGTTTCATTGATCTCGCCGCCGACCTTTCAGGGATGCGCCTTGCCGAGGTCGCAACCGACCGTACGGGAGGCGCACGGAAAATACAATCCATGCTCGACGGAGAGATCAGCGAAGACACGTTCTTCCCCGCGATCAACGACCTTCCTGAGGATCTCACCAAGACCGAATTCGAGCGCATTTACGTAAACGTCGAAAACCCCAAATACGTTAATATCGTGAACGTGATCAACGACCGCATCTCGCATCTGCCTATTTATCAATAAAAGGCTCAATGCAGTAAGGAATTTATCGTCTCATGAAGGCTCTTTGTGTCTTCGACGTTAAAGAGCTTCACGCCGCCGTCTATCCTTTTTATCAGACCGGAGAGGACTTTTCGAGGACCGATTTCGATGAAGGTATCGACGCCGTTTTCAACCATTGCCTTTATCGAATCTTCCCATAGTAGAGGTTGATCAAGCTGGCGGACCAGGGATTCCTTGATTTGGCGCGGGTTGTTCAGGAAAGAGGCGTCGGCATTGTTGACGACCGGTATTTGTGGCTGTCGGAATTCAATGCCGTTCAATAATTCCGCAAGTCTTTCCGATGCGCCTTTCATGAGCGAGCAGTGAGAAGGCGCGGAAACGGCAAGCGGTATCGCCCTCTTTGCCCCTGCGCCTTCAGCAAGTTTAATCGCCTCTTCAACGGCGCTCTTTTCACCCGCAATGACGATCTGACCCGGACAGTTATAATTTGCGGGAGAAACATATCCTGCTTTTACATTCTTGCATACTTCAATGATCGCTTCCCTCTCTAAACCTATGACGGCGGCCATCAATCCTTTTCCTTCCGGAACCGCTTCCTGCATATACCTTCCTCTTTTCTCGGTGATCCTGACCGCGTCTGTAAATAAAATGACGCCTGCCGCAGTCACGGCGGTATATTCTCCGAGACTGTGTCCGGCAGCGCAGAAAGGGGTTATGCCTTTTGAAGAAAGAACCGTGAATGCCGCAAAGCTTGCCGTCAAGAGACACGGCTGGGTCCTGAAGGTCTTGTTCAGCTCGCTTTCCGGCCCGTTAAAGCTGAGGTCTGCAACATCGTATCCAAGGGCATCCGACGCTTCTTTGTATATCTTTTTAACTTCTTCCAGGTTGTCATACAAATCCTTCCCCATGCCGACATGCTGCGATCCTTGTCCGGGGAAGACGAAAGCGATTTTCATTTATGATCCTCTCAGTTCTTTAACCTTTTTAGTCAGCAAAGGGATTATTTCAAACAAGTCACCGACAATGCCGTAAGTCGCTACGCTGAAAATCGGGGCCTCGGGATTTTTATTGATCGCGATTATGATGTCGGACGACTGCATGCCTACAAGGTGCTGCACCGCGCCGGAAATTCCACAGGCAATATATATGTTAGGGCAGACAGTCTTGCCCGTCTGTCCCACCTGATGGCTGTATGAGATCCATCCTTCGTCAACGGCCGCCCTTGATGCGCCGACTACGCCTCCCAGGGCCTGCGCGAGCTCTTCAAGAAGCTTGAACCCCTTCTCTCCTCCTGCGCCCCTTCCGCCTGCAACGATGATCTCGGCCTCGTGAAGATTGACGCTTATCCCGGAAGATTCCTTGACGGTGTCTATTACCTTTGTCCTTGAATTAATGTTATCCGGTTTTAAATTTATAATCTCGCCGGTCCTGTTTTCGTCGTACTCTCCCCGCTTCATCACGCGCGGCCTCACGGTCGCCATCTGCGGCCGATATTCGGGACACAGGATCGTCGCCATGATATTGCCGCCGAAGGCCGGTCTGACCTGCAGGAGGTTCTTCGTTTCCTTATCGATTTCGAGCGAAGTGCAGTCCGCCGTAAGTCCCGTCCTCAACCTTGCCGCAACCCGTGGGATAAAAGACCTCCCGATAGGTGTCGCCCCTGCAAGAACTATTGAAGGCTTCTGTTCATTTATGACCTTTGTAAGGACGTCGGCATACGGATCGTCATTGAATTTTTGCAGTTGTGCATCGCTGCATAAAAATACCTTGTCTGCGCCCCATTTGATCAGCTCCTTTGCTCCTGACTCACCTGCGCCAAGCAATACCGCAAGCAGCTTTGCGCCGAGCTCATCCGCAAGCCTTCTGCCGACGCCAAGCAGCTCGAACGCAACCTGAGCGACCTTCCCCTCCCTCTGCTCGGCGAATATTAAAACGTCCCTATAATCTTTGAGATTTGAAATTTGAGATTTGAGATTTGAAATTTCTTCGACTTCATATATCGCTCCTTCGGGACAAACTGAAATGCAGGTCTTGCAGTAGTTGCAATATTCATTAATGAACGCCTTGCCCTCTTTCATCACGATTGCGTCAAAGGGGCATGAAGTCAGGCACGTCTCACACCCTGTGCATTTATCAAGTTTGACTGCTATAGACATTTAGTATTCCCTCCGGGAATACAATGTAAGGATTTTCTTATTTATTACATTCATTCGCCTTCGGCTCATATGCATTTGACCTTCCTCAATTCTTCCATCAATAAATTCACCTGTTCTTCCGGTGAGCCTGCCAGCATCTTTCTCTCCGCCTTCACTTGCGGCGCAAAGATATTTTTTACCCGTGTCGGCGAGCCTTTCAAGCCGATATTGTTTTCATCGGCTTCGATCTCGGCCTTTCCCATCTTTTTTATCCCGGCCTTTTTTGCGGCCATCTTGCCTTTTAAAGAAGGCATCCTCGGCTGATTTAATTCCTTGACGACGGTAAGCAGCACAGGCGTTGAAGATTCCACGACGTCATATCCTTCGTCCATCAGCCTCTGAACCCTGATGTACCCGTCCTTTATTTCTTCTATCTTTCTTATATATGAAATATGCGGGATGCCGAGGAATTCCGCCGTCTCCGGACCCACCTGCGCGGTATCGCCGTCAATCGCCTGTTTTCCGCAGAAAATAATATCGGCGCCGAGCTTCCTTATCGCCTGAGCAAGCGTGTAAGACGTCGCCCACGTATCGGAGCCTGCAAAGGCCCTGTCCGAAAGCAGCGCCGCTTCATCAGCGCCCATCGAGATCGCTTCTCGAAGGGCCGTCTCCGCCTGCGGCGGTCCCATGGTTAAAACGATAACCTTACCTCCAACCCGTTCCTTTATCTGAAGACCCGCCTCAAGCGCATGGAGGTCGAACGGGTTGATTATGCTCGGCACGCCTTCTCTCATGAGCGTGTTCGTCTCAGGATTGATCTTTATCTCCGAGGTATCGGGCACCTGTTTTATGCAGACGATGATGTTCACTGTTTATTCTCCTAAAGTTTTTTTATGACTGAATTGAGGGAATATTATACGACATTGAGTTTAAACAGGTAAACCCCGTTGATGGCACTATTTCTCCCTTGCCGTTTATATTTTGTTTGATTAAAATTAAGCGTTGACATTTTTAAAGGAGAATTACAATTTAAGGCGTTGGAAACTGAGAGGGGATATTATGCAGACATGGACGCACCCGGGCGGGAAGCTTATAGAGCTTGGCGCACACTCATTATCACAGGACGAGCTTTTTGAGATTCTCATTGGATCGGGCTACAAAGGAAGGACGGCGCAGGATATTGCAAAGGAGCTGCTTGATAGCTATTTCGGGATTTATGGTCTCTGGAATAAAACCTTTGACGATCTCTCAAAAATAAAGGGTTTGAAAAATGGTAAGATTAAGAGGCTTGCCGCTCCATATGAAATCGGCAAGAGGGTAATAAAAGAAAATCAATGGCATCTGCCCGCTGTGAGAAAAGTTACGCTGGGATTGCCTGATTATACGGATGCAGAGCTCCTTGCCGTTTTGATTTGCAGCGGTTACAAAGACAAAACACCGGAAGACCTTGCAGAGGAGTTGTTAAGAAGGTACAGATCATTAAGCGGCATAATGGGAGAAAAGCTGTCTGACATGGCAACAATAAAAGGATTAGGCGACGTAAAAGTAATCAGGATCGCCGCAGCTTATGAGCTAATCCGTAGGATGGTGAAACTTCTTGAGGCGGAATAGATTAAGAAAAGAAAGAGACGCAAAGGCAGGCGCATCAGGAAAAATCTATAATCATCTCAACCGTCAAATCCCCCCGCAGGCACATACGTCAATGTACGTATGGCATAAATACTGGTCACGAAAGACGTGGAATGTCGTTTCAGAATTTATAAAAACTTATTGCCCTGAAGGCGGAATTGTTTTTGATCCCTTTGCCGGAAGCGGAATCACAGCAATGGAGGCTTTTAAAAACGGCAGAAAGGCCATCGTCTGCGATCTCAATCCGATTGCGACCGAGATAATACGTTTAACGATCAAACCAGTCAAGGACATAGAGCTGCATGATGCATTCAAAAGAGTTGAGGAGAAGGTCAAGAAACAGATAGAAAGCCTCTATCTGACAAAGTGCAGGGATTGCGGCGAGGAATTCCCTTTTGCCTGCGCAATATGGAAAAACAATGAATGCCTTGAAATCAGGTATCAGGAGTGCCCGAAATGTGGAAACAGTTGCAGGGCTGATTGTGAACTGACTCATGACGATAAACGTCTACTTAAGAAAATAGAATCATCCAAAATCAAGGAATGGTACCCAACCAATAAGCTTTATTATCCTGATGGACATCCTTTTATGAAGAAGGAAAAATACGACTCGGTTGATGAGCTTTTCACAAAGCGCAATCTTCAGGCGCTTGCATGGTTGATGCAGGCAATTGAGGACGAGCCTAAAAGAGTTTTAAAGGATTTTCTCAAGATGGCTTTTTCATCAATGGCGCATCTCTGCTCAAGAATGAATCCAATTTCAGAGGCAGGGCATTTCACACCGTTTAGCTCTGCATGGACTCAACACAGCTATTGGTATCCGTCAGGACCATATATGGAGCAGAATGTCTGGAATAAATTCGACAGCGCCATTAACGGACATCAGGGACTTTTAAAGGCAAAGGCAGAGTCCAATAAGTTCTTTAAAGATGTCAAAATCGCTTCTTCATTTGAGCAGGTTATTGACGGCAAGGCTGATATCTATATTCATAACGGTTCGTGCATTGATCTGATGAAAGAGATGCCGGAAGACTCGGCTGATTACATTTTTACCGACCCACCGTATGACGCCTCAATACAGTACGGCGAACTGTCATACATGTGGGTATCGTGGCTGAATATGAATGGCGATTATCTTAACGGCATAGTGTCGAATGAGATTATCAGAAATGAAAAGCAGCGCAAAGACTTCGGCGTTTATCACTCGCTTCTGTCGGATAGTTTCAGAAACATGTTCAGGGTATTAAAGCCTGAAAATTTTCTTACACTGACATTTCACAACCCGACCTTTAAAGTGCGTAACGCTACAATCCGCGCAGGCGTATTTTCGGGATTTGAATTTGAAAAGATTCATCATCAGGAGCTTGCAAGACCGTCTGCAAAGTCCTTGCTCCAGCCTTTCGGCTCGGCGCAGGGGGATTTTTATCTGAGATTCTTTAAACCGCAAAGCCAATCTGCGGCTGCTGCCCCAAAAGAGATTGATGAGGTGAGATTTGAAAAGATTGTTGTTGAGACAACTATAGCGCTTCTTGCAGAGAGGGCGGAGCCGACGCCGTACACAATTATAATCAACTACATTGATCCTGTGCTTGCAAGGCAGGGGTACTTTTCAAGCCTTCATACGGGACTTGATATTAATATGGTTTTAAAAAATCACCTTGAAAAAGAGTTCGTCCTTTTGCCTGTAAAGATCGGCAGCGCAGAAGGCAAGCTGTGGTGGTTTAAAGACACATCAATCGTCTCCCGATTAAATGAAATCCCGTTAACTGAAAGAGTTGAGCAAACTGTTTATAGAAAATTACATCAAAAAGGCAAAGTCACTTTCACTGAAGTATGGGATGCGGTTAGCACGGAATTCCCTAATTCTCTCACTTCCGACAGCACAAGCATACTTGACGCATTAAAAATTTATGCCCGTCAGTTGACAGGCGGATATTGGATGCTGAAGCAGGAGATACAGCAAAGGGTCAAGGAGCATAACGAGATGATAGCCACATTAGCCATGATTGGGAAGAAACAGGGGTATGATATCTGGATCGGCAGAAGGGAGCAGCCGGAAAGAGACCATTTAATTGAAACAAGAAAGCTGTCTGAATACATGACAGTGACACATCTGAAAGTTGACAACTCTAAAAACTTTGACGTTGTAGAAAACATCGATCTTCTCTGGATAAAAGATAACAAGATTGAGGCTGTCTTTGAAGTTGAATCAACGACAAGCATGATGAGCGCATTAATGAGAGGCTCAAATGTTGATAAAACGGTTGATAAATTCATGGTTCTGCCGGAGGAGAGGGAAGCGCAGTTTTATAACAAGATGACGTCTCCCCTTTTTAAAGAGCATTTTGAAGACGAAAACTGGAAGATTATCTTCTTTGACGCACTTAGGGCTGCATATTCAAAAGAAAAAATGGACTTGGATATTTACTCTATCATTAATAAAAAACATCTCAGCGCCGGAACTTCTGCAAAAGGCGCAAAGGCGCAGGAAAGGTTGTTTTAATTCTGAAAAGAATAGTTATAAGGATGAATTATCCGGATCACCCTCCCCTCAATCCCCTCCCGTCAAGGGAGGGGACGAAAGGGTTTCCACAGAAAAACCTTTGAGCCTTAAAGGGTATATGCAGTTTTTTAATGTTTATGCTCTGCTGAAGATGAAGGAAGCTCCACAAGCTCCACCTTGCCGGAGCTCAGATAATATTCCGCTGCGACGACCTTCAATTCCCCCTTATGTACCAGCTCCTCGACTATATGGCTCTTCATTACGTCTTTGTATGTGTTCTTAACGTTTTCCTGTACAGCTAACTGCAGGGTGGAGTCTTTGTCTTTCTTGGCCTCTTTGGCTTTCTTGACTGCCGGCATTATCTTTTTCAAAATGGCGCCGATATTCCCCTCCGGCTCACCGCTCAGCTCAAGCGTCGCCTTTACCGCGCCGCACTGTTCGTGTCCGAGAATAACCAATAAAGGAGTGTGGAGGTGCTCTACGCCGTACTCGATGCTGCCGAGGGTGGTAGGCTCCAAGACGTTTCCCGCCACTCTTACTATGAAAATATCTCCGAGACCCTGATCAAAAACGAGCTCAGGCGGCACCCTTGAATCGGAGCAGGATAAAACGGTGGCAAACGGATGCTGTCCCTTTGTAAGCTCTTTCCTTCTGGCGTCGCCTAAATCCTTTTTAGATAATCCTCCCGAGATGAATCTCTTATTGCCGTCAAGAAGTTTACCCAGTGACTCATCGCCTTTTCCTGCGCCGGCATAGACAAGCGCCGCAACGGCGATTGTACAAAGCAGCGCAATCAGAACTTTTGACAATCTCATATAAAACTCCTCCTGTTATTTAAGATTATTATGGAAAGCAATCAAGGATTGCGGAAAATATTTAATTAAAAATCGAAGACAAAGTCAAGGGGAAATCAGGATATTAAAATATGTAATAGTTTTTCTCCTGCTGGTTCAATCTTGTAGATTGAACCAAACATTTACGGCATTAATATGTGGTTCAGGCTGCAAGTCTGAACCAGCCGCAAATCAGCGGCAATTATTTAGGATAAAAAACAAAGAAGATGACACTCACCAGCAGCACTATCAGCATCGCCAGGATAACGTGCTTCTGCCTTTCGAGTTTTTTGAAAAACAGCTCCCTCAATTGCTCTTCCACAGCCCTTAATTTATTTTCGACGTCAGACGGCCTTCTTTGCAGATCGGATATTGTCTTATGGATGTTTTTAAGAGACGGTTCAACGCTCTCAAACATTTTCAACAGCTCAACGTGGCTGTTCTTCAGGCTGTTGATCGCCTGCTCGTGAGATTCAAGCGCCTTTTTCATTTCCTCATAATAAGTCTTCATATGATCAAACGCCTTTGCTATCTGTTCGAGTTTCTCTTTCTGCTCGTCGCTCAGTCTCATGCTGTTCATTTCAAAGACGTTTTTCAGATCGGATATGCCTGATCTCACGTCGCCCGCCAGGGTCTCGGTCTTCTTTTCCAGATCGAAGAACAGCCCTTTCGCCTGCTCCTCAAACGTTATAAGCAGATTGCCCGTGAAAGACATAAGGCGCTCTATCTCTTTCTTCTGATTCTCGAGCTCCTCTTCACTCTGCTTCAGCTTGTCGGGAAGCATGGAAACGGAATCTCTTATCTCCTTCATCTCTTTTATGGACTGAAAAAACGTATTCAATTCATGGTCCAGCGCTTCGCATCTCTTGCGAACGTTTTCAAGCTCCTGCCAGTCGGTGTTCATGTATTACTCCTTTTTCTTCTTCGCCGTTTCCTTTATCAGCGCCTGTCCGATGACGTTTCTCTGTATCTGGTTGGTGCCTTCGTAGATCTGAAGTATCTTTGCATCGCGCATCATCTTCTCGACGGGATATTCTCTCATGTATCCGGCGCCGCCCATTACCTGTATGGCGTCGATCGTAACCTTCATTGCAACGTCGGTAGCGAACAGCTTCGCCATTGCGGACTCCTTAGACACGTCTTTTGCGTCGCTGTCGATGTATTTCGCGACGGAATAAACGAGCGATCTTGCGGCTTCAATCTGTGTCGCCATATCGGCAAGCATGTGCTGAACCGCCTGAATGCTGATTACAGGCTGTCCGAACTGATGCCTTTCTCTTGCGTAGCTTACGGCCGCCTCAAAGGCGCCCTGCGCAACACCCACGCCCTGTGCGCCCACGCCCGTTCTCGATTTATCAAGGGTCTTCATGGCTACGATGAAACCCATGCCTTCTCTGCCGATGATGTTTTCTTTCGGGATGCGGCAGTTTTCAAATACAAGCTCCCGTGTAGATGAAGCGCGTATCCCGAGCTTGTTCTCTTTCTTTCCGAAGGTAAAACCCGGGGTGCCTTTTTCAACAACAAACGCCGACGCGCCTCTCGCCCCTTTATTCTTATCCGTCATCGCTATTATCGTATAAATCTCCGCCTCGCCTCCGTTGGTTATCCACTGTTTGGTCCCGTTTAAAACATATTCACTGTCTTCAAGCTTCGCAGTAGTCTGAACGCCTGCGGCGTCGCTGCCTGCGCTTGCTTCGGTGAGCCCGAAGGCGACAAGCCGTTTGCCCGAGGCGATGTCGGGGAGGTATTTTTTCTTCTGCTCCTCAGAGCCGTGCAAAAGGAGGGGATATGTGCCGAGCGCATTTGCCGCATATGAAGTGGATACGCCGAGACAGGCCCTGCTTAATTCTTCGATCGCCAACGAAAGCTCAAAACCGCCTTTGCCCATGCCGCCGTATTCTTCGGGGATGTAAATGCCGAAAAAGTCCGACTGTGCCAGCGTCTTCATGATCTCCCACGGGAATTCCTCTTTCTCGTCAAGCTCCGCGCGAACGGGCAGCACCTTTTCATCGGCGATCTCACGCGCCAGGTCTCTTATCATTAATTGCTCTTCGGTCAAGAAATAGTCCATCATGCCTCCAGAAAGTTTTTAGTTGTTAGTTGTTAGTTGTTAGTTGTTAGACTGAAAACTAACAACCAACAACTAAAAACTAATTTCACCATCTAATCAGCGCCGACGCCCAGGTCAGGCCCGCTCCGAAGGCCTCCAGCAGGATATAATCGTCTTTCTTTATCCTGCCAGCCCTAACGACCTCGTCAAGGGCTAGCGGGATTGAAGCGCTTGAGGTATTGCCGTATCTGTGGAGATTGACCGCGACCTTGCTCATCGGCAGGTCCAGTCTTTCAGCCGTTGCCTTTATTATCCTGAGGTTCGCCTGGTGCGGGATCAGCATGGAAAGCTCGGACGGCTTCACCTTATTTTTCTTAAGGGTGTCGACAACGAGTTTTTCAAGGGTCCTCACTGCGACCTTGAAGGTCTCATTCCCCTTCATTTTTATACAGTGCATTTTATTTTTTATGGTTTTTGATGAAGGCGGGTGTTGAGAGCCGCCGCCGGGCAGACATATAAAATCCCACATGCTCCCGTCCGAATAAAGATGGGTTGAAAGCACGCCCCTTTTACCTCTCGAAGGCTCAAGCGTCACGGCGCCTGCGCCGTCTCCGAACAATACGCACGTTGAACGGTCCTTCCAGTCTATAAATTTTGACATGACTTCAGCGCCGACAAGCAGTATCCTCTTGACTGCGCCGCCTTTTATAAAATTGTCCGCAGCCGAAAGCCCGTAAAGAAAACCGCTGCATGCGGCATTGAGATCGAAAGCGCCTGCATTTTTGGCGCCGAGTTTTTTCTGGAGCAGTGAAGCGGTTGAAGGCATAGGCATGTCGCCGCTCATTGTAGCGACGATTATCAGGTCTAGCTCCCAGGCCTTCAGACCCGCCGCCTGCAGGGCGTTTTTTGAGGCCTCAAGACACAGGTCGGAAGTCGTCTCCGAGCTCTTTGCGATCCTGCGCTCTTTTATGCCGGTCCTTTCGGTGATCCACTCGTCCGAGGTATCCACCTTTTTTTCAAGGTCGGAATTGGTAAGAACGGTTTCGGGCGCGTAAGAGCCGGTGCCTGTGATCCTACTCCTTAACGACAACCTCTTCCCTCCTTGACAGCCCCTCGTTGCATTCCTTTGATATGATCCCCAGGACGTTTTTGCTGTGTAAGGTCCCCGCAACCTTTATTGCGTTTTTAATGGCCTTTGAGGTGGAGCGGCCGTGACTTATGATGCAGGGCTTGTTGATCCCGAGGAGGGGCGCCCCTCCGTATTCGGAATAATCGGTCTTTCTCTTGAAGTTTTTGAGGGCGCCTTTTAAAAACAGATAGCCGATCCTTCCGGCGGCGTTTTCGGAGATCTCTCTCTTCAGCATCTTTGTTATCGCCTCGGCCAGACCCTCGCTTATTTTAAGGGCTATATTGCCCACGAAGCCGTCGCACACGACCACGTCCGCTTCTCCGGCGAACACCTCTTTGCCCTCTACGTTACCGATAAAATTAACGTGCGAATTCCTTAACAGCTTGATTGCCTCCCTCGTGAGCTCATTGCCTTTTGCGTCTTCTTCGCCTATCCCGAGCAGTCCGATCTTGGGACTTTCGACGTTGAAGATATACCGTGCGTAAGCCTCTCCCATGACGGCGAACTGATGGAGGTGGACCGGTTTGCAGTCTACGTTTGCGCCTGCGTCTATCAGGATAAAGCGGCCTTTCAATGTGGGCATGACCGCGGCTATGGCCGGTCTTTCAATGCCGGGGATCTTTCCCAGGACGTGAAGGGCGGTAGCCATCACAACGCCTGAATTACCCGCGCTCACCATTGCATCGGCCTCACCGACCTTAACGAGGTCGATGGCCACCCTCAGCGAGGAGTCCTTTTTGCGCCTTAAGGCCGTAAGAGGAGATTCGTCCATCTCGACCGTCTGCGAGGCGTGTTTGATGCTTATCTTCAGCCTCGTGGACGCTTTCTTCCTTAGCTCGCGGGAGATCTCCGCTTCATCGCCTACGAGTATGACGGAAAGCTCGTCGTTCTCGCTGAGCGCCTCTACCGCGCCTTCGACGGTTACGGCAGGGGCGTAATCGCCGCCCATTGCGTCAAGGGCTATCCTCATACGGATTTTTTTTCTACGACTTCGAGTATCTTTTTACCGTTATATGTTCCGCAGCTCATGCATACTCTGTGCGGAAGCTTCGGCTCCTGACACTCGGGGCAGACGGAAAAAGTCACCGACTGGATTTTCCAGTTGGCGCGTCTTTTGTCTCTCCTGGCTTTTGAGTGCCGTGAAGTAGGATTTGCCATTTTTTACTCCTTTCGCTCTTTAAGCAGCTCTTTGAATTTTTCGAGAGAAGCAAGCCTCGGATCGATTTCTTCCTTCCTGCAATCACATGCGCCCTTATTCAAATCCTCTCCGCACGCAGGGCATAACCCCCTGCAATCATCGCGGCATAGAGGTTTCATCGGCGCTGCAAGAAGGACCTGCTCCTTTAAAAGCTCGCTGATATCCAATTCATCATTACTGTAAAAGCTCACGTCCATTTCACCGCCCGTCAATTCATGGTCCTTGTCTCTGCTTATATCTTCCGAAGGGAGATATTCCTCCTTAAATGCCAGATCAAAGGGCCGCGGGAATTCCGTTAAACAACGGCTGCATTTTAAGGTTGCGGAGATCTTTACCAAGCCTTCAACTAAAACCCTTTTCCCGAACCTGACGGCTTTTATAAAGACATGAGCGATATCGGGTTTTGCATTGTCATTTATTAATAAAGGCTGATCCGCTTCCTGTATCAGTCCTTCATCCGGGATATCCGAGATTATTATTTTCATAATAATAACCGACCTTAAGTTCGACTTTAAATTATAAGGAGTGTCCAGGCTTATTGTCAATTTTTTCACCTCGAGGGGTAGCCCTTCACTGAAGGGTTGCTCAAATTATAATTTTTTCTTTATTTTTATCTCAGCCCGTTATATAATTTTGCATGTCCGATTTCCGATCTTAAAAATCAATTCACCGTGAAAGGAGAGAAACCATGTTGGAGAGTAAAAGGGAATTTGGAAGATTCGACCTGCCTCTTATCGTAAAATTCAGGCCGACTTACGGAGCAACCCAATACCACCTGGGGCTGACTAAAAACATCTCCCTCGGAGGGCTTTGTCTTGAAGCGCGCGACTTCAATTTCATCAAGTTCGAGAACCTGGAAATGGAGATGAAGTTTCCCCGCGGCAATTCGTCTATTTCTCTCTTCGGCAACATTATGTGGAAAAAGCGGGATGGGAAGATAAGCTGCGCCGGGATCAAATTCCGCTTTGAAGAGGAAAATATTAAAAATGATTTAATAGAGAAAATCTCATGCAATGCTAATATTCCTCTTGACGCCCTTTTGAAGAGCAAGGAAACAAAACCCGTCAAAACTGAAGAACAGTCTTCGGAGCTTCAGAGATCAGGACTTTTAAAACAGTATCTTAAAGACGGGAAGTGCGAGGTGACCTTCAGGCTGCCTAAAGAGGCTGCGCCTGACGCAGGGAGCGTTGTAATCGTCGGAGACTTTAATGCCTGGGACGCGTCCGCAGCGCCGATGACAAAACTTGAAAACGGCGATTTTACCGCATCTCTAAAATTGAACGGCAAGAAGGAGTACAGGTTTAAATATCTCATAGACGGTCATCACTGGGAGAACGATTGGTCCGCTGATAAATACGTCCCCAATTCCTTCGGCTCCGATGATTCCGTAGTGGTCTTGTAATAGTCCGTCACAATAGACAGAAAATGATACGGAGACGCGGGGAATTAAAAAAGGCGGGGTGACCCCGCCCTTACTCTTAACTCCTTATTGTTTAATAGCCTCCGGTCTTTCCCTTCTTGGGCATTTCCTTCGTCTCTTTGCCAAGGGATTTGAGATAGGCGATCAAATCCATCATTTCAGCGGATTTCGGATCAATGGCCTTGCCCTTGTTCCCCATGATGATGCATACGTTGATCGTATCTTCAAGGTTAAGCCACGTCCCTGCCGGATTCTTCCACTGCATCTTCACGGCAGCCTTGTCCAGGCCCTTTCCGTTGGGATGACATGAACCGCATGAAGCAGCTCCTCCGGCGAATTTTGCGTCATTAAAGTAGGCCTTCCCTTTTTCGGCGCTGCCTTCCATCCCTGCTGCGAGCACGAACGATGCAAGAAAAGCCGCGGCAATCATGGAGAGCAATATTATTTTTAAAAATCTCATTCTCTCCACCTCCTTTCATCTTTAGTTTTTATCAAATTCAGCGCATAAGGCTGTTTTCATATTTGAAAGCTTAGCACTTTCCAATGAAAAGTTACAGCAAGCTGCTTCAGAAACTCTCCAGGGTAAATCTCCTCATATTCATAATATTTATTGCCCCGTCACCACCTGATACCACATCCGAAGTCCTGTGATCGCTATGATAACCGCAATGGCAAGTCGCAGATATTTCGTATTTACCTTCTTGCTGACGTTCCCGCCGAATTGCGCCCCCGGCACTGTGCCGATGACAAGGGCTATTGCGTACGGCCAGATAATCTGTCCTGTAGCCATTTTGCCTATGGTGCCCGTAATCGCGCCGAGAAAAACTATTCCAAGCGTGCTGCCGATGACGATGCGTGTCGGGATATTCAACAAATAAATCATAACCGGTATATAGATGAAAGCGCCGGGGGCGCCCACCATTCCGCCGAAGGAACCGATCAATAGACTGAAGAAGCAAGCAAGCGGTTTTTTGTATTGAAGCTCGTCGGGCGGGATATTCTCCCCCTGCTCACGCTTCGGGATGAACATGACGATTGACGCAATTACAGCCATTGCGGCGAATATCGCAAGAAGGAAATCGCTCTTTGTGTGTTTTGAGAATACCGAGCCTGCGAGATTGCCTATCGCATTGCAAACTCCCATGTATAAAAGAAGCGATTTGCTGACAAAACGGTTTTTATGATGAATGATAAGTCCGGAAAGAGAAGCGGAAAGCACCTGAACCATGCTGATGGCCGCAACCTGTTTCATGTCGAGATGCCCAACGCCTAAAAGAGGAGGAACGTAAAGCAGCAGCGGGATCATAAAGATCGCTCCGCCGAGCCCGAGAAGCCCGGAGAGAAAACCGCCGCCGAGCCCGAGGGCAACGAGTGTTGTCAGAAAAGGGAGGTCCATATTTTTTTTGCCACTGACTGACACAGACAAAAAGACAGACTGATAGAACAAAGAGCAAAGATTAAAGGAAGATGATGTTGGCTCTTTGATCTTAGTTCTTTATTCAGTGAAAGTCTGTGGCTAAACCACTTTCCTCTTATATTCCCCGTACATCCAGTTCTCCATGAAGAAGTCCATTATTCCTCTGAACAGCGCCGATTCGGAGAGCCAGTATTTTTCAAACATGATTTTGCTGAAGTGCAGCATCTTTGACGGCTGCAGGAAAACGGTATCCGGCGTCGGCGTTGCAAAGAAATATCCCTGCGCAAGACCAGCCTTTCCGAAGCCTGCCTCAACAAAGCATGCTGCGCGTCCTGCATATTCGATTCTTTCTTTTTTACCCGAAATCTCATTGGCGATATTTTCCGCAATTACCTTTGCCTCAAAATGCGCGAAGACGCCGCCTTTTGAAAGCATCAAGGGCACGCCCTGTTTCCATTCACCGGGAAGCTTCACCTTTACCACGTCGCCGAGCGCATAAACCTTGTCGAATTTCGTTTTCAAAGTTCCCTTGTCCACGGGGATCCAGTCCGGTTCAGCCAATCCTGCCTCGACAATCACCTTCGGCGCTTTATGCGGCGGTATTGCCAGCAGCAGATCGTAGTTCATCTTGCCTTTGTCAAACACCACTTCGTTTTTCTCTGCGTTGACGGATTGCAGCACATGCTGGGAATTGTACTCCACCCCGGCGCTCTCCATCAAACCTTTAACGATGCCTCCTGTCTTGGGACCGTTGCCGCCCATCGGGAGGACTTCGGGCGTGCAAACTTTAATTTTGACGTCCTTTCTGACGCCTCTCCGAGTGAAATAAGAGTTCAGCAGAAGAGAAAACTCATTCGGCGCAACAGGACATTTATATGGCAGGGCAGAGACCATGATTATTATCGTGCCTTTGGTAAAGCCCTTTATCACGTCTCTTGCCTTTGTGACCCCGTTAAGATCATAAAAATTGCAGGCATTCTTTTGAAGCGCGTCCGTCAGCCCCGGCACTATTTCAGGCGTTAAGGAAACCCCGAGCGAGATGACAAGATAATCGAAGCGGATCTCTTTCGTTGCAGTTTTAACGATTTTGCCTGCGGGATCGATCTTTTGAATTTCTTCATTGAGAAATTCTATATTGCTTTGCAGCAGACGTGTGACCGGCTTTTTGATTTCTTCGATAGCTCTATCGCCCGTTATTACCCATAAGGCGGAGGAATATGAAACGTGCTCCTTCGATTTGTCTATTAAAATTATTTTGTGCTCCACGCCCAATTTCTTCCGCAGTTCATTTGCGGTTACCAATCCGCCGACCCCGGCGCCGAGAACCACTATGGTTTTGCCTGCCATATCTTCCTCCTGTAAAATTTTAACTTGTTATTCAGTTGCAGTCATTCCGACTTGTTCGGAATCGTTTCCCAAAAAGATTCCAGACAAGCTGGAATGACTTAGGTGCCCTAAAATATTCCGACAACTTTATCGGTCTCAGTCATTAAGTCTATTAATTGACTATAATCTATCAGCCTGCCGGAGATTTCATTTTCGCTTAAGCCTCTCAGTTTCATATCGCCACTCATCACGTATAAAGTCTTGTCTTTCGAGCTGCTTGAAGCGTAGACTGCATTTTGCAAAAGGCAGATGTCGGCATTCATATCATTTGCCATCGCATAAGCGGTCTTGAACTCTTTTGTATCCGGTGCGCTCGATATAAGGAAAAGCATCTTTATCTCCGTCTTTGTCATTCTGAGCGAAGCGAAGAATCTCGCCTTTGTATATTCAAAGATTCTTCGGAACTTTGTCCCTCAGAATGACATTTTATATATTTGTGTGCTTTTCAAAAAGTATCTCTAAAACCCCAGGTTAACAAAAATATCCGATTGCTTCATTAATGAGAAAAGGCCCTTCAAAGCGCCTTTATTGGTCCCTTCGATGTAACTCGCTCCCGTAATACAACGGAAGTTCACACAGCCGCCTCAGAGGTCGACTTTCAGTCCTTTGTCCATCAACGCTTTAAATCCATCTGCGGCATGGGGAAGTCCTTTGCCTTTTTGTCCGTTGAGGAAATTGTAGACGCCGTCGGCAGACGCTACAACGTGCGTCTGCAATCCTTTTTCAAGAGCGGCTTCAGCGATCTTCATCGCCGTGTAAGTGTTTTCATAGCTGTAAGGAGATGTATTCAGGAACAACGTGATCTTCTTTGCCATTCATTTTCTCCTTTCTCCGTGGTATGTGCCTTTCTTTGTAACGGGACAACACTCGGGTCCCGGTAAATCGCAAGAATATTCTTTTTTCAGGATTTCGAGTAAATCGGGAATGAATGGATTCTTTAAGAAATAACAGCGCAGTCTTCCATCAATGAAGTAATCAATAATACCCGCAAGCCGTAATGAAGAAAGATGCTGTGAGATATTGGACTGGCTTACTTCAAGGAATTCTTCGAGGTCGCTGACACACTTTACGCCTTTAGACAGCTCATCTAAAATGGCGATCCTTGTAGGATGGGCGATAAGCTTTAAAAGGTCTATACGCGCTGTTAAATTATTCATACATTCAAATATTAGAATATGACAATATATTTGTCAAGTTATCTTAAAAAATAAAACGTTAAAAAAATCTTGACAACCACGCTCCTTCGGGGGTAAATTAATCCATCCTGTATTTAAGCGAGGAACAAGACATGGCTTCAATTTTGGGATTGAGTCGTACTGACCTTCAACAACCTATTTATCGGACTAATGTCCGCAAAGCAAATAACAACTGATAAGAAAATAGTACTTTTAAAATATATCGAGGAGGGCGTGGCGAATGGGGAGCGTTAACAAAAGATTAACAGTAGCATTAATCGTTATCCTGTCTCTAATGTCTTTTATGATTGAACGTAGCTGGGCGGCTACTCTTCTTCCATGGGTACGGTTTGGCGGTACTTATCAGGTTACTGCCGGGATCGGAACCGGTTCATTGACCCTTAATACAACCGTGAAGGAAATGGATTATGAAAACGGAGATGTTTGGAAGGTGAATGTCCCCGGTGTTGAAACTATTTATGGCGCGCGTGTAGTTCTTTCCGGAGCTACAAGAACGGGGGATTATAGTTTTAATGGTGTTCCGGCTGATCCGGATGATGTCACTTTTTCAATTATCGGAACTGATGGTTATGTTTATTTTACATCTGTCTTAGCTGACAGCACATTTACGCAGCAAGGCACGTATTATGTTTGGATGAATCAATGGTTGAATGCCAATGATCCTGCTACCCTAAATTTACACAATATAATTTTGCACCCGAACGGAGATGACAGTCTGCATCCTTCAAGATATATTAACGAGTTGGCGGCTTATCTGGGGGCAACAAATGTCAGCGGTATGAAAATGCAATTGTATGTTCCTCCTACACAAAATTTTACAACCATCAGCTCAGGCCCAATTACATTTGGATTGATAGATGGTCTTCAGTCATTAAACATTCCCCCGCCATCCGGACTTAATGCAGCAGCAATCTCCTCAAGCCGGATAGATTTTTCATGGACAGATAATTCCAATGATGAAACCGGCTTTAAAATAGAGCGGAAGACAAACGCTGACGGCACATATGTAGAAATAGCTTCTGTCGGAGCAGACATTGCCGCATACTCTGATACAGGGTTGCCACCTGGAACGACATACTATTACAGAGTAAAAGCATATAATTCCTATAGAGACTCTGATTACAGCAATGAAGCAAATTCTGCGACAATGACTCCCCCGACTGTGACTACCCAACCCGCGACTATTGTAAATGGTGACGTCGTCACATTGAATGCAACAGTCAATCCTAATTGCTCTGAAACCATCGTTTACTTTGAATGGGGAACAACTACATCTTATGAGAATATAACCCCTTCACAGACAATAGGAAACGGAATAAGCGCTGTTAGCGCATCGGTTAATTTGACGGGCCTTTTACCCGGTACGACATATCATTACAAAGCAGTTGCAGTCAATGACGGAAGTACAAGCAACGGGAATGACATGAGCTTTATGACGCCCGATCCGGATACCGATAATGATGATTTAACAGACTATGAAGAAGGAGTTCTTGGGACAGACCCCTCAAAAGCCGATACGGACAATGACGGAATGCCTGACGGATGGGAAGTTAATAATCACCTAAATCCTCTTGTTAATGATGCTGATGAAGATTCTGACGGAGACGGGCTGACCAACCTTAAAGAGTTTCAATTGGGAACCAATCCCTCTAATCCCGACACGGATGGTGACGGAGTAAATGATAAAGATGATGCCTTTCCTTTAAATCCTGAAGATACCCGGGATTCAGATGCCGGAGAATTGAGAATTACTACAGACCCTTTTGATCAACGTTATCCTGCAATTTCAGGAAACAGAATCGTATGGCTGGACAGAAGAAACGACAAGTGGGATATCTATATGTATGATAAGGCTGCAAAAGTTGAGATACGGGTTACTACGGATTCCTCGGACCCCTGGTCTCCTGCTATTTCCGGCGATTATATTGTCTGGGAAGATTATAGAGACGGATACGGTGATATCTACATGTATGACATCTCCACAGGTGTTGAATCGCGATTAAGCACATCCGCCACATCCAAATACAATCCTGCCATATCAGGTAACCGCATCGTCTGGACGGATTATAGAAGCGACCTTTATATGTATGACATATCCACAAGTGTTGAGGCACAGATTGCCGCAAATACTTATGCATACGATCCGGCCATATCGGGGAGTCGCATCGTCTGGATGGATTATAGAACCGGCAATGCTGAAATCTATATGTATGATATATTAACAGGAGTTGAAACGCAGGCAACTTCAAATCCTGAAGGACGATATTATCCGGCCATATCAGGGAGTCGTGTTGTCTGGCAAGGTTATAGAGATGGATACGATGATATTTACACGTATGATATATCCACAGGCGTTGAGACACAAATTACCATAGATGCCTCAGATCAGTATTACCCCGTGATTTCAGGAGACCGCATTGCCTGGGAGGATTGGAGAAACGGCAACTCAGATATTTATATGTATGACATAGCCTCAGGCTCGGAGATTCAGGCTACTGCAAATCCCTCAGCGCAATATTCCCCGGCAATATCAGGGGACAACATTGTGTATACAGATGATAGAAATGGAAACGAAGATATCTATCTTTACACCTTGAATATTGGCGATGGGGTGGGAGACAACGCTGACAATTGTCCGTCTGTTTACAACCCGGACCAATTAGATGCGGACGGCGACGGAATAGGTGATGTATGCGATGCCGATAATGATAATGACGGGTTAACGGACGTTGAAGAAAGCTTTATAGGCACAGATCCGTCAAACCCCGACACCGACGGCGACGGCATAAATGACGGAGATGACGCCTTTCCTCTTGCTTCGGCAGGCGCGCCTGCCGTCATAACCGACTCTGCAACCGATATAGACAGCAGCTCCGCTACATTAAATGCCATAGTCAATCCCGATGGCGCAGAGACAACGGTCTATTTTCAGTGGGGCACAGACACATCCTATGGAACTGTCACCCCCTCTCAATCCATAGGGAATGGGATAGATGCCGTCTTTGTATCTTCCGATATAGCGGAGCTTTTACCGAATACTACTTACCATTATAGAATAGTAGCAGCCAATATTATCGGGACAAGCTATGGCGATGACATAAGCTTCAAAATAGCTCCTCCGGCGCCTTCCAATTTAACGGCTACGGCAATATCTTCCGGTCAGATAAACCTTTCATGGACGGATAATTCCGGCAACGAAATCGGCTTCAAAATAGAGCGTAAGCTCGGTATTGATGGGACATACAGGCTGATTGCAACTAAGGAAGCGGATGTAACTACATACTCTGACACCGGGCTGCTGACAGGAACAACTTATTACTATAGGGTGCGGGCTTATAACGCTGATGGAAATTCCGACTTCAGCAACGAGGCAAATGCAACAACATTGATTATTCCTCCGATGGTAACAACCAATCCGCCGACAAATGTTAACGGCAGCTCTGCTACATTAAACGCAGCAGTCAATGCAAACGGCGCGGATACCACTGTATATTTTCTATGGGGGACAACTACTTCTTATGGAAATACTACGACTATTCAGTCCATAGGAAATGGAATAAACAATGTCGGGGTATCGGCAAATATAACGGGACTTATCCCAAACACAACTTACCATTACAGAGCAGCGGCATCCAACGGCGGCGGAACGAGTTATGGAGAGGATATGAGCTTTACAACTCCACCGATAATCATAACCTATCCTTTGAACGGAGCTGTCATATCAAGGCCGGATGTAATGGTCATAGGCGCCATAATTAATGCCACAGGCAATGAAACAGGCGTGGTTGTAAACGGAACGACAGCGACTGTCTACAATAATGAATTTGTAATAAACCATGTGCCGTTAACAGAGGGTTCAAACGTAATAACGGTCACCGCAACAGACACATCGGGTAACGCATCAACCGCCTCAATAACCGTAAATGCTGCAATCTCATCACCGCATGTGACCCTGAGGGCAAACGTCGAATCAGGTATAGCTCCATTTACAACTTATTTCTCGGTATCAACAGAGGTACCCAATTCGGCGGCACGTTATCAGATTGATTACGAGGGGGACGGAACGATTGATTATACCGGAGCAAACTTTGACGATATAAGCTATACCTACACAACAGAAGGCATCTACTATCCGACTGTGACGGTAACAGATGACCAGAACAATACTTATACCGATACAATTGCAATAGCAGTACTCAATTCGGCACAATTGGATGTATTGCTGCAGGGAAAGTGGAATGGCATGAGAACGGCTTTGGCGAATCAGAATGTTGAAGGGGCGGTCGAACTTTTCGATACAAATTCACAGGAAGCATACAGACAACAATTTACTGCCCTATCACCTATCCTTGACATCATCGCCAATGACATGGGACAAATCCAACTGGTCACGATCGAAGATCGTAGAGCCGAGTATGAAGTAATTGTAACGAGAAATGGTGTTGCATATTCTTTCCATCTCTTGTTTGTAAAAGATGCGGATGGATTATGGAAGATAGGGAAATTTTAAAAGATAGGGAGTTGATATGATTAATAAAATCTTATTAAGCGCTTTTTACATTTTGTTATCGATTTCACTGAACTGTGGATATGTTTTTGCCGCAGGTCCCTGGAAGGGTAAGATCATCGACATAGAAACAAAAGAGCCTCTTGAAGACGCGGTTGTTCTGGCAGTATGGCAGAGGGCTTATAGAACCCTTGCAGGTGCTAATACTTATTTCTATGAAGCCAAGGAGGTTTTAACCAATAAGGAAGGAACTTTTGAGATTCCGTCATATACGCCGATTAATCTATTGCCGATAGTAAGTTACATCAGAGAGCCGGAATTCACGATCTTCAAGCCTGGGTATTTAAGTATAGACATACGTCTTGATGAAAATGTGACAGACAAGGCAGTTGAGTTGCCCGAGAAAGGGAAGGTATTCAGATTATCTCCTGGCATTATCGAACTTCCGAAACTTAAGACGAGAGAGGAGAGAATAAAAAGTCTTAATGCAGTCGAAACAGTTATTGATAGTTCTGTCCCAGAAGAGAAATTTAAGAATACGCTAAAAATGGTTGATATTGAGAATAGAAACTTAGGGTTTAGGAAATAAAAGTGAGGTTTATATGAATAGACGATTAATATCAGTTATATTATATATAATTCTTGTACTCTCATCATCTCTATCAAGTGCATTAGAAAAACCAACGCATGAGAGGCTTAATGAAGTAATAGCTTCAACAAGTATAAATGGTTTTTCTCTAAAGGACTATCTGATAAAGGAATTAGGTTTTGCGGGCGGGATAGATGACACTGTAAACAAAAAGAAGATTATTAAGTGGATAACAGACGGCGGCAAGGCCGAAGACGAGCCGATGTATACCCGATCCCTTAATCATTTCCATGATCCATTAAAAACATGGGACAGCGCTGGTTTGAAAGGAATATCTCAATCATCCATATTGTGGGCGCAGGATCAGGGTTTATTTGGGAGTCTTTTGGGAGGGAAGTATTCTTGGAAAGCAGTCAGGGAGTATTACTACATAGCCTTGACTGGTAAAGACTTTGATGGAGCATTAGTTGTCTCTACTCAACTTGAAAGAGAAAAATATTTCGGTTACACTTTCCAGGGCATAGGCCAGATTATGCATCTGGTAGAAGATATGAGCGTGCCTGCGCATACGAGGGATGATATTCATGTTCTTGATGAGCCCTATGAGGTAGCAGTGGATAAATTTAGGACAAGTGATGACCTGCAAGAAAGAATTATATTTGATAATGCACTTGCAAATCCGGTCCCCTTTGACCCTGTCATTCTTACATATACGCCGAACCCATTAGCCCCGATCCCGATTGCGAAGATATTTGATACAGATCAATACAACAGCGCGGCTCCTGACCCAACTGTGACGGCTGGAACTGCGATTGGACTTGCGGAATATGCCAATGCAAATTTTGTGAGTGAAGGCCTGTTCGCTGCAAATTTTAACGATTATCCTTATCCGAGAATTGAAGGTACGACAATAACTGAAACATCTCATGCAAGCCCTTTTGGTACGTACATGAGACAATATTATAAAAAGAATTGCTGTGGCGAGACGAATAGGGGGCAGGGATATTTACTCGCTGCTGTGGATTTTCTTGATTATTACAGAAATCAATACCCATTATTGAGCTTTGCTCTTCCTAAAATTCCGGTGTTGGACGATAATGTTTACAAAGACTATGCTACCCTTCTCATCCCCCGCGCCGTCGGTTACTCAGCGGGGCTTTTGAATTATTTCTTCCGGGGAGACATTGACTTGGCAGATGATACAGAGACCGGCTCAGGGTACGTGATCGTAAACAACACGGAAGAAAACATGGACGGAACGTTTGAGCTTTACTATGATGACTCAGATGACGAGAGAATAATGCTCTGGAGTTACAGCTTCACACTCGGCACATTGAGCTCAGGTAATAACAAAAGCAGCAACGTACAGCTTAACCTGCCGTATGATGCAAAAAGATACGCCCTTGTTTTTAGAGGAAGGCTCGGCAATGAAGAAGAGGCGGTTGTCGGGAGAGTGCATGAGCTTAACAGGGATTTCTTGTTTTTAGTGAACCTCGATAGGCAGCAGACAGCTTTTGAAATTAAACCCGCTAACAATCAATATCAGTTAATACCGGCAACTGATAAAGACATCAATATCAATACATCCTACGGTTCGACATCATTAACAGTACAGTCCCATCCGAATAAAAAGGAACATACGGCTATGTTGCCGATTTCCCGTTATAATGCGGACAGCAGTTTTCAGACGAGTTACGGACCTACACTGATAGGCGAAAGCAAATATGGTAAAAGGTTTGATTATGATTCATGGTGGCACGATATTGTAAAGGGTTTCCCGCAGGCTTACGTCCCAATTAATTTTGCTGAAGGAAGCCCTTATGCCTGGGATAGCGGGTTTACATATGGAGAATGGGTGTCAGGACAAGACGGCATAAGACTTGCAAATTATATTCATGGCAGAAGGCCGTTTGAAGTCATAGATAATAAGCTGGCAGCAAGGAATATCAATATAAGAAAAAATGGCGCCTATGCCTATAGCGGCAGCGATTATGCCGGTCCTTTTCACATTCAGTATAAAGACGAAACCGGCAATTGGGTTAGAGGGATAGACCTTCCGGAGGGGAATGATTACCTTGCTGTATTGGACAGGAATAAAACCATCCATACAAATACAGATGGTTCCGACTCATCTCAATATTCCTCGGAAAGCGGCGGAGCCATGGAAGAAATAATTACGAGGACGCGCACATATAATGATTTTATAGACTATTCTCCGTGCGAACGTACTGTAACAACAAGAACGACGGAATCATTTACTGTCGGATATAACGTATCTTCATCTACATCTTCCGGACATTCCAGATTAGTTGTCGGCGATAACATTATAGAAGAATTTATGAGCGAATCATATAGAAATGGCAGATCTCCTTATAATATTGACAGTACGACATCGGGCCTGGAGATAATTTCTGACAGCAACCCTGATTGTTGTTGTTCAGGTCCTGCGGTCTCTGGTTATGACTCGATCGTAAGCACAATTTCCGGGGATACCGTAACGTTGACAAAAGACGGGGAGCCCTATACGTCCTTTATAGAATATGGCAATAGCGATTCAAGCGAGAGAAAATTTAGGGGAGTAATGGATTACGACCATATGGATGGAGATAAAAATTATATACTTTTTTATGTATATGACGATAACGATTTCCATTCCAGCAGTCAATCTGCGACAGGGGTCGGTATAACCGGGACAGGAGACAATGTGGTTGTTATAAATGACTTCGGCTATGATGAGATATTTAATTCGGAATATACAAACATAATACGGACCGGTTATGTAATGGTTTATAAGATAGGAAACATGTTAAATAAGACTGATCTGGGCGTTAGCTTTACAAGATCAGCTTCTGAGCTATACAGTGATTATGTCTGGACGAAAAATTACAATCTCACAGGCAATCGAATTAGCGGGCTGTCCTGTCAAATAAATGATACTAATATGGGTTATACGTACATTGTAGAAAGAAATAATGCGGACGGGAATAATTGGGTCACTGATTGGGTTTTTGATAGACGCATTGTCGGCATAATCAATATTTCTGATAATGCCTTGCCAATAGGTTTCAGGCAAGAATTTGAGCTTGATTTTTCAGGGGCCAATTTTGATTCTTCACAATTGGCGGCAATTGGGGTAGCGAGATAAGAAGTCCCGCTGGTTGAGTGAATTGATTCAGGCAAATTTGCAAGGACTTATACTGTGCGGTGTGGTTAAAGTTTTTCTTTGAATAAATCCACTAACTATCTGCGCAATAACGCAAATTTGGAATTCTTATGACCTCTATAAGTAATTGTAAAAAAATCTTGACATC
This sequence comes from Nitrospirota bacterium, assembly GCA_016217725.1. Classification (GTDB taxonomy): domain Bacteria; phylum Nitrospirota; class Thermodesulfovibrionia; order UBA6902; family UBA6902; genus SURF-23. The sequence continues at coordinate 815 of JACRHB010000081.1, read as the reverse complement.
TACGTAAATTTACTATTTAATATATACGTATATTTACTAAATAATAAACATATTAGCGTCTCTAATAATTTACAAAAGTACAAATACAAATATATCAATTTGGGAGGTTTAACATGAAAAAATCCCTCAAGAATGCGTTGATGTCTTTTATCTTGTTGACGAGTGTCATTTTGTTATCAACCAATGCTTCGGCGGTTGATCTGCCTTTGTTACTATCTTACGGAGGAAATTACACTTATAATGCCGATACAAAAGTACTTTCATTCAATGAATATGTTACCGTGGACTTATTACAATATGCGGACGGTGAATATGGTTATGATGATCCTATACTCGGCACCACATTATCATTCGGTCTGCTGATGAACAGCGCCTCTGATAATCTGATTTTTGGTCCGTCTCCTGGAGGAAGTACCGGCCCGGTAGACTTTTCAATTGACGGCTTTATTACTGCAACGCTTGACAATTTTGTTGTTCATGACTCTGCGTTGATTGGGGGCAATCTTTATAACATCGAGACTGTTGACGGCGCTCCTTATTCAAGGTATATAGACGAATTGCTTTCTGCTGGCGGGGGCAATGGTCTTATTGACATTAGCTTTACACCGTCGGAAGGTGGAGGAGCAGAAGATTTTACATTCGGTTCTTACGGGGCTGCAGGCGTTACAATAGGTGCGCCAGAAACGGTTGTGCCTGAACCGGTAAGCACTGTACTATTTATTGCCGGCGGCGCAACTCTGGCTTTCAGGAGGCTTTTTAAGAAATAATACAATAAAAAACCTTCCCTAATTTAAATCAAAAGAATTACTTTACTT
>JACRHB010000083.1 GCA_016217725.1 Nitrospirota bacterium | reverse complement strand
GCCGAGCAGATACGGCTCAACAGAGACGCCCATAGTATCAACGTTGTGGCACAGGAGATATTTAAGGCCCGGATTGTCTTTCAGCATTCGTGCAAGCGTGCCGTTCTTTATTAGATTCGGGATTTCATACCAATGTCCGGGCGGGTTGAATCTGAGAAGGGGTTTATTCTCGGAATAATCTTCTCCTTCACCCCTGGATATCGCCCATTGGATCAGGGCCTCGTGGATATCGTCCTGCACCTTCTGGACGGTTTCATCCATCTTTCGACGCATTTGCTCCTCCCAATAAAAACGCAGATCTCTTTCCATGGGATAGACCCTGTGCGCTATGGATTTTCCGGGTGAAAGATATATACGGCCTTCATAATTGAAGTAGTTGAATTTCTCCAGATACCCGGCGATAGCATCGTGAGTTAAATAACTTGTGGTAAAAACGTGCTGTATGCTGCGTCCCGACAATTCGGAGCTCTTCCTGCTTTTTGCAATATGAATCTCCAGAAAGGTCCTGTATTTGTCTTTCATCTTGATGAAAGGATTTATCGGTTTCACAGCGGCGGCTCCGTGCGTCCACCGGCTGCCCATGCCTCCTGCAAAGGTGACGACGGCGACTTCGTTGTTTTGGAGGGCGGTGAGGCCGATTTCGCGTAAATCCCCCTCACCCCGGCCCTCTCCCACCAGGGGAGAGGGAGTTTTTATATCTCCCCTCCCTTGACGGGAGGGGATTAAGGGGAGGGTGTTATTGTCCTCTTCAAAATGGTGAAGCTCATCATACTCGACGTCCTCTATCTTTGTCGATAAGGGCAAACGGTTTTTTGCAAGACCGATCTCGCCGTTTTTCAAAAGCGTCTTCATATGCTCGTGGGAGCGTGAATCAAAGCCGTAGAGGTTCTTGATATCGTCTTCATCGATTTCATTATAAAATCCCCCCTTGCCGCCCGGGGGGGACACACCCCTAACCCCTCTTAATAGAGGGGAACTCTCACCCCCCTTAAATAAGGGGGGAATTAAAGGGGGGTTATTATTCATCTCCGGCATCTTTGCATCCTTCCCCTTCAACAATCTCGCAACGATCCCCTCGTGATTGATCTCAAAATCATAAACAACCGGATCAATGATGAAGGGCAGGGAGACGTTGTACGTCTGTTTCAACTCAAGCATGATTACGGCGATCTTATCTTTGAAAACTTCTTTGATCAGCGGATCCACAATAAACGCCATGCCTCCGCCGGACATGCCGCCAAGCATGAGGAAGCCCCAGTAAGAATCCCTGAATTTTTCTTTTGCCTTCTTGATCAAATCCTCTGTAAAGGCGTTGTTTACCCAGGGTATGACGCTCTGGATCGGGTCTTCCCAGTCTTCGGTCGTCAGCCTGCCTAACTCCTTCATATCGCCCGCTTTCAGCGCATCGACGATTTTATCGAACAACCGGACCCCCTTGAGTCTCGCATTCCATTCTTTCTCATATTTCAGGAGATATTTTTCCGTAACCATTTCCAGTATCGGTCCGACGTCCTGGGATATTCCGCCGTGAACCAATACCATGGAAGCGAGTATTTTATTCTCCGTTTCTTTTGATATTTCTTCCCTCGAAAACACGTTGTGCTCCGGCAGCAGACAGCCTCTGCTGACGCCGAATTCCGGATCACCATGTCCGGCGAGTTTGCCGGTAATCACTTTAATGCCGGGCCAAAGCCCCCCGGAATCCTGCCAGCCTCCGCCTGAGCCGCCTAACCACTCGCCGAGGATGGCCCTTGATGCGACCGTGCGTCTCACTTCCTCTGTCAAGACGCCGGTCTGGTTTTTTATCTGTCCGCTGAATCTCATCAAGCGCGTAATGACGGTCGAGAGAAGCGCCGTGCTTACAGCGAGCCTTGAGCCTTTCGGGATATTATTCACCCTGGTAACGAGCTCGAGGCCGCCGGGTTTGCCTAACAATTTCTGCAGCAGGTCTTTTAATGAAATATCCTTGTCCTCAAAACAAGGAGGCACAATCCCCGAAGCCACAACTCCTGCTTTTAAAAGTGAGAGGTAATCATTTCCGAAATTGAAAAGCTCGCGCAGGGTGGAAACCTTTTTTGAAGTCTTTAAATCGATTGAAACGAGATGAACGACCGGCTCTTCAATAAAGCGCGTGTAACATTCGCATGGAGGGAGTATCGGCTCATCGCTTCCGTGAATCCTTAAGTTCACGGAGAGGTTTACAACCCGAGCGCCTTCGGGGAAATCCATTCCCAGGAAAAATATGTCGGACCAGCCGCTGTGCGACGGATCGAGTCTGACGGGCGAGGCGTCTATCCCGACCGGATACGATCCTGTTTCGGCGTCTGGGGTTGTCAGCTCTTCCGGCGCTGAATAAGGATAATCGCCGGGGCCGTTGATATTAAAAAGGAGATGGTTCTCTTTACACCGGCTGATGGATGACTTGACCTGGTCGAGGAGATATCTGAAAGAGAGGTTGTAATACGCTTCCGCCAGCGCGCTGAAGACGGCGCTGTTTTGCTTGCCGTTGTTTTTTGCTGCCGATAAGTAAACTGCGATCGCCTTCTCGAAATCCCTGTCGAATGCGGCTTTCACGCCTTCAAAGGGGATTTTCCCGAATTGAAGGATATCTTTATCGAATTGAAGGTAAAGCCTGTAAATTACAAAAAGGAACAACGACGCCCTGACCTTATGATAGAGATTGGGGGTGGTCTTCCTGAAGAGCTCCAATTCTTCAGCGATCTTCAGCAGGTCGTCCTTATTTTTATTTTGCAAAAGGGAATTAATCGAGCGGCTGCGAAGGGACTCGTCGTCACTTATTATCGTTTCGATCAACTTGTGGGACATGGTTGAGATTTGTTATTTTAACATATTGGAGCCGCTTGATATATGAGAATCCTCGTTCAAAGAGTAAAGGCCGCAAAAGTTACGGTGGATGGAAACGTTGTCTCCGAGATAGGGAAGGGGATGCTCCTGTTTGTCGGGATAGGCAAGGGCGATACTGCGGACGATATCGAGCGCCTTGCCAAAAAGACGCTGAACCTGCGCATCTTTGAAGACGGGCAGGGCAAGATGAATCTGAACGTTAAACAAACCGGGGGAGAAATCCTGAGCGTATCGCAATTTACCCTTTATGCCGACACCCTGAAAGGCAACCGGCCGGGCTTTGAATATGCCGCAAATCCGGATACGGCAAAAAAATACTGGGGACAATTCAATGATCGTTTGCGCGGCGAAGGCCTTAACGTCGGGGAAGGCGCCTTCGGCGCGCATATGGAAGTGGAATTGATCAACGACGGGCCCGTGACGATATGGCTGGACTCGCACCAAGGTGAAAAGGAAAAATAACCGCTTCTGCGCTGTTGCTCTCTCGCGTTTTTTTTAGTACATTAAATTGAGGTTTAAAGATCATGGATTATTTTATTTCTACGGCCTCCGCTGAGGAGATCAGAAAAGAAAAACATAAGGCGCGGGAGCTCCGCAAGACGCAGTGGTGGAAGCGGAAGCGCGCCGAAGGGAAATGCTATTACTGCGGCAAGGAAGCGTCTCCTCAGGAGTTGACGATGGACCACATTGTCCCCGTTATAAGGGGAGGGAAATCGGCAAAGAACAACGTGGTCCCGGCCTGTAAAGAATGCAACAATAAAAAGAAGCATTCCCTACCGATTGAATGGGAGGAATACCTGAAACGGTTGAAGAAAGAAGCTATCGCTTGACCTGACCGCGCCGCTTTTGCGCTGCCGGGCTTTGCTCATCCTATTACAATTATAGTAAAATAACGGCTACCGAAATGAGTTTCCAATATATTAGAGAGACGCCGGGCGTCGGCGAGATACTTGAGTCCATTCCGCTTTCCGGGGACCTCAGGAAGGTTAAGAGAAAGAGGGACGAGGATATCATCGCCGTCTTCAAAGGAGAGCTTGATAAGCTCCTTCTGATCATCGGCCCCTGCTCCGCGGACAATGAAGACGCCGTCTGCGAATACGTTTCCCGGCTTGCGCGCCTGCAGGAAGAGGTGAAGGAGAAATTAATACTCATCCCGCGCATTTACACAAACAAGCCGAGGACTACCGGTGAGGGATATAAGGGCATGGCGCACCAGCCGAAGCCCACGGAGGCCCCGAACATGGTGAAAGGGCTCAAGGCTATCCGCAGGATGCACATCCGCGCCATGAAGGAATCCCATCTTACGGCTGCCGATGAGATGCTTTATCCGGGGAATTATCCGTATCTTGAAGACGTCCTCAGTTATGTCGCCGTAGGCGCCCGCTCCGTAGAAAATCAATTGCACCGCCTTACCATCAGCGGGCTCGATGTGCCTGCCGGCATGAAGAACCCGACCGGCGGAGACATAGAGATAATGCTGAATTCGGTGCAGGCCGCCCAGATGCCGCACGTCTTCGTTTATAACGGCTGGGAAGTCAAGACCTCCGGAAATCCGCTTACCCACTGCATACTCCGGGGCGGCGTAGACAACCTGTGCGGAGCGAACATGCCGAATTATCATTTTGAGGATTTGATAAGGCTTTGGGAGGCTTACAAGAAGCGGAACCTCCGGTATCCTGCGATTGTCGTGGACACCAATCACGCGAACTCCAACAAAAAATTCTACGAACAGCCGAGGATAGCAAAAGAAGTGATGAGGAGCCGCGAGCATTCCAGGACCCTCAGGAGCAAGGTGAAGGGGCTCATGATAGAAAGCTATCTCGTCGAAGGCGCTCAGAAGATAGCAGAGAATATATACGGCAAATCGATCACCGATCCCTGTCTCGGCTGGGAAGACTCGGAGCGCCTCGTAAGAGAGCTCGCCGAATTGGTGTAATTTCAAACTCAATCCACCGGACTTCTTACCGCAATCCCCGGAGAGTTCAGAACATGCGTATAGATCATCGTCGTGGAAACGTCCGCGTGTCCTAACAATTCCTGCACCGTGCGGATGTCGTAGCCGTTTTCAAGAAGATGCGTAGCGAATGAATGACGCAGCGTGTGGCAGCTCACCTTTTTATTTATGTGTAGAGACTGAGCGGCTTTCTTTATCTCTTTCTGCAGTGAATTTTCATTGATATGGTGCCTGCGCACACTGCCGCTTCGCGGGTCCACCGACAAATTATTGGCCGGGAATACGTATTGCCATATGAATTCCTTTGCGGCGTTTTTGTATTTATGCTCCAGGGACTGCCAGAGCCAGACCCCCCCGCCTCCTTTTGCAAGGTCTTCATCGTGTATGCTTTTTACAAACTTCAGTTGTTTTTTTAGTGCCTCATGAAAACGTTTCGGAAGGATGGTTATCCGGTCCTTCTGTCCCTTGCCGTCGCGCACTACGATCTGATTTTGCGCGAAGTCCACATCCTTCACCCTGAGCCTGACGCACTCCATCAGGCGGAGTCCGCTTCCGTAAAGCAGCCCCGCCATTAATGCATACGTCCCCGTTAACGCATTCAGCAATTTATCCGCTTCTTCCCGCGCGAGAACCACAGGCAAACGGATCGGACGCTTGGCCCTTGTAAACTCTCCTATCTCACCCAAGTCCTGTTTCAGCGCATAAGTGAACAGAAAAACGATTGCATTTAGCGCCTGATTTTGGGTGGAAGCCGAAACATCTTTTTTTACCGCCAAATATTCAAGGAATGCCTTCACGTCGTCTGCTGTTAAGTCACCTGCAGGTTTTGTCCTGTGGAAATAAAGAAAGCGTTTCACCCACTGAATATATGTCTGCTCCGTGCGGATGGAGTAATGGAGATAGCGAATCTCGGTTTGCAATTTTTCAAATATTTGTTCTGAGGATATGCCCGTTTTTTGTGGTGATTGCAGGGGCAATTCATGAATTGCCCCTGCCGACATCTCTCCCCCGGCGGGAGGGGGCGTGGGGGAGGGTGAATTACTCTTATCATTTACAGCCCATAGAACCTTAAGAAAATCTCTAAACATTAATCTCAATGCATTCCTCGCCACTTCAATCTTCCAGGATTCGGTTCCGCTGCTTTCAAGATGAACAAGAAAGCCTTTTACGTCCTTTGCATCACATTTTTTCAATGGCATTTTCATATGCCTTGCGAATTGTTTTGCCCAGTATACATACCACTTTGCGTTTTTCTCCGAAACGCCGCTTTTAAGCGAGAGCTTTAAATATGCGGTCCAAAAATCCACTTTAACCGGCAAGATATGCTTATTGTCTGTTGATTTGAATTCCATTGCGTCCCCTCCATGATGCAGTTTTTCGTATGTTGTTCTCAGCCAAGAAACAATAAAAGATTATAAATCAAAAGCTCCCCAATTATCTAATTTGTCCTCAGTTTCTGTGTGTCTCATCAGTTACAGGTATTATTATCTCCTCTACTCCCGGCTTTCTAAAGAGGAAAATCATCTAATCTGCCTGTAACGGATGGATTACTTTGGGTGTAATTTTACTTTTGCAAAGGGCTTTGTTTTGTGCTATGTTAAATCATGATACGGTTTAAAAAGCTCCCGAAAAATATCCATCAAAAAATCATCCCCCTTACTCAATTATTTGACGACGCTTCAGAGGTTGTCTTTGCGTATCTTTTTGGAGGACTTGTAAAAGTAAGAAAAAATCCTTTAAGCGATATTGACCTAGCTGTTTATATAAAGGATATGAAGGAATTGGATTATATCGGGTTGTTCGGGAAGATAACCGACGTGCTCGGCACGGATGAAGTCGACCTTGTCATTCTCAATACTTCGCCGATCAGTCTTACGGGAAGGATACTGCAAAACAGGAAAGTTTTAACGGATAAGAACCCGTTTTTGAGACACAGATACGAATCAATTACATTGCGAAAGTATTTCGACTTTGCAATAAAAGAAAGAGACATTTTAAAAAGGAGATACAAGGTTGGTTGATAAACTACTTCTTGGAAGAAAACTTTCAGAGCTGGAAATCTGCCTTAATCAGATCAGGGAGTTTTCCGGCATCTCCGCTGCCGCCTACAGAAAAGATTGGAAAACACAAAGGATCGTTGAAAGAACTCTAGATGCTGATTGAATTATGCATTGATATAGCCAACCACATAATTTCCGATAAAGAGATGAGATTGCCTACAGGCTATGCGGATGTCTTCAGGGTATTGACGGAAAACGGAGTAATCAACAAAAGATTGTTTTCAACAATGGAAAAGATGGCGAAGTTTAGAAACCTGATCGTGCATCAATATGAGAAAATCGACGCTGTTATTGTCGTGTCTATCCTTCATAAGAACCTGAAAGACTTCGAGCGATATAAAAGTGCGGTAGTGAAGTTTATGAAACAGGACTGAGTGCTTTTTTTAGACATTCCCGAGAGAACGGGAGACCCTATGGATTATTTCCCTCTATCAAAAGAGGCGATGGGTGAGTTCTCTTACCTTAATGTTATTCCCCGAATTTTTTTCTTGCCTTTTGTAAAGCCCTCATGTAAAATTTCTCTAACGCTCTCATCAATTACCAAACACAAAGTTGCGCAGTAGGGGAGCAAACCTTGAGTCAAAAAGAGGCTTTTAGCAAAATCTTTAAAATCAATAAGTTAGAGATAAATATTTTTCAATATTGTGCTATACAGAAAGAGATAATATTGTGCTATACAGAAGAAGGCATATTGAATATGCCTCTTTCTGTCTAATACTTGTTAGTTGCTTAAGGCGTAGAAAGGGCTGATGGTATTTGGGCAGTTCATCAGTCATACGGGTTATGGATTGGGAAGAAGAGAAGAGCATTCGGCAAGAAAGCAGATTCAAGTAGACAAGGAATCATAGGGCTGAGCCGGGT
>JACRHB010000086.1 GCA_016217725.1 Nitrospirota bacterium | reverse complement strand
GAGGAACAGCCTTGCATATTCCACGGCCAGGTCTTCTATCAAACCTTTATCAGGCCGATGCAAAAAGTCATCTTCAAACATGGCCCCCATGCCGGTCAAGACGGGAAGCATTTCCGTTTCTTTAATCCGCTTAAGCAGGCTTTCCGTGACTTCCTCCCGGTAAATAAGCGAGAGGAAGCCGTATATGTTGCTGCGTTGTACTGCTGTTTCGATGTTTTCTTCCTGCGATTTCATTGCTTATAATTTACCACTTTCATCACAGAATATCTTTTATTAAAACTATCATAAAAAAGGGGGAGGGGGAACCGGGATCTCTGTGTTCCCCCTCCGTTGAGGTAGCGTTGGGGTTTATCCCCGACGAAAGTATCGCCCCCAATAAATGAGGGCGCTACGCCTTTGTGACTTTCACCACCGTATCCATCCATCTCTGCTGTCCGCCTATCGGGTCAGGAGAGTTCGGAATGATCCAGTTCGGATGCACGCCCCGGTCTTCCCACCATATGGTCTTGAGATCCGGGTCATTATCGTGCGCTCCGCTTGCATCCGGCCCTTTTTTACCTGATGCATACCGGCCATATTCCCAGTGTCCCACACTGTGAGAGATCGCTATAACACCCGGGATGACTCCTTCAGTCACTCGCGCCTTTGTCGTTATTTCATCGATGACGGATTTGACCTTGATCTTGTCGCCTGTCTTGATCCCCAAACCTGCAGCGGTCTTCGGGTTGATCCATGCCGGGTTGTCATGGTAAAGCTCTGAAAGCCACTTGCAGTTAGCGCTGCGGGACTGTGTGATAACAGCAGCCTTATAGGTAGTAAGTATCAGGTCGCCCGCCCCCATCTTCTCGTGCTCGGGTATCGGCAGATAGCTCGGCAGAGGGTTAAACTTCTTTTCCTCCATCAGCTCGGAGTACAGCTCCATATAGCCGGACTTATTGAGTATATCGGGCTTAAAGCCTGTATAGACCTTGTCTCCTATTTTTTGCCCGACATAACCCTTGTATGCATCCTTTGTATGGGCATAGCCCTTTTGTTGTGCCTCGGCCTCATCTTTTGCCTTGGATTTTTTCCAATTCCAATAGACTCCTGATGCATCATCGTAGATGACGCCTTCTGCTTTAAGCTCTTCCTCTTTTACTTCCTTTTTGTAAGAGTAAAATTTCGGCTTTGCATTGGGGTCGTGCCATACGCCATTCTTCTTCAAGTACTCGATGCCGCCGAGCGCCTTGACTTCAGGCGTCAGCTCACCGGACATGGTGACAAACTCCTCCATGGAATTAAACCCAAGGGGGAAGCCCATCCTGTTTGCAAGCTCGCAGGCCACATCCATGAGGTTTCTCGATTCACCAAGAGGCTTAACAAAGGGCTGACGGATTTGGTATTCGGCAATCTGCATCGGACTGACGTCGCCGTCCCAGTCCCACCTCTCTGTGTAAGGGGTATCAGGCAGTATCATGTCGGCTAATGCGGCTGCTTCATCATAAAACGGATTGGAGCAGACAGTGAAGGGGATCAGGCTTTCGTCCTTGAGTATATCTATGGTCTCCTGTATCTCTCCGTTGGCATAAACCGGAGCATAGCAGTACCACATATATATCTCAGGCCTTCCTTCCTTGCCGTCCTTGATCATCTTGAAGACCTGATGGTCCACATGGTGTGTCGGATAGGCCACCTGTCCCTTGAACCCGTCGTCTATTTTCAGCTTCTTGGCCTCGGGCTTGTCTTTGGGTCCGGTGGGGAATTTCCACGACGCCGCTACAGCCTTGCACCTGCCGCCGGGGTTGTCGATATTGCCTGTTATTGAGGCCAACATCATTGCGATGCGCTCATTCTCGACTCCATTGTAATGCGCTACGGCTCCTCTGTAGGTCAGTAGACAAGCGGGTTTTGCCCTGGCAAATTCTATTGCCAGGGTCTTTATCTTTGATGCGCTTACACCGCTTATTTTCTCCGCCCATTGAGGGGTATATTGCGCAAGATGGGCTTTAAGCGAGGCTATTTTTTCATCATCCGGGGCGTCTTTATTTTTTGTCGCCTTGACAAATTTGAGAAAGTCCCTGTCATAAAGACCCTCGCTCATGATCACATTGCACATGGCAAGCATGACCGCGCCGTCGGTCCCGGGCTTGAGCGGCACCCATTCATCCGACTTGGCAGCAGTGTTTGAGAGCCTCACATCAAAGGTCACCATCTTTACCCCTTTGTCGACTTTGGCCCTTATCAGCCTGTGAGATGTAGGGATATGGTTTGTGTGCGCCTCAAGCACGTTGCTTCCGAAGTTCAACACGTAGTTAGTGTTGTCAAAGTCCCAGTTGTCGTAGTGTTTGCCCCAGGTAAGCTCCTGCCCGACCCATTTGCCGCCTTCACATATGGCAGTATGTCCGGCCCCGGTTTTAGATCCGTATGTTGCCAGAAATGCATCTTTCATCAACTTCTCCGAGCTTGCCTTCATCCTTCCGTAGTGGAACATGAACTTCTCAGGTGTTCCGGCATCGCGGAGTTTTTTCATCCTGTCTGCAAGCTCCGTGAGCGCCTCATCCCAGGAGATCCTCTTCCACTTCCCCTCACCGCGTTTGCCAGCGCGTTTCATCGGATAAAGTATCCTGTCAGGGTCACTGGAATGACTTACACCTCCCTGTCCCCTCGCGCACATCTTGCCTTCGGTCCTGATAGAGTTGGGGTTTGATTCAATCTTAACGAGCCTGCCGTCTTCCATATAACCCATATTGGGACAGCGGGTAACACACTGCCAGCAGGATGAAGGAATAGCCTGTCTTTCAACGCCTGTTTGCGGCGAGAAATCCTTGCCGCCCGGTCCTATTTTTACCGTGCCGGCAAGCGCAGGCGACTTAAAGCCTTCTCCTGCTGCAAGGAGAGCGCCCGAAGCCATTCCGATTTTCATAAGGTCACGTCTTGTTAAATTCGCCATTTTATTTCCTCCTTTCATCATTTAAAAAAAAGTTTTTTAGCCACAAATTTTCACGAATTATCTCGAATAACCGGGAAATTTTGACTGTTCTATTCATCATCCTTATTTTATTTCGTTCGTGTTTATTCGTGTACATTCGTGGCAACTACTCCTATACAAACTGATCTTTAAACTCAGCTTCTTTTGTCTTCTTGTCGATCTTGTACTGAGCCAGAACACCGGCCGGATCGATATACAAAACATGCGGCTGTGTCTTCTCTCCGGGCAACAGCGTGGTCTTGTCCCTGTTTTTAACTAAATTGAATTCCTTGTCGAGTTTTGAAACTTCGCTTTCAGGGTCGTTTAAGTCCCCGAATATCCTGGCCCCGCCCTGGCATGTGTTTACACATGAAGGCGCAATGCCTTTGTCAACGCGATGCGCACAGAAGGTGCATTTGCCGACGCCAAGGTCTTTTTCCCTGTCGGGGCGGGTCAGCTTTGAAAACGGGTCAATGGAGCGGACCCCGTAAGGACATGCTTCAATGCATTTGTAACAGCCGATGCACAGAGACATATCCAGCAGGATCATCCCATCAGGCCTTTTATAAGTAGCGCCGGTCCTGTAACTTACTCCCCCAAGTTTGGCCCTTTCCCCTGCATTTGCCTGCGGGCATTTTTCAACGCATGGCGGCACATCCTTCTCTCCTGCGCAGTGGTTGCACAGACGCGGCAGAAAATGCTTTTTCACCCCGGGGTAACTGCCCGTTTCCATCTGTTTGACAACGGCGTTCCACCTGCCCAGTGCTGCGCCGAATTCCGACTTGCAGGCGACCGTGCATCCCCTGCACCCGATACATCTGCGAAGGTCTATTACCATCGCCCAGCGGGATACTCCTTCTTTTGCAGCCGCTGCCGCTGCCGGCAAAATCCCCGTCGCCGCAGCCGCTACAGCCACAGCGCCTCCGGTCTTGAGCATATCTCGACGTGATATGTCTTCTTTCTTACCCATAATTTCCTCCTTTTCCTTAAAAGTTTCTATTGCGCTCACTCCTTGAGCAAATCAATCAGATCCTCAAAGCTGTTCATTGCAGCGTCAAGAAGCTGTATTGAATACTTCTGGTTATGTACACCTCCTCCGGCCTCGACGAGCCGTACATTTTGCCGCGCCTCGTTGAACATTGCCGATGCCTCTTTTAATTTCTCATCAGACGCCTTGCCCTTTGCATTTGCAAGGGCCTCTTCAGATTCCTTCTCAAGGTCCTTTGCCTCCTTCATCGCCTTCTCGATGCTTCCCTTCCATTCATCCACCATCTGCGCTGTCTTCTCAACGTGGCATTGGGCGCAGGTCTTAGGGTCGCCGTGCATTACCTTCTCGCCTTTAACGATCTTTTCATTTGTATGACAGCCGAGACAGTTGGTTTTGACGTCAAACATCAGGCTGGGTGTCTCCGAAACTCCCTTGGTCTCAGGCCCTGCAAGCAACACCTTCTGAGAAATATGATGGTCGGGATGACATGCCGAACAGGTCTCTCTTGAAGCGTCTAAGAAATCCGCTTTCTTATGCTCAATAGGCTCATGACAGTTAAAGCATCTGGCATTCTGCTCCGCGACATGCTCCTCATGCATCAGCTTCCTGTTTGATATCCCGTCCAAGATGTTCTTTTCGTTATCATGACAGTCCAGACACTGTTTCACCTTTACCTGACCGTTACCGTTTATATGCTGGCTATGACAGCTATTGCAGGACACCTTGTCGGTTTCAATTGTCTGATGTGTGATAAGCTTGGCCCCAGGCTCAGGCGCCTTCTTCTGGAGTGACTTTGTCGGGATCTCGTGGCAGAGGGAGCATTTGGAGCGCCCTTCGTTTGATACGGTATTTTTAAAATGGCACAGGAAGCACTGCTCTCTGGATACTTCAAAATGCTTCTGTCCTGTTTGACGCTGGTGGCAGGTCGTGCAGTGCAGCTCCTGGCCTTCTACCCATTTCGTCTTATCAAAATGAGTCTTGTGCACATAAGGGATTATCCTTTTTGATTTGTCTTCCCGCTCGGATTCGACAAAATTTATCTTCTTTGTCCAGAATTCCCCTTCCTTGCCCTTGCCGGTTGTGGGATGACACCGGGATGTAGTGCAATTCCGGTCGTCGAGGCTCGGCCTGGTCCTTACTACGGACTCATCCATATTTAAAATCGTTATCAGCCTTGAAAGCACTGCAAGCTCCGTGTTCATATATTCCCAATCCGTCTTCATTAAGGCCGCCACTTCATCTCTCGGAATCCTCTCATGCGCGGGGATCTTGACGTCCAGTCTCTCAGGCGGGTAATGACATTCCACGCAGCGGATGTTGTTGTGCTTGTCGACCTTCCAGGATTCATATGCCTTTTTCATGACCTTCGGATAGGTCATGACGTGACAGTAACCGCAAAAAAATTGGGACTTCAGGCTTTGATCAATAGTCTCATCCAGATGAGACCTGTCCGCAGGATATGACGGCGTAGAAATAAAAGCTGCCATAACAATGATGCTGAACATGATGAATCGCTTCATTCTTAAATATCCTCTCTCCTCTTGCCTGAGGTATTGTCAAAATTAACCACAGAGAACACAGAGAAAAAGATTGAGATTATAAAACTAAAAACTTTTCTTTTCCTTTCCCTCTGTGCACTCTGTGGTTTCATATTTTCTTTCCTTTTTTCATATGACATCATCTCCCATGCACCGTAAAGGGTATAGGCATATCCGCCTTTTTCGCTGCGTTAAGGAATTCGAGAAGGTTCTCCGGCGGAGTGTCTTTATGATGATGGCAGTTGTTGCAGGAATTGGATTTTCCGGCAACGCCGCCCGCTCTTACACTCTCCGCAGGGGAAATAAATTTAAATGTATGGCTGTGCTCATAACCTTTTGTCTCCGGCATATGGCAGGCAATGCAGCTGCCGAAGGTATGGATCCTGTGCACGCCCCGCCTCTGCAGTGTTTGATGGCAGCTCATACAGAGGGTATCCTGGGTAAGCTTTGTCTGCGCTATAGAGCCGATGTCCTGTTTGGCGCCTTTCGAATGGACGTCGTGACAGTTCGTGCATATAACGCCCGCCTTCGCATGCTGGCTCTCGGTCCATTCATTGTATTGCTGGTGATGTTTCTTCGTTTCATCCCGCTCCGCTTCATAGTAGAGATGTAAGGCTTTTCCGGGAAGATAGTTGTACGGATAAGCGTAGTGCCTGGGGAAGTCTTTTTTAGACGGCGACACCCCGGCAGTGCTGGCCCCCCAGTTGTGACATTGACCGCACACCATGGCCCGGAGCCGCCACGGCAGCCTTGCCGGATTGACGATGGTTTCCTTCTCGTAATCGAAGTACACGCCGGCCGCTTTGACATGGTTACTGCCCGGTCCGTGGCACGCTTCGCATCCTATGCCCGGCTCCGTCCATGCCGAGCTAAAGGAATCTTTGTCCTTGTCATAATTGATCTTAAGGCCGGTGAAGTGACAACCCCCGCACTTTATCTGATAGATGCTTCCTGCATCGCTCCAGGATTCACTATTCCCGGGATGATCATTTCCCGATCTGTTGAGCTCACCCCATTTCCCTGTCTTAACGTCCCACTCAACCGGCAGCACATGCATCTCTCCGTTTGGAAAAGTTGTGATATAGTTTTGTCTTCGTCCTATTCCGATAACATAAGCAATCTCATAATCACGGGCCTTAGAGTCTGAGCCGATGGTGTTTACGTAAAATTTGCCGTCCCTCCTGAACATTCCGGCAGTATTCTTTTCCCCGGTCAGCGTGTTGTCCCTCTCAAAATCGCCTACCACCGTGTATTCGTCGGGAAGCTGCACGAACCTGGAATGTAATGTACTCTTCCATGCGTCATATTCCTTCCAGTGGCATTCCCTGCATTTCGCTGAGCCGACATATTCAGGAGTGCTGAAGACCGGGACTGAGGCTGCTTGAGCAGTCGCTGTTTCCTCTACGGCATGGGGCTTAGCGCCTAAAATCTTTATTGCGGAGGATATGAATAAAATTGCCAGGATGATCCAGAGACCCCAATAAGAGATAAATACGTTCTGAATATTTTTCAGGGGGCTGTTTGATCCGATATTCTCATGTCTGTACTGCGCTTTGTTCAATTTCGTACCTCCGTCCATCAATAATTAATTTTTCTTGTATGCACCGGTTGAAAACCCTTCCCAAACCTTCTGACGCCATGCGCAGGCCGCGGGATCTTTTCATGCGCCTTTGCAGGCCCTTCCATCGGAAGCGTCTTTGTAAGCGCCGAGTAAAGGAGCAGCCAAAGTGAGATTATGCCGGCCTCCATCGCTATTTCAGGGATTGTCGGATAGTAATGTATCTCCGGGTAACCGGGCAGCAGCGGTAGGATCTGCCCTCCTATAACGAGGTTCCACCTGTATGCCATTATTGCAGCTATAGACAGGCAGGAGACAAAAGTTAAGGCCCTGACGCTCCTGCCGCGCTTGTTCAGCAATACCATCAACGCTATGAAAAGCCCGCCGAAATTCAGGATGAACAGCGGGGCAAACCGGCCGAACAGAAGGTCCAGTATCTCTATCCCTTCAGGCTCTTCGCTGTACTTCAGGACAAAGATGTCATAGAAGTCAAAAAACAGGTTTAATGTAATAAAAAAAGCTAACAATCCACCCATGTGCTCAAGCGTCTCCCTGCCGACAAACTCCTTCTTTTCTATCCTTGAGGTTATTAGGGCCAGCAGTATCATAAAGGAAGTGCCTGTAACGAGCGCCGAGACCGCAAAGTGCGGGGGCAGCAAGGGGGTATGCCAGTATTCCCTGGCCTTAACAACCGCAAACAATGCGCCGTGAGGGGCATGCAAGATGCCGAGGGCAAAGGGCACCGCGATAATCGCAAGCCATTTGGCTATCTTTTCGTCGGTTTGGGTCGCGGTCCCACGGGCGATCTTAAGCGCAAAAAAAAGCTCCGCCAGAAACAGGCCGCCGAAGATAAAATAAGTTGACGAGGTGTATATGAGCATGGAGGTCATATTGTGCAGCACCCACGGGACCAGGATCGCCCTTATTGGTGATCCGACGTCCATCATTAGATTCAGCACCGCGGCCATAAGGGAAAGCAGGCCGACAAGGATCGCCCGTATCCCGAGTGCTTCGTAGTCCTCACGGCTGAATGCGTGTATCATCAAGCCGATGAGCGTTGCGCCTGCGCTGGCGCCGACAAAAAAGACAAACCCCACGAGATATATACCCCAGGGCACAAAGTCATTACCGCCTGTAATTCCCGGCCCTTCCGTTAAGGCAAGTCCCCAGTTATAAAATCCCCATATAACTATGACCAGCAATATCCCGTTAAAGATATAAAACGACCTGCTTGTATTCTTTTTGAACTCAGTTATAAACTCTCTCATGATTCAAAACCTCTAATCCCTTCGGGTGGCGGCAGTGGGGTAGTCCACGCCATCGGTTTATCTTTGGCGCGGGTCAGATACCATATCCGTGGTTCCGTATTCAGCTTGTCTTTGAGTCTGAAGTTCCTTTCCGAAGCGATCAATTTTGAAATTTCACTGTCGGGGTCATTGAGATTTCCGAAGATCCTCGCCTTATTCGGACATGCCTCTACGCAGCGTGTAGTTTTCCCCATCCTCGTACGGTGGATGCAGAAAGTACATTTTTCAACTATTCCGAGATGCCGCACCGGCACAAGGGGGTTTAAGCGGTCGGGAGAGATGTTCGGCTTCCACCAGTTGAACCTGCGGGCATGGTAAGGGCAGGCCGTCATGCAATACCTGCACCCTATGCACTTGTTGTAATCAATCACCACGAGGCCATCCGTATCTTTATAGGAGGCGCCTGTCGGGCAGACCTTCACGCACGGCGCATTATCGCAGTGGTTGCACTGGGTAGGCATATACCATTTGTCCTTGCGGAGCTTCGTATACAGCATAGTCGTTCCTTTACCCGGTTTTTCCGAATGGACATAATGACCTTCAATGCCCGTCCTGGATTCAGTCTCAAAGACTGTTATCCACGGAGGGGAAATAGTATCGGAGACATTATTCTCTCTCTTGCATGCATAACTGCAGCGTCTGCAGCCGATGCATAAACCCAGGTCTATTACCATGCCGAATTTGATGCCCCGGATGGGCGGCGGGACTTCCTTGTTCCCCTCAAGGCTACGGAGCGCGCTCGTCAGCTCTTCCAGCATTCCGCTGTTTGCCTGACCCGGCAGGAGAAGTCCCCCGGCGGTTACGGCGGCAAGTTTTAAGAAATTTCTTCTGTCGAATTTTTTCATAGTGAATCTTTATTGCCCCCTTTAGAAAAGGGGTTCCACAATTCCCTCCCCCTTGATGGGGGAGGGTTAGGGTGGGGGTGTCTTTAAACGTGCTCACCCTCCCCTTAATCCCCTCCCGTCAAGGGAGGGGAAATATCTCGCAGTTCGGCTGCGGGCCATTTCATTCTTCCACCTTCTTATACATCTCCATGAACGGCTTAAACAGATCCATCGGTATGGGGATCGGCGCTACGACTGTGGACTTGCTCTCCGTAGCCATTTCCGCAAGGGTTTGAAGGAACCTGAGCTGCAGCGCTATAGGCTGCTTGCTGATTATCGACGCCGCGCTTGACAGCTCTTCAGCGGCCTGATGCTCACCTTGCGCATGAATGATTTTCGCCCTTCTCTCTCTTTCAGCCTCTGCCTGTCTTGCAATTGCTCTCTGCATATCTATCGGAAGGTCGACATTTTTTACTTCAACATGTTTGACCTCTACTCCCCACGGTTCTGTCTGGTCGTCTATAATTTTTTCAAGCTGGGCGTTCAACTCGTCTCTTTTGGCAAGGAGGTCGTCAAGGTTGCTCTGTCCCAAAACGCTCCTGAGGGTCGTCTGTGATATCTGAGATGTGGCGTAATTGAAATCTTCAATTTCCGTTACGGATTTATTGGGGTCAATGACCCTGAAATAAACAACCGCGCTCACCTGTACCGATACGTTGTCCTTTGTAACCACGTCCTGCACCGGCACTTCAATAGTGACAGTCCTCAGGCTGACCCGTACAAGCTTGTCAATGATCGGGAGGATGATCACAAGCCCCGGCCCCTTGACCGGCATCAACCTTCCCAGCCTGAACCCCACCCCCCTCTCGTATTCCCTCAGGACATAGACGGATATTGAAAAAAGATATATGCCTAAGATAACGGCGATCGTCAGTCCTAAAAAATTAATTTGCGCCATCTTGCTCCTCCTTTTTGAGATTGCATCTTTCTGCTCGGAGTCAGTTTATAAACTCAGTTCAGGAGTCATTCCGGCTTGTCCGGAATCTCTTTTCAGAAGGATTCCCGACGAGCGGGAATGACGTAAAGAGCGACATATAGCAATTTATAAACAGGCTCTATTTAATACTTATAGATTGCAAATGTCATACCGGAATCTTTTTTAATCCACGAAGCCCGGAACCGCCCTGTTCCGGGCGAGGGGATATTGCGCGATCCGTTTGAATTATCAGGGGAAAATGTTTTGCAGTTGTCGCCCCATAAGAATTTTATCAAGGATATAATACATGGTGAAACCGGTGTGGAGCGGATAGATGTTATCCGCAGGCGGATATTATCTATCCGGAGGTGATCTTGTACTCCTGTATCTTTTTTCTGAGGTGTATTTCCGCTTCGTTCATAGTTTATAATCTCCGATTTTCCAAACGCCTTTTTCACGGAACGCCGGAATCGTCTGCCTGCGGGCGGCGTTAAGCAATGTGTGGATCGATCTTTTATGCGCCTTTGCGAAATTTGCAAGCGGGGTTATATCCTCTCCGCGAAGATAAGCAATCCTTTTATGAAGCGCTTCCATCAGTGCGAGCGTTAAAATCTTCTCCATCGTCTTTGTATTTTTTGAATCGCGGTATTCACTGAATGATGCATAATAAATCCTCTTCTCTTTATCCCGAATGATGATGCAGGGGAAACCGGACCGCATGAGCTGAAAATTGATGAGCACGCGTCCCATTCTGCCGTTACCGTCGCAAAACGGATGTACCGTTTCGAATTCGAGATGGAATTTTGCTATCTTGTCGGCAAAGTAATTATGGTGGTCTGCGGAAAATTCCAGCAGAATCGTCTCCATCATTCGTTCGACGTTTCCCGGGGCCGGAGCGATATGCGTTCCCACGCGGACATATTCGCCGGTGGTGCGGAAACGCCCTGCGATAGCATCGTTGATATTACCGATCAGTATTTTATGCAGGAGCAGAATCATATCCATGGAAAGCTCCGATTCCAACGCTTTGCTTCTGGTATATTCCATCACCCGTGCGAGATTTTTTGCTTCAAAAACCTCCCGCACCGAAACATTACGGGAAACTTCCATCTCAAGCAGAATGCGCTCTGTCTCCTTCAGTGTAAGCGTTGAATTCTCAATGGCGTTTGAATTGAAAACGCTTTCAGAAAGCTCGGACTCATCAATAAGTTTAAGTAAAGATTCTTTGCCCTTACCAAGCCGGTCGTATTCGGTTTTAAGGGCTTTGATTTCGTTTTTTACAGGATTTGTCGTTGCCATAGAGACAATATACCTGATTAACGGGATAATGTCAAAATATCGTTAATTTGACGTGAAACAGTCCATGATTAACTGGTTTTTTATAGAGCTCAGTTAAACGCCGCTTGCAGTACCAATTTTTTCAGTTCGTCCAGGTCGGCAAATTTTTGGTGGTAGATGGCTTCGATGTAGTATCGGCTCAACAAACTTGCACAATATGTTTAAGGCTTGATGAACTACTTCGGGATATCGGTATTCACGGGAACCACTATGATTAGGTTGTTCCACATATTTGACAATGTCATAATGCCACTATGTACTGTTATATTATGACACGACATTATGAGCGTTGAGACCAAGGCGGGCCCTGACCCTCCATGCCGTACGGCACTTTTGCGTATCCCTTCACTGAAGGCTTACTATGACGCTCAAATAGTTCTTGTCTTTAACAGGCATAACGTATTATCATTAAGAAGTTTTTTAAGGAGCGGGGACATCCTCGCACTCAGTGAGGCGAATGAAATAACTTGTTCCGGTTGAGATGATCGAAAAAAATTTCTTTTTTTTATAATATCGGCAATTAAGTAATATGAATATGAAAAAAATAAATTTCTATCCTCATAAACCTTACAACGCGCTTCCCCTTCTTCCCCCGAAGAAAGATATCGAGACTAGCACACTCCTGAAAAAGACTGTCGCTGCCGGCAGGGCATTGGCAGAATTAAAAGGTCTCGGCAAAACAATTCCAAACCAGGAGATGCTGCTTAACACTATTGTCCTTCAGGAAGCACAGTCGAGTTCTGAGATAGAGAATATCATTACCACTACAGATGCGTTGTTCAGGGCGCTGACCACTAAAACATCCCAGGTGGACGCTGCAACAAAAGAGGTGCTACGATATCGTGAGGCGCTGTCTGAAACATACGCGACTCTCAAAAAAAGGCGTCTCCTGACAACAAACCTCTTTATCAAAATTTATCAGACCATTAAAGAGAACAGTGCCGGTATCAGAAATGTCCCCGGCACGGTAATTAAAAATATACGTACGGGAGAAGTGATATATACGCCTCCTGAGGGAGAGCATATTATCAGGGATAAGCTTAAAAATCTTGAAGACTATATCCATGAAGACAATGCTGTTGACCCGCTGATAAAACTCGCTGTCATTCATTATCAGTTTGAGGCGATTCATCCGTTCACTGACGGCAATGGAAGAACAGGCAGGATACTTAACATCCTTTTCCTTGTTATGAAAGACCTTCTCGATTTTCCGGTTCTTTATTTGAGTAAGCATATCATCGAGAATAAGAACGATTATTACCGCCTGCTTGGAAATGTTACAGCAAAGAGAGACTGGGAGCCATGGATACTCTTCATGCTTGAAGCGATAGAGCAAACTTCCATCCATACACGGGAAAAGATTATTTCCATAAGAGAGCTTATCGAAGAGACGCTTACATTCGCTAAAAAACGTTTACCGTCCAGGGTCTATTCCAAGGAGCTTATGGAACTGCTTTTCCATCAGCCCTATACAAAGGTTCAGTTTCTTGTGGATGCAGGCATTGCGGAAAGAAAGACAGCCGCGGAATACCTGAAGGAGCTTGAAAAGATAGACGTCTTGAAATCGAAAAAGATGGGGAAAGAAAACATTTATCTGAATGTAAAGCTCGTTAAACTGTTATCAAAATAACATGTCCATGACCTGGACATGTATTGAAAACGTGTCCAATTTTTGTGATTTATTGGACATGTCCTGCTTACGTGGGATGAAATGCCGGTGATGTCGCGGTGGGATGAGGGGGAATTGAGTTGAGTGAAATGTGCGGAATGAAAGAAAAGGCATTCAGGGTCAGACTTGATTATTGACTTTCTCAACCAAAATCAACGAAGGGTTTACTTCCAACATTTATTCATTATTTTCTTTTAAAAAAGCCAGAGGGGTCTGCCCCTGGATTTGTCCGATATTAAGTAGGGGCATGTTGCAACGTGCCCCTACACTCAGCAATCAGCTTCAGCGAGAAAAGAGGATGGCGGGGCGCCGAGATATTTCCCACGGCTTAAGTTTTAATTCTCTTTAAAAACTCTACCAGAACTTCCTCTTTTATCCGATAGCCTTTCTGAATCAATTCAATCGTCAGCAGTTCAGCGGATTCTTTATCAAGCATTCCGGATTTAAAAGCATCCCATAATATGCCGAGTGTACCCTTTGGTTTAAGTCCCTTAAACCTGGCAACAGTCCTTGCTTTAGCTTCGTCTATAAAAACCCTTTCAATATTTTCTCTAAAAGCAAGACTTATGACGGCCCTTTCGCCAGGACCCATAAAATTGGGAAGGTCTTTTAAGACTGTGATTTTTGCAGGCTCGATGTTCCTGCTTTTAAGATATTCTATAATCTGTTTTGCATCTTCCTTTTTATTTTTGAGACCCCTGATAATTTCAGCCTCAACTTGTGAAGGGATGCAAAGATAGTAGTTATTTAGAAGCTTAAGTCTATGCAGCTTTGAAAGGAATATTAATGGAGAAGCGTTACATACAACCTTCTCACGCATTAATTTAAATCCTCTGTCAGTTCTTCCATTGAATAGTCAATATGTATATCAGCCGTCTTTATTTTTTCTATCATCTCCCATATATCGACAGAAAGCATGGCAGCCGCTTTTTGCAGTGTTATCTTGCGATTTCTATAAAGTTCAAGAACGTTCTTTTCATTTAAAACATCAAGTCCCTGTTTCAATGCATGAGGTATCAGTTCTTCAACTTTTATTCCTTGTACCTTTGAAACCCTCTCGGCTTCTTTATAAAGATTGTCTTTTAGTTTTACTGCTTTCATTATCGGCGCCTCCTGTTTTTCGTTATTATATCAGAGATTCTTAATCGATTCCTTAAACTCTACAAAAAGTTGCCCCCGCTCCAGTAATAACATTCTCGATATATGCATCTTTGCCACAGAGGAATCAGCAGGGTCAGGTCTTGCCAGGCTGTTGACTCTTGAATATTCAGGATAGAAGATAAATATTGCCCGGGGCTGTAAGTTTACAAATAAGATATTATATAGTCCAATCCACAACGCTCAAGTTTTTTATTTGTCTGAATTCTCTGGTATTGCCGGTGACAAGAGTTACGCCAAGACAAAGCGCATGAGCGCCTATTAATAAATCCATTGCTCCGATAGGTCTTCCTGCTTTCTCCAGTGCCGCACGGACCGTTCCATAAGATTTAGCTGCTTTTTCATCGAAGCCGGCAATTTCAAGCGGCAGTATGAATTCTTCAAGCGCCTCTTTGTTCTTCTGTACATGCTGGCTTTTAGCAACGCCGTACCGGAGCTCGGCAAGGGTGATAGAAGAGATGCCTATGTCGCCTACGGAATGAGATACAAAATGTTTGAGTGCTTTTGGAGGTTTATTCTTTATTATGTAAATGCAGGTATTCGTATCAAGCATTAACTTCATTAGAGATTCTCTCTATTCTGAAGTTTGGGTTCTTTCCTTTCAGACATGAAGTCATCAGAAAATTTGTTGAGACTATCGAAGAGGGATTCCCATGAGCCTTTAGCCGGAATCAGCATTACAACATTTCCCGTCTTCTTGACAAAAACATGGTCGTCTTCAAATCTGAATTCTTTTGGTAAACGCACAGCCTGACTCTGGCCATTCCGAAAAAGCTTTGCGGTTTTCACAGTGCACCTCCATTTAAGTATATATCAACAGTATATATTGATACCCCTCGTTTTGCAAGCCCAATATGCATCAAATTCAAAAAAGGTTTGGGGGTCAGGCTTGACTATTGACATTTGAGACCGCCGGAATGGTCCGGGGCTTTCTTCCTATATCCTCTTCATCTCCCATTAATCATCTCTGTCATTCTGAACAGGCGCACAGCCTGAAGACCGAAGGCGGGGAAGTATCCTAAAAAGGCTTTCGCCTTCCACCTTCAGTCTATCCACCTGAATAACGGCATCTGACACATGTCGATTTTCAATGAAATTTCAACTTTTTTCCGTGAAAGCATATGGCAAATACTTTATATTATGTCCTCTCTTCAAGGTCACAAATTGTGATCTTGAAAGTTCTGCGGTTTCTGACTGACTCAATTGAAATAAAAAATCCGAAGGGAACCTCTTGATGTTTCTTTTAACTGCCTGGTTCAATGCCCTTGTCTCTACCCCATAGAGTTCAGCAAGGTCATTATCAAGCATTACCTTTTGCGGATATCTGGTTTTTTTATGACAACTCCGGAGCAGAACCCCGGTTGATAGCTCATGGGGGACAGGGCGGGAAATTGGTTGCTATAGATGAGATTATCTGGCATAATATCGAAGAGCAATATGGAAGAGAAAGATAAACATAAGGACGATGTTGAAAAGGCGTTTTCTGACCCTGAAATAATTACTCAGGCTCTTATACAGGGTGTCCGCGAAGCCCTCCTGAAGCATAAACAGGCCGGCAATCCTATTGTTATATGGAAAGACGGGAAAGCCGTCTGGTTGAAGCCGGAAGAAATCCCGGTATAAATTTATCTTAATTACCGCCTTTAAGCCTTCCAAGTGCAACAAATTCTTTACACTCCCTCTTCATCAGCAAAAGAGAGAAAATCTCATACGAGACTACATCCCCCCGCCAAGCTCTTCTATTCGGAAGGGATATTGTACTCCTGCATCTTTTTTCTGAGGGTGACTCTGGTGATGCCGAGCATTGACGCGGCGCGGGCCTTATTCCCTTTGGCCCCGCTCAGCGCCTTTTCGATCAGGATTTTTTCCGCGCTTGAGATAACGGAATAGAAGATATCGGAGCTGTTCTTTCCGGCCGTTACCCTGTCCCATATGAGATGTACGGCCCTTGCAAGCTCCTGCAGATCTTCTCTATGCGGCGCAGGGCCCAGGTTAATATCATTAGCTCCTATGATATCGCTCTTTACAACTACGGCAGCCCGTCTTATTACATTTTCAAGCTCTCTGACATTGCCGGGCCATCCGTAAGACATAAGTAATTCAAGCGCCCCGGAGGCGATTCCTTTGATATGTCTGCCTGTATGTCTTTCGGTTCTGGTAATGAAATATTCGGTCAGCGCCGGAATGTCCTCTTTTCTCTCTCTCAAGGGGGGGATGTTTATGGGGAAGACGTTCAGCCTGTGAAAAAGGTCTTCCCTGAACCGTCCGGCGGATACCTCATCGTATAGATTTCTGTTGCTTGCAGCGATTATTCTCACATTCGTCTTTATAGTCCTGTTGCTTCCGAGCCTCTCAAAGCCGCTGTCCTGCAAAACCCTCAGCAGCTTGGACTGTGCAGAAAGGCTCATGTCTCCTATCTCATCCAGGAATATAACGCCGCCATCACACTGTTCAAACCTTCCTATTCTCCTCTGTTCGGCTCCTGTAAACGCCCCTTTCTCGCAGCCGAAAAGCTCGCTCTCCATTACGCCCTCCGGCAGCGCGGCGCAGTTAACCGCTAAGAACGTGCGGCCCTTCCTGCCGCTGTAATTGTAAATTGCGCGGGCTACAAGCTCCTTGCCGGTGCCGCTTTCGCCGGATATCAAAACAGGGACGTCGGTCACGGCAGCCTGCCCTATAAGCTTGCACACGTCAACAATCGCCCGGCTCTTACCCACAAGCGTCTCCGCTTTTGCCGGATAACTTTTACTGTCATTGTATAAGTAGGCTTCGTGCTGAAGCCTCGAGGAGGCTATGGCCTTTTCAATGACGTCTTTCAGCCTGTCGTCATAAAAGGGCTTGACCAGGTAGTCGAAGGCGCCTTCCTTCATGGCCTCAATGGCGGTATCGGAATCGCTGAAGGCCGTCATGATGACGACCGGCACGCTCGGCCTTTTTTCTTTCATTTTCTTGAGCACATCTATGCCTCCCAGTCCCGGCATCCTTACATCGAGAAAGACCACGTCTATGTTGTCCGCTTCCTTTTCGAATATATCCAGCGCCTCGCTGCCGTCACCGGCGGTGAGTATCCTGTATTCATCTTCAAACATGCTTGTGAAAGAATACCTTACCGATTTCTCATCGTCTACTACAAGCAATGTATTCATGGTAAAGTCCTCACCCTTCTCTCGATCCCCCTCACCCTAACCCTCTCCCGCAAGGGGAGAGGGAAATTCAACCTTGACCGTCGTCCCTTTGCCGGGAGCGGAATCAATGTCGATTTTACCTGAGTGGTCGCTTATTATGCTATGGACCAGCATAAGCCCCATTCCCGTGCCTTCCGCCTTTGTCGTGAAGAAGGGGTCAAATATCCTCTTGAGATTTTCCGGGCTGATCCCGGAGCCGGTGTCGGTTATCGAAACCGAAACACATCTGTCTTTTGCTTCCGATTTTATGCTCAATCTGCCGCTCCAGCCGTCCATGGCCTGGATTGCGTTAAGGATGAGATTGAGAAAAGCCTGTTTTAAGGCGTCATGATTGCCCTTGATCGGCGGAAGGGAAGGCCCCAGGTTTTTTACAAGATGTATTGCCGACTGTTCCATCTTCGGCATTGTTATGGTGATGATATCTTCAAGCACTTCATTGACGTCCACATTCGTCTTTTCCGTTTTCTCAGGCCGGGCAAAGGCAAGGAATTCTCTTACGATCTTGTCGATGCGCTTTATCTCTTTTTCTATGATGTCGATATCTTCGTCCGTCAAGGACTTTTTATGCCGTTTTACTTTATTGACGAGCATCATTATCGGCGTAAGGGGGTTTTTTATCTCGTGGGCGATCCCTGCTGAAAACTCCCCGAGGGCATAGAGTTTTTCCGTCCTGACCATGTGCTCCTGGGCTGATTTAATCTTGTCTATGAGATCTTTTAATTTTACAGACATCCTGTTAAAAGACTTTGACAGATCTTTTATTTCGCCGTGTCCTACTACGGGCACTTCAACCCCGACTTCTCCTTCGCCTACCAGACTTACTCCTTTGCTTAAAATAAGGACCGGCTGCAAAACCTTTCGGGCCATAGAGAGTCCTAATATTATGCCGATAAATGTAACGGCTGTGGAAAAGAGAAAGAGCTTCTTCTTTACGTCTTTCAGCGTACTGAGCAAATATTCTTTCGTAATGCATAATCTGAGAAATCCTATGGTCCCGAGATTTCCTGCGTTAACGGGCATGCTCATATGATATAACGGCAGGCTGTTGTCTTCCTGGATGTACACTCCCGGAGCAGGATGATCAAAAGCATATTGCGGACGTATTATACGGGAATACTTTTTGTCTTTATAAACCGACACTATCACCTCTCCCTTTTTATCGTATACCTCGGCATTCACTATAAGGCTCTGTGCGCTTTTCATAGCGCCCTGAAGGAGAGAAAGAATCGCATAACGCTCTTCATAAAGGAGAGGCTCCACTACTTGATGCGACATCAGCTCGGCAAGATACGTGCCTTTGCCCTGAAGCTCCGCCTCAAGCGTTTTTCTTTCCTCCTGAAGGATCAGCCATCCCACGGCTATGGTTGAGGCCGCAACAACTGCCGCGATGGAAAGTGAAATACGAAAGGCTATGCCGTCAAAAAATTTCCTTAACTTCATGGCAGCATCGCGGCCTGGCGCATTTGAACGGCGCTGTGATAAATGGCCGGATCGGGGAGAACGAATTTCTCTATCTGAAGCTGTTTAAGAATTTCCTTCCCTGACGGATCGTCTTTCATTTTCAGGAGCGAAGACAGCATTATCTGCTTTATTGATTTATCAGTGCCGGGAGAGACGACAATCGGAGGGATGCCGTAGGGAGGAGATATCTGAATTATATTGACCATGGCAGTCGCAGGGACCTTCATCCTTTTCATGTCTTCAAAGATAAGGCTGTCAACAGCGGCTCCGTCGGCAAGCCCGTATGCCACGGACTCAACCGACTTTTCATGACTTGACGTATAAAAGGTCTTTCTGAAAAACTTCTCCGGCGTCGTGTTCATAGTCTCAAGCAGATACGCCGGATAAATCCGGCCCGACAACGACATCGGGTCCGTAAACGCAAAGACCTTCCCTTTCAATTGCCTGAAATCTTTAATATCGCTTTCTTTATTAACGATAAGGTATGAGTTGTAAGTTGTTTTCCCGTTGATGACCGGCACGGCAAGCACCTCAAGCCCGAATTCATTTCTCCCGCTCAGATAGGCTCCGGTGCACGTGTAGGCGAACTGAGCCTCGCCTGATTTCAGCAGAGAATTAATGTCGGAGTATTTTCTCCTCTGCTTGAGAACAACCTTCTTTCCTGTCTTTTTAGAAAGGTAAGCAATGAAATCACTGAAGCTTGAGAGCGTAGAGACAGGTGACGCCATCGGGGAGATGGCAAAGGTGATTTCTTCCTCCGGGGAGGCGGATGCCGGAGCGGCGATTGAAAGGACCAGAAGCAATAAAATATATCTTTTAAGGAGCGGCATACTCGTCTTATTATACAACTTACATTAAAAACGGTAATAGCGAGAATGAACCGAATGTGAAGGAAGAGTTTAGATTTTAGAAGGGGTATGAGTTTTGAAACTTTCAACTTTTCACTTTCAACTTTCAACTTTATTCGTGCGGGTTAAAGGATTCCCCGAATTCTGCCGAATTAACAGATGCGGAAAATAGTTGTGATAACAATTACATACGAAATCAACGGGTAACATCATAATAGGGTTAAGCTACAGACGTAAGTTATGGAAACTTTATATGATCTGCTGAAAATCATGATTGAGAAGGGGGCTTCGGACCTCCATATCAGCACCGGCACGCCTCCCAGGATACGGGTTGACGG
>JACRHB010000084.1 GCA_016217725.1 Nitrospirota bacterium | reverse complement strand
CGATCCGGGCTGCAACGCGCCGGAGATTCTCGATCAGCGCCAAACGCAACATGATGGGGATGGCCCATAATTCACCTAACTTCAGGGCGGTGACTGTCTGGTAGGCTGCCACGAAACTGCTGAGGCTCTCCGGATCTACCCGCCCATCGCCATGTGAGATCGTCTCCAGTGCAATATCATAAACGCGCGGAAGACCGGCCGATGGACCATTCAGCAGTCGAGGCAGTTCCCGGCTGTAACCCTTTGGCAAGTGCCTCCTGGCCGTGCGAATCTGCTCTTCAATAAGATAGAAGTTATCGAGCAGCCATTCCCCCGCCGGTGTAATTCGGCGGTTTGCCTTAATAGCCTCAGTCAGCAGGTTGCGGACTCCAAGCAGCACGCCTTCATTATCAGCCAGCCGCGTCAGAAGCCGGTCTCTTGCACGTCCCAGACCCAACTTGTGCATGCCCGCCAGGGTCTTACCATGCTGCTCCATCTGATCGCTGCTGAACAGTTCTGATCGCAGCGGCGGCTCGGTCTCAGCGCACTTTTGTATCCGGCTGTTTCCGGGGAGCCTCGCCCGCAAACGGGACAGCTTACCGAGAATGGTCTTACCGCTTATCTTCAAGTTTGAATTCTCCTTCTGAGAAGCGAAGTCTCATTAAATAGAATAGCGATCAGGGTGGTGGTGTCAGGCTGTCCCTCTTCGGCAGCCGGTGTTCATGCTGCAATATAGATCATTATATCAGATTGCCGTCTTGAGGGTTTCAGTCAACTCACGGCAGGAGGGTTTATGAATGATTAAGATGTTACTATAAGATATATTCATGATATTGTGTCAGGTGAACTCATCCTGCCGAATGAGTTCTATTGAAAGTGCATAAAAGCGGCCAGTTAAAGCTTGAAGGGCGCGACGCGCAGCCCTATCCCAGGTTTACATCCCTTTTAATATACGACTCATAATTTTTTGTTACAGGGGTGTATTTTTGACCTATCAATGATGATGAAACCAGGAAATCCGCCGTGGCGCGATTACATGCCGTGGGGATATTGTAAAGGACCGCAATTCGTAACAAGGCCTTCACATCAACATCGTGAGGCTGAGGCTCCATCGGATCCCAGAGGAATATAATCACATCGACTTTGCCTTCAGCGATCATGGCGCCCAACTGCTGATCGCCGCCCAGCGGGCCGGATTTTAATTTTGTGATGTGAATATCATACTTCTCGTTCACAAGTTTCTTTTTGAGAGTCTGCTCAACCATTACACCGGTTGTTCCGGTACAAATTAATTTATGTTCAATTAGTGATGTGTAATTCCATTCAACCCATTCCATTAAATCTTTTTTGCGGTTGTCATGCGCCACTAACGCTATATTTTTTATTTCTTCCATGATATCTCCTTAATCTAGAGTCGGCAATCCGCACTTTGAAACCAGGCGCTTTTCCCATGTGTAAGGTCTAACCAATAAAAAAGACCGCAAAGTTAAAAATCTTTGTGGCCTCATAAACGACAAAAACTTCCAAAATTCCGGATTAAGCTTAGCACGTCCCCGCACGGTTGTCAATGAGCCTTAATATTTTTTATTTATTTTCGGAAGAACGACAAGCGGGAACGACGTATTCGACCGATCCGCTTTTTGACCTCATGACGAATAAGCATAGTCGTTATATGCCATTAATGTCAGAATTGTTGATATCCTGACGCGCTTTTGAAATACTTTCGGCAGGATCTTAAGAATAAACCGGGATCTTTTCAGGTTGAAAGAAACCAGTAATGTAAGCAGCCTGAAAGCAAAAAGAAGACGGTATTTAAACTTTATAGGATCTTTCTCATTGGAATGTTTCCAGAAATCAATATCCCAGTAATAGTTAAGCTTGTTATATATGGAATCAAATGAGTAAATGTGTCTGATTACCCTCCTGTGTCCCTCAAATAGCTCTTCCGGCGTCAGCAGGGAAGGAGAAAAGACAACGTTCTTTGCATCATATTTACTCCAGTTTTTATGTATGATCCGCCCTTCCTTTTCAAGGCGGGTGAACAGCTTTGTGCCGGGGAACGGCGTAAGAATATTAATCAACGGCATTAACAGCCCGGCGTCATCGGTAAAGTTTATAAGCTCATCAAATGACGCCTGAGTGTCAAAATCATACCCTAATATAAATGAGCCCTGTACCAATATCCCGTAGGACTGTATCTTCTTTATTGCGTTGGCAAAATCATGTTTACGGTTGAGCTCCTTGTCCATGCAGGACAAATTTTTTTCCGATATGGATTCTAATCCGATCAATATCGCCCCGCAGCCGCTCTCTTTCATCAAAGCAAGAAGCTCGTCTTCCCTTGCAATATTTATTGAGGCCTGACAGGACCAATTGATTTTGTACGGTGTTAAGGCTATAAACAGCTCACGGGCAAATTTCTTATTTGCAATGACATTGTCGTCGGCAAAGAATATGGACTTCTTCTTATAGCCTGCAGCTGAACCGCTCACCTCCTTGATCTCCTCAAGGACCTGAGCAATTGTTTTGTTCCTGATCTTTTGTCCGTCAAAGGCATGAACAGAGCAGAATTCACAATGAAAGGGACACCCCTTTGTGGTCTGGACAATGTTTGCGAGGTATCTGTCTCCTGAAAGGATGGACCGGTCCGGAACAGGGAAGGCTGTCAGATCAACTGACTTCTCAGCTTTATAAATCCTGTTCAAATTATCATTCTGCGCATCCGTTAAAAGTTTTTGCCAGATTTCCTCAGCCTCCCCAATTACTACCGTATCGCAATATTGGAGGGCTTCATCAGCGCACATTGACGGGTGAATGCCTCCCAGCACAGTCCTGACGCCTTTTCCCCTGAAGCTCTCGGATATGCTGTAAGCCCTGTTAGCAAACATGGTCCTGACGGTTATCCCCGCTAAATCCGGGGCCCAGTCATAATCGATGTCTTCTATATTTTCATCAAAGACCCTCACCTCGTGTTCAGGCGGGGTTAAAGCCGCTAACACAGGAACAGCCAGCAGGTATGAAAAGCTTTTTTTGGAAAGCAGGAACGTAGAAATAAATTCAAGATCGTAAAAACTCTTTTCGTCTGCAGAGCTGTTTCGAGGAATGATCAGCGCTATTTTCATTTTTTAAAAAAACCTCCGGCGCCGAGTCTCGTTGATGTAAGGGGCGCCCTTTGCTCACTCACAGAGCACGTACTCCTTGACCTTCTCCAGTCTTTTACCTTTTATGCCCAGGTCCTCAAGCCGTGCAATTCTTCCTTTACGGCGAACCTTGAGTATCATTCCGACAGTATCGGGGCCGAGCCCGGGGACTTTCAGCAGCGCCTCTTTGTCCGAGGTATTGAGCCTGACGGGATAGAATTCGGGATGGAGGTCCGCCCATAGTTGTTTAGGGTCTTTGTCATGGCTCAGATTGCCGCCTGGATCAAGGAGGATGTCGTCCCTGGTGAAACCGTATCTGCGGATGAGGAAATCAACCTGGTATAAACGATGCTCGCGCATGAAAGTTTTTTCGGGATTAACGAGTAATTTACTTTCCCCGGGGATGTCCGGATGTCCCGCTCCTTTCTGGTAGGCTGAAAAATATACCCGCTTGAAATTCAGACGCTTGTACAGCCCGAAGGTGTAATCAACGAGCTCCGAGTCTTTTTCATCGGAGGCCCCGACAATGAACTGGGTTGTGCATTTGATCTTCTCGAACCTGCTGCCTTTCTCCGTGAGACTGCTCATCAGCTTCAACGGACGGATTATATCTTTCATGTAGTCTTTTTTATCGGAAAGCACGTCGAAGTGCTTTTTGCCCGGCGTCTCGATATTGAGCGACACCGCGCTCGCCAGAGAAAGCGAATCCTCAATCGCGGCGTCTGAGGCCCCGGGAATGATCTTAAGATGTATATAACCCCTGAAATTATGCTTGTGCCTCAGAAGACGGGCCACCGCGTTGATCTTATCCATCGTATAATCGGCGCTCCCGATAACTGCGGAGCTGAGGAACAGGCCGAACACCTTTTTCCTGATCGCATATTCCATAAATACGCGGGCTACCTCTTCAGGCCTGAGCGTGCAGCGCCGCACGTCGGTTTCGGAGCGCAGCGGGCAGTACTTGCAGTCGTTTGCGCAAGCGTTTGATAAAAGGGTTTTCAACAGAACGGAATAGCCGCCCTGCGGCAGAGTGACGGGATAAAGCCATTTGCCGTCCTGACCTCTCTTGCGCCGGTCGTCGTTGTTTGTGCCGCAAGCGCAGGCGAGGTCGTAGCGCGAGTCTTCGGAAAGGATCTTGAGTTTTTCAATTGTGTCCATAAAAAATACCTTCTGAATTATATCAAAACAAACATCGTAGGAGAAGGGTAGGGGTTCAGGAAATGCCGATACCTTGCAAATCGTCTAAATTTGTTGTATTAAATTTATATGAGAAGGAGCGGATGAGATGAAAAAATATTTAATCATAATATCTGTCTTAAGCACGTTCCTTCTTTCCTGCGCCCCGGTGCTCAGGGAAGAGCTTATGAGGAGCGGCATATACGATTTCCAGCTAAAGGAGATAAAAGAAAACCCCGTCTTCAATACAGGCAAGCTTTTTATCTTCGGCGGCATCATCGTTAAAACCACCGTGACAAAAGAAGGCTCTCTCATTGAAGCGATCTATGTCCCTGTTGATCCGAGAGGTTATTTGAGAGACTATTACAGCCTGACAGACGGAAGGTTTTTGGCTGTTTTCAGAGGCAAAGAGCTTCTGGACCCGCTCATCTTCAAGGAAAAAAGAGAGATAACGCTTGCCGGAGAGTTTGTGGAAATGCGCAAAGGCATGATAGGCGAAATGGAATATTCTTATCCCCTCTTTGAAATAAAGGAAGTCTACCTGTGGCCTGAGCTGGAGCAATATAACTACTATTATCCGCCGCCGTATCCCCCGGGACATTATAGATACAGGCCCTATGACCCGTGGTGGTATGACCCCTGGTGGAGACATCGCTACTATCGTTGGTAGCAGAAGTGCAAAAGCGCAGAAGTTCAAAAGAGCAGAAGCGTAGAAGCTCATAAGAACAATAGCCCGAAGACTTAAGTCGGTAACTTCTGCACTGTTGAACTATTGCCCTTTTGCTCTTCTTACAGCAGATTTATAGGGTCGACGTCGACGTCCGCTTTCATGCCTTTGATATCTTTTATTGTTTCTAAAATCTCAGCTGCGGTGCGGCGGAGGGCTTTGGAATTTTTGCCTTTCAAGATGAGATGCCAGCGCCAGAGGTTTCTGATCTTTTCTACGGGCGCAGGAGCGGGTCCGAGGATTTCCACCCCCGCTTCTCCTGCTGATCTTGGATCTTGGATCCTGGATCTTGAATCTTGAGCTGCGGTTATCTTTTTCAACCTTGCAGAAACAACTCTCATGACCTTTGCCGCATTTTCCTTATTTTTAAAATTGAAAATGATCCTTATCAATTTGCTGAAAGGGGGATAAGACAGCTCTCTTCTCAAATCTAATTCCTTTTGATAGAACCCCGTGTAATCATGGTCCCGCACGTAATCAAAGACGTAATGATGCGGCTCATAAGTTTGGATATACACGTCTCCGGGAAAGTCTCCCCGGCCCGCTCTGCCGGCAAGCTGGGTGAATAACTGGAACGTCCTCTCCGGGGACCTGAAGTCGGGCAGGTTCAACGCAACGTCCGCTAAGACGACAGCCGCAACCGTTACATTCGGGAAATCGTGTCCCTTGGCGACCATCTGAGTTCCGAGCAGCACGTCGATCTTTTTATCTTCCATGTCTTTAACGATCCTGTAATGCGAAAGCTTCCTCCTTGTGGTGTCCCGGTCCATCCGCTTCAGAGAAAGCTCGGGGATAGCGGCAATAAGCTCTTCTTCAGCCCTCTGTGTGCCGGCGCCGATGTATTTTACCTTGACTCCTTTACATTGAGGACAGACGTCCTGCGGCTTAAGATATGAGCCGCAGTAATGACAATTCAGGGTCTTTGTATCCTTGTGATAAGTGAGCGTTATGCTGCATGCGGGACATTTATACGTATACCCGCAGTCCGTGCATATGAGAAAAGGCGAATAGCCCCTCCTGTTCAGCATTATAAGAGATTGACGTCCCAGCGAAATATTTTCTTTCAGGACGCTCAGCAGCTTGTCCGAATAAGACAGCGTCTTCTTTTCCTCTGTCGTCATGTCTAAAATTTCGACGCGCGGCATCGGCTTCCGCTCTATCCTTTGTTTAAGTTCAAGATATGCAAGCTTCCCCTTTTTCGCATGATAAAAGGTCTCCATGGAAGGAGTCGCGGAGCCGAGGATTATTTTTATGCCCTCGAGCTTCGCCCTTGCAAGAGCGACGTCACGCGCGCTGTAGCGCAGCCCTTCAAATTGTTTATAAGACGCCTCGTGCTCTTCGTCTATCACTATGAGGCCGGGGCTTTTAAAAGGCGCAAAGACGGCGCTCCTCACGCCGAGCGCAACCTTAACCTCGCCGTTCCGGATTTTCCACCACTGGGAGAGTCTTTCGCCGGGAGAGAGACCGCTGTGGAAAAAAGCGGCTTTTTCACCGAAACGGCTTCTGAACCTGTCGATCATCTGCGCGGTGAGCGCTATCTCCGGCACAAGCACAATCGCCTCCTTGTCGCCGAGCGCTTCAATGGCCCTGATATAAACCTCGGTCTTTCCGCTGCCGGTTACACCGTGCAGGAGAAAGGCCCCTGATCGCGCATCGTTAATTACCGACAAGGCCTTTTTCTGCTCGTCTGTAAGAGCGAAGATTTTAGCCGGTTTTACTTCTTCATCATAGGTTATTCTGCTCCTGCCGCTTTTTTTGCCTTCAAAGATCCCGGACGGCACCGCGTTCTTCAACGCCAGTCCCGAAGTGGAAATGTAATACTGCCCGGCCCATTTGATCAGTTTCAGCAGGTTCTCGTAGATGAGCGGTTCATTGTCCAAAACCGCTTCAATCGGCTTGAGGGTTATTTCTTTACGCAGGCTGAAGCCTGCATTATCAGTATTCTGACTTCTGAGCTCTACGCTCTGAACTATCCCCACCTTTTTCCCTCTCTTAAAGGGCGCAAGCACGCGAACGCCGATCTTGATTTTCGCTTCAAGCTCCTCCGGAATAATATAGGTGAACGCTTCCGCGTTTATTGGGAATAGAATATCAGCTTGCATAAATTCTATAACTCTAAAAGGGCGGGGTGACCCCGCCCCTGCTCTTACCCCGCCCTTCTGCGTTGCCGTTTCTCTATCTCTACCGCAAAGAATACGACGGATGATAAGCCAAGGGTAAACATCAATTCGCCCGCAGTCAGAGGCTCCGTTCTGAATACGGGATTTAAAAACGGCACGTATATTGTTGCCATCTGAAGAATAAAACTCAACAGCACTGCGCCGAAAAGCGGTTTATTGGAGAATAAGCCTATTTTGAACAAGGACTCTCTCTCCGATCTTATGGCAAGCACGTGGCCGAGCTGGGTCAGGCAGAGAGTAGTAAAGACCATAGTCTGCCAATGTGCATTTCCCGATCTAATGGACCATGCCTGCACGCAAAGGACGCTGGCGGCCATCAGCAGTCCGACCCATAGGGCGTGAAGCCCGAGGCCGTGCGCAAATATGCTCTCCCCGGGGTGTCTCGGCGGTCTTTTCATCACGTCGCCTTCTTCGGGTTCGACGGCAAGAGACAGGGCCGGAAGCCCGTCGGTCGTGAGATTGACCCATAGAATGTGGATGGGCAGCAGCGGTATCGGCAGTCCGAAGAAAGGCGCAAGAAAAAGCGTCCAGATCTCGCCGGAGTTCGTCGTAAGGAGGTACTTTATCACCTTCCTTATGTTGTCGTATATCTTTCGCCCCTCTTTTACCGCTTTGACAATCGTAGCGAAGTTGTCGTCAAGCAGTATCATATGCGCCGTCTCTTTTGCAACGTCCGTCCCCGTTATTCCCATCGCCACGCCTATGTCGGCCCTTTTCAGGGCGGGCGCATCATTGACGCCGTCGCCGGTCATCGCCGCAAACTCCCCTTTATCCTGAAGCGCCTTCACAATCTTTATCTTTTGTTCAGGCGCAGCACGCGCATATACCCTTATGTTTTCAACGCGCTCCTCAAATTCCTTCATAGATAATTTCTCAAGCTCGCTTCCCGTAAGCACGGCGGTCGAATCATCCTCAAGGATGCCGAGTCTCCTTGCAATCGTAGTTGCGGTAAGCGGATGGTCTCCGGTTATCATCACGGGTTTTATTCCCGCGGCCTTGCAAACGGCGACCGCCTCCTTTGCCTCTTCCCTCGGAGGGTCCATCATACCGGTGAGCCCTAAAACAGTAAGTCCTGTTTCTATCTTCTCCGGAGGCATGTCGCCGGGCAGGCCTTCCCATGTCCTCATAGCAATACACAACACCCTCAAGCCGTCGGCAGCCATCCGGTCACTCACCTTCAGAATCTCCCCTTTGTCTATTTCCTGTAAACCATCAGTTGTCAAGATTTTATTCGACTTATCAATCAAGACCTCAATTGCGCCTTTGGTGAAAGAAATAAAGTTAAGAGTTGAGAGTTGAGAGTTGAGAGTTAACTTTTCACTTTTAACTTGATGAAACGTCGTCATGCATTTCCTCTCCGGGTCAAAGGGTATTTCAGCTATTCTCGGATAATCTCTTTCAAGCTCCGTCTTTTTAAAGCCCTTCTTTTCCGCCGCCTCGAACAGCGCAACCTCCGTCGGATCGCCGATGGCCTTCCCGTCTTTATCCGAAACCGCATCGTTGCTTAGGGCGAGCGCAGTGAAAAAAGTATCATAGATGCCAAGTGTCAGAGTGTCAGAGTTTTTGATACTTTGATACTTTGACTCTTTGATACTCTTTATCTCTCCGTTAATATATATTTCTTCAACCGTCATTTTATTAAGAGTGAGCGTTCCGGTTTTATCTGAGCAGATATATGTTACGGAGCCGAGGGTTTCTACGGCGGGAAGTTTTCTGACAAGGGCCTTCTGCCGGACCATCTTCTTTGCGCCGATGGCAAGGGATATCGTGACAACGGCAGGCAGCGCCTCAGGTATCGCCGCAACCGCAAGGCTTACGGCGGTCAAAAACATCAAGAGCGTATCTTCTCCCCTTAAAAGGCCGGTTATGAACACAACCGCACAAATTGCAATAACCGCAATTCCGAGTTTCTGCCCGAAGACCGCAAGCCTTTTCTGCAGGGGCGTCTTTACCTCTTCTTCCTCCTGAAGCAGGACGGCTATCTTTCCAAGCTCGGTTTCCATGCCGGTAGAAACAATCAGGCCTGCGCCTCTCCCGTAGGTAACGGTGGTCCCTTTGTAAGCCATGTTCCTCCTGTCGCCGAGAGGGATTGATGCACCGCGCAATATATCTGTGCCTTTCTCAACGGGAATGGATTCGCCGGTGAGAGACGCCTCTTCAATCTTTAATTGCGCGGCCTCGACGAGCCTCATATCGGCAGGGACTATCCTCCCCGCTTCAAGCAATACCACGTCGCCGGGCACG
Organism: Nitrospirota bacterium; assembly: GCA_016217725.1. Taxonomy (GTDB): domain Bacteria; phylum Nitrospirota; class Thermodesulfovibrionia; order UBA6902; family UBA6902; genus SURF-23. Next base: position 10,957 of record JACRHB010000084.1, on the reverse strand, counting down.
AGCTCCGATGCGGGGATATTTACGGGCTTGCCGTCCCTTAACGCCAGAGCGGAAGGGGCGGCCATTTTCTTCAGAGCCTCCATCGCCTTTTCAGCGCGGTACTCCTGTATAAAGCCGATGACTGCGTTCAGTATCACGATAACGACGATTGCGAGCGTGTCGGCCGGCTCGCCTATAAAGCCTGATATTACCGCTGCGGCAATGAGGACGAGGATCATGAAATCCCCGAACTGCTCAAGGAGCATCATGAAGGGGGTTTTCTTTTTAGTCTCCTTCAGGGCATTAGGTCCGTATTCACGGAGCCGTTTTTGAGCCTCTTCAGAAGAAAGACCCGGCAGGGAAGACCCTAATTCTTTAATGACTTCGTTAAAATCTTTCTGGTGCCAGAGCACTTTTTCAATAATTAAAAATTAACGGTTGTGAATAAAAGGCCGGGAACAGAGCAAGGAATCCCGTCTCCTGTATTAAAATTCCGGCCTGTTTTGACATTAATCAAAAACCTTTACCACGGATGCATGTTTAATGCAACCATACCTGAGAAGTTATGTCAAGCTTTGCCTGATTTCGCAGTCTCTCATGATCGGAAGGATTTAAGAACGAAGGAGAGGGGAGGGAGGGGAAAGGCTCCTCCGTGATGAAGGAGCCTTCTTCCGCTGATTACAGTTTTACAACGTTGACAGCCTTGAGTCCTTTAGGTCCCTTTTCGGTATCAAAGCTGACCTTGTCACCTTCGGCAAGGGTTTTAAATCCATTGCCCTGGATGCTCGTATGGTGGACAAAAGCTTCACTTCCGTCTTCACTTGCAATAAAGCCGAATCCTTTGCTTTCATTAAACCATTTCACCGTTCCTTGAGTCATTTCTTTTACCTCCTTCTCTATAAACTGAAATCTTAGAAGGTACCGACAGAAAAAAAGCCACAAAGTCAAAAGTCTTTGTGGCCTCAGTATACGCAAAAACTTCTAAAATTCTGATAAAGCATAGCACGCCCCCACGCAGTTCGTCAAGTGTGGTGAATTTTATTTCCGTATAATGCTATCCGGTTTTTATCCGACTCTGGTTGGCAATATCGAGATGTTCTTGTATGAGCTCGATAAGATGTTGATAGACTTCAGGCTTTTTGTCGGATAAGTCGTTAAGCTCATCAGGATCTTCCGCAAGATCAAACAGCAGAGACTTATCTTCTTTAAGGTAATGTATCAGCTTATATTCTCCATGCCATACAGCAACGGAGCCGGCAGTCTTCCGGCCACTGGCGCCGTATCTCTCTAAATTCATTGAAAACGCAGGGCGTGCTGAAAGCTCTTTGTCTTTCAGCAAAGGCACAGTGGAGCGTCCTTCAATCCAATCAGGAATTGGTATGTGTGCTAAATCCAGAATTGTAGCAGAGATATCAATCTGCTCTGCAAGATCATAAATAATTCTTCCCTGATTCTGCTCAGGCTCTTTTATAATCAGCGGGATGTGAGTGACTTGTTCATATAAATGAAAGTCGCCATGTCCTAAATAATTATGTTCAAAACTCTCTCCATGGTCGGTAGAAAAAATTATGATAGTATTTTTTAAACTGCCCGTTGTATTCAATCGCGCGATGAAATTTTCAAACTGGTTATCACAATATCTTACGAACTCGTCATATCTGTCTCTCAGTGTCTCAACGTCTTTTTTCGTTGTAGAAATAAAAGAAACACCTTTGCGATTCTGAAATATCCTCCATTGACTTTTTAATGTACTCATTTCGTTCGAAGAATTGAACATTCCCATGTAGGGTTCGGGTGGCAGATAAGGGTCATGGGGCGGAAGCACATGCAGCCATGCAAAGTAAGGTTTCTGAAGTTTATTCTTCTCTAAAAAAAATATAAATCTCTCAAAGACATTTTCAGGCGGTAAAACCGTTTCGCTAAAATCACGCGTGACTATATCAGTAAGCCTTCGCAGGATAAAATCTTCTTGTAATATCCAGTTATGCAAACGAATCTTGTTTTTAAACAGTCGGGATAGCGGTTTCTCTAAAAATCCATATAAATTAACGGACATATTAAACTCTCTGTAAGTCGGAGCGACATGGAAACTTCCATTAATGCCTATACTCTTTGGTGAGGCTTTTGGATTTGCTACAAATGCTATGTTGTAATAATCATTGTTTTTCATAACCAGCGGCACGTTTTCAAATTGGTTTTTAGTAAGCCCGGCATCTCCGGGTTGGAATAATTGATGGGTCCATATTCTCTTACCTGTCATAAGGCTGGCCATGGCCGGCGTTGTCCAATTGCTGTCAGACTTAACATTTACAAATAATGAAGCCTTCTCAGCCCACTTGCTTATAAACGGTGTTGTTTCCCTTGGATAATCATAAACGGACATGTTTCTTGCAGCCAGCGCATCAAAAATAACAAGAATAATATTCGGTCTTTCCTTATCTGTTATGGAAGACGAAGGCATTATTTGAGGTGCAACGTCGTTTGCTTGTTTGAACCACCCGTGGTAGCCTACTATAGGCACGGAGACCAGAAACCAGATGCCAAAAATCCATGAAAGAGGGGTAATTCGTTCATAAAGAACATTCATCCATCGTTCAGCACTATTACGAAACAGCCAGGTCAAAGAGAGCGATAGAATTATTATACTCAGGAATAATAATTCTCTATGCAGATAGATAACACTCCAAATACTATTCCTTAAAAACCAAATGGCCATTGCCGATAAAAAAGCAATAGCCATAATCATAAGAACGTGCTCCGCATATAATTTAATTCCTGCACTCAGACATAACCTTTCTAAAAGTCTGGTAAGCAGCCAGATCAGCAGCGTAACGAATATACTCGCAATAGCCCAGATAATTGTTATTAGCGCAATACTCGGAACGAATTTAGAAAACGAAGCATTATGCCTAAACCCGTCCCAACGATAAAATGCGTCCCCTGTCAAATATAGGAAAAAAATTACGAATGTAGGTTGAAACAGTCGCCAATATCTTATTTTCATAACGATATGTTGATGCGTACTATGAAACGATTTTCAATAAGACTACATATAACCTGATTGCAATAACTTATCGTATTTCAAGAAAAAAAGATAGTAGGGTTTAATGACTATAAAAGGGGGAGGGGAAATGGCTATTTTGTGAGAGATAACAGCTTGATCCTGAGATTGGTCCTCTTACCGTAAATATCAAGCTTTTTTCTAATGCGTTGTCGATGAGATTTGACTGTTTCCAGGGATACATTTAATGTCTTCATGATATCCTTATCCTGTTTTCCATCCTTTATGAGGTTGGCAATAAGGATCTCTCTCGGGGTGAGATTTAAATACAAGTAAGACATCTTGGATGAAAAAGGAGAAATTATTTCTTTGATGTTTGATTCGATGATGTTTAAATAAACAAGATCTTCCGACATGGATTTATTTTTCTTCAGCTTTTCCAAATACGGGAAAATCAGATATTTCATATTGGACAAGATATTATTTTCAAGCTCTTTCTGGTCCTTCTCGCGCTGCTTCAGTAAAACCCTTAAAGCCGAATTGGTTTCTTCAAGCTCTTTTGCATAAATTCTAAGCTTTCTCTCGGCGTCCTTAAGCGCTTCATTGGTTTTCACAAGCTCTTCAGTTCTTTCCTTGACCCTTGTCTCCAATTTATCCTTTGCATATAGCAATTCCATCTCGAGAAGCTTTCTGTCTGTAATGTCTCTGACCACTTCGATCCCCGCTATGATTTCCCCTGTTGAATCCTTTAAGACAGAAGCGGTGATCTCTGCGTACATTATTCCGTTTTCCGTCTCCCTGGAGCGCTCCACCCTGTAAATCTTCCCGTCCTTAAAAGACATTGCAAGATGACACCCTTCACATACATGGTCTTTACCTCGAACCACCTTGTAACAGTATTCCCCGATCCGGTCGCCGACTATATTTCTATGACTCCTGTTTTGATATAAAATTTTAAAATCGGTATCTTGAATGCTGATCGAATCGCCGATGACTTCAATAATTCCCGTTCCTTTTAATTCGTTTATTAACGTATCTCTAAGCATATTGGCGCCCCTTTTATTTTATGCCTGTCGAGGGGAAAACTTCAAATCCTGATAAATATTTTCTTGCGATATAAAATTACGGCGAATCCAAACCAGATCAAAACATTTGTCATCGCATAATAAAGCGACGCATTCACGGGAGCGGCCCATGAAGCAAACAGCTTTTCAAAAATATAAGCTCTCAACCGCATCGCGGAGCCGTCAGTTTGTGTAAGGGTCCACAAATTGGCAAACTGCTCTGCAAGACTGGAAAGCGCATATACGGAAATTGCATTTGTGCCGTAGATCTCAAAAGGCCGTCCCCATCGCACATAACTTTTTATCTCAACAAGCCAGAAACAAACGCCTAAACAAATTGAGGCCAGGCCTGCCGTAAAAACGGCATATGAAGGGCTCCAGAGATTTTTATTTATGGGAAACCATATATCCATAATCAAGCCGGCTGTTATACCCCCGAGACCCGAAAGCCAAAGCAGCAGCGCCTTATTAAAAGGGCTTCTTGAAGACCTTAATAAATGACCGGCCAGCGCGCCTAACAAAGTTGTCGAAACGGCGGGAATAGTGCTTAATAATCCTTCAGGGTCGAATGACGTATCCACCATATGGCCGTGAAGCAGCATATTATCAATGTAAGCGGCCGGATTCCCCTCTTTTGTCAACACCCCGGCTCCGTAATGCGGAACCGGCAAAAACATCATCACCGCCCAGTAAAGGGTCAGTAGAAGTCCTGCGGAAGCCAGATGCCATCTTATTCGAAAATTCATAACTATGAGCGATGAAAAAAAATAACATACCGCGATACGTTGAAGAACGCCGGGGATCCGAAGGTCCGATATTGAGAAAAAGGGGAAGCTATTGATAAAAAGCCCGAGCCCGAAAAGTATAATCGTACGTTTTACGACATGCAAATACATCAGCTTTCTGCTTTCACCCGGAGTCACACGATCAGCAAAGGACAACGGTATTGCTACACCGACGATGAACAAAAAAAAGGGGAAAATCAGGTCGGCAAACGACCAGCCGTCCCATTTGGCGTGTCTTAGAAAGGAATAGGAGCTGTGCGGGTCGCCGGGATTATTCACAAGGATCATCCCGGCAATGGCTGCGCCCCGAAATATATCAACGGAGTGTAAACGTTTTGAAGCCGACGTCTGAATCTTATGCGCGTTATACAAGTGAAAAATCTCTCAGCCTTGATAAAAAATCAAAAACCATGATAAACTTTTGTCATTATTAATGAAAAAAGATAATAACTTTCTTCCTCCCCCTCTTGTTACCGCATTTGCAGCTTTTTCAATAATCCTGATTGCTTTTCTATCTTATAGAAACATACTTGATTATTTTTTTACAACTGCGGACTCCCTGGCGTTAATTGAAACAAACCGGATCCTGTCAATCAATGATCCGGTCAGGATATTTACCGAGCCAATGATGGGCGGAACCGAATTTATAGAATTGGCGAAGCACTATCGTCCGGTGCAAGGCCTCTCTTTCAGCCTGGACTATTTCATATGGAAGCTGAAGCCCTTCGGTTATCACCTGACCGACCTGGTTTTGCACGTTTCAGTCTCCGTTTCCGTTTTTTTTCTGATGCGGCTTCTGACAAACGGCAAACAGCTTCATGCCTGGCTGTCTTCCGTCCTCTTCGCCGTCCATCCTGTTCTTATAGAGATTGTTCCCGGGATCGCCCGGAGGCAGGATATTATTGCAACGCTGTTTATGCTGCTTTCCTTGTTATCTTTTTTAAAGCGCCTGCACTCGAGCTCCGGCCCAAAAACACTTTTGTATATTTCCATGTTTTTCTATTTGGCGGCGCTCGGTTCAAAAGAGATAGCCGTCATTTTACTCCCCCTGATATTTTCCTATCTGATGATCTTTTCCGGCAGGCAGTCAATAAAAGAAAAATTATTTCACAGCATAAAAAAATGTCTTCCTTATCTGCTGCTGACTTTTGCATATCTGCTCTGGCGGGCTTATATCCTGCAGGGAATCGGCGGACGCTTCGGATTGTCCGGCAAGCCGCTTGAAATATCCTCCGTTGTTTTTTCAGTAGTAAGAGTAATCTCGCTTTATATCTCGGACCTGCTGTTTCCTCTTGATTATGTGATGTTGAACTTATTATCAAGCCGGTCTATTTCTCTATTCGTCATGTTTCCGATCGTAAGCCTTTTGCTTTATTACAGAAGAACAATTCTTGAAATTACGCTCAGCGGTAGAGGGATAACCAGGTTCTTTAAAATCCTTCTTATCGCGGTGATGATATTATCGTTAACCGGCATGCTTACTTCTCTTTTTATGCCTCAGCATGTATACCGGCTGCTCTCCGCGGCGTCTTTCGGAGAAAAATTGAAGCTTCTCACCAGTCTGATGGAAAAGAGGTATTACGTCTTACCGTCGGAATTTCATAAGGAAGACTTTATCTTGAGGTTATTATGTTTCGCCCTTGCTTCGAGCTCTGCGGCCGGCCTGATAATAATTCAACAAGGCGATAAGGTGAAAAACTATTTTACCGATTCGGCAAACGGGGGGTTGATCGGGTATCTGCTGCTCTGGCTGTTTTTCCCCCTTTGCGTCTATATGCCGACACTCATGTTCAGCCATCATTTTATGTATATTTCGGTAATTCCTTTCAGCGCATGTCTTGCGGTTTTTTTTATTGAAGGCTTTCAATCCGTGATCCGAAGAGCGAGAAAAAAGGAAGTGATCGGCGTCAAACGACTCTTCAGCTTTATAATGATAACCGGTTTGCTGATCTCGCTCTTCTCGTATTCCCCTCTTGTAAGAAAGTATAGAGATTGGGAGACCGCATCGAATTTGTATTCAATGTTCTTCGGGAAGCTTTCGGAAATCATTCCTCAATTACCACATGATGCAGCCGTTAACGTATATGATCTGCCCAGGATCATTGTTTATTCAAAGGACTTTGCTCCGCGAGCTCAAACAGCCACCTTTTTGACCGATTACAGCATCAAGTCATGGCTGAACTTGAATTATCCGAACAACGGTGTGGAAGTCTCTGCGATCAACAGGGGCGGGATTTATACGAACATATCGGAATTAAAAATAGAAACGGGGAAAAACAACAAGGCTGTGAATATTATCGTATCCGGTGAAAGGATCGACGGGGACCGCGATTAATGCAAATTCATACGGACCATTTCATATCATGTAATGCACAGACTATATCTTAAAGAAGCGGTCGGGTTTGTTTGCAACTATCGAAGAAACAAATTTTAATAAATTTTATAACATATTGTGATGAGCTGCCGATAAAATTCTTTAGCCCGATATTTCTTAGATGTCTATAGATAAATTGAGGTCTTAGATAAAACCGACGGTACGCGTGGAAAATAGCCCGCTTAACAATGTTTTCATTCAGATCTTTTGTGTTTAGAATATAATGCGAATATTCCATTTTGGCCCATGAATTCTGACTCAGATATCCATCTCTTACACATCTATTATAGAAGGCAGTGCCCGGGTAAGGAACAGCAGGATAAAAATTTGCGTAATCAAGCGGCAGCGAAAGGGCAAATTTTGTCGTTTCACGTAAATCTTTCTCTGTCTCGCCGGGATATCCGTAAATAAAGAAGCCGAATGATAATATCCCTACTTTTCTTAAAAGTGTAATCGCTTGTTTTATGTTATCTGTCTCGAGTTTTTTGTTCATATCCCTTCTCGTTTCCTGGCTGGAAGACTCTATCCCTATTGATAACATCCAGCAGCCCGACGCCTTCATTTTCCTGACTAAATCGGCATCGTGCAGGGTATCGGCTCTTGTATTTGTAAACCACCGTATTTTGATATCTCTCTTGATGAGTTCATCGCAGAAATTTTCAATAAATTTTTTATCCAGGGTTACAGTATCTCCCCACAAATAAAAATAATTTATGTTGAATTTTATTTTTAAATCCTCAATTTCATTTACTACATTTTCAGGCTGTCTTCTTCTAAATTTTAAACCATGGTTTAAATGCGCAACACAAAATTCACATCCAAACGGGCAACCCCTGCTTGTTTCTACTAATATGTATCTTTCATTGGTAAAGGGCAAAGTGTAATTATCTAAAGGCAGCAAATCCCATGCCGGCACAGGAAGCCGGTCTAAGTTATTTAACCACTCGCTTCTTGCATTTAAACACAGCTTCTCTCCATTTCTCCAGATAATGCCTTTAACGCTGCTTAGATCTGATAAATTGTCCTGCTTTAAAATATCCAAAACCACGTACTCCGGTTCTCCTGTAATTCCTATATCAATATCAGGCAGCTTTGTCATGCTTTCCTCGGGTACGCTGGCAATATGGGTTCCAAAGGCAGCAAGTTTGGCATTAAACCTTTTCTTCAAAATGGAAAGGGCTTCCGTATCAGGAATAATAGTCGGCGTTGTAGTGCAGTAAACAATAAAGTCCGGATGGAAATTTGATTCTATCAGTTGAGCATATATTTCATTGCCGGTTAAATCATGAGCGGTCGCATCAATTAACTTAAAATCTATTTTATTTTCTCTTAAAATCGAGGCTATTAACGCAAGCGAAAATGGAGGTTTTACAGTCCCAAGAATATCTTCCCTTTCCTGGCATCTACCTTCTCTTGTCCATGAAACCCCATTTATTCTCGGAGGATTAACCAGCAGAACTTTTTTATGAGTCGAAGATTTGTTCATCAACCTGAAAGATTCGATGTTCTTAGTCTAAATACGATTTCTTAAATCCTTATGCGGGTTTGCTTTATATCTATAAAGCCTGCGTAAGTGCTGCAAATAGAGCAATATTTCTTTAATTCCCATTTTGCTCTTTCCCGTAGCTCTATCGCTGAATGTATAGGGCACCTCAATCGCTGTCTGATAATTACCCTTGATCAGGATTTCCAGACATATTTTAAATCCTATCGGGTCAATAGCTACCCCCTCAATTACTTTCCTTTTAAAAAAGAAAAAGCCCGAAGTCACGTCTTTAACGGTTGTAAGTGTAGAGCCCAGAAAACCTGCTGTTCTTGAAACAATATATCTTCGTATCGGCCAGTTAAGTATTCGTCCTCCGGAGATGTATCTACTCCCGATAGTAATGTCGCACAAATTATATAACAAAGGATTTATCAGATAGGGCAGCGCTTGAGGAGCATGACTTAAATCGCTGTCCATTACCCCTAAGATTTCGCTGTTTGATAGGTTGAATCCATATACACAGGCTGATGACAACCCCTTCTTTTTTTCCCTTCTTGCCAGGACAACATTATTGTGCAGCTTTTTATAATCTTCTATGAGATCGGCAGTCCCATCCGGTGAATTGTCATCAACTACGATGATTTCCGCTTTAATTCCAGCAAGGTCTAATTGGGTGTTGGTTTTATCCAAAAAATCAATAATGTTTTCCTTCTCATTATATGTCGGAACGATGATTGAGATCAAAGAAAGGCCCCCCGTTTCAACGCTCTTCCTTTTTATGCGGCAACACGATGGAAAGCCAGGCCAGAAAATTTCTGAATAAAATGTTCATTTTTTTAGCGCGATAAGCGTCTATAAAAGCCTTCCAAACGCGGGCGGGCCTTAGATAAAAAACCATCTCCGCCTTGCGTCTCAATCTAATCATATCCTTAGCGGAAAGCGTATCGGTCTCAAAAACCGGATCAAGATACCAATTATATTTTCCCCAATTATAGGTTTTGATAAAGCCGCGAGCCTTATATTCATCATGGATTGGAATGCCGGGGAAGGGAATTAGAATAGAATAAAAAGCATAAGTCGGATCAAGCTCCAAAGAAAATTTAATAGTCTTTTCAATTGTGGCCGGGGTTTCACCGGGATTGCCGATCATAAAAAAAGCTTTAGTATTAATCCCCGCGTTCTTAATCAAATCAAAAGCTTTTATTACGGTTTTCAAATCAATATCCTTGCAAATATTTTTTAAAACTGCCTCGTCTCCCGATTCCACACCTACTTGCAGCTCAATGCAGCCCGCTTGTTTCATTTTTTTCAAAAGTTCTTCGTCTAAAGTATTCACCCGGCTGAAGCAGGCCCATTTAATATCGTACTTCCTGTCAATAATTCGATCGCAGAATTCCATCACTCTTTTCTTGCGAAAGGTAAAGGTCTCGTCAAAGATGGAAATAAAAGAAACCTGGTATATATTAACCAACTCGTCCAATTCCGCCAAAATATTTTCTACGCTTCTTTCCCTGATAGCCCGGCCCCATAATTTTTTCACGCCGCAGAAAGAGCATCTAAAAGGGCAGCCTCGCGTAGTCATCATTGTGGCGTAATTTCTGTTTTTGGTGGGATAAGGATATTGGTGCTGATATTTTTCCATTGGAAGAAGGTGGCGAGCCGGGAAAGGGATGATGTCGACAGAAGGGAGATATGGCCGGCCTTCAGTGACCATGCATTTCCCTGTTTCATGCAAATAGGCAATGCCTTTGATGCTGTCAATAGATCTTTTAGCTTGATAATACTCAATAATTTCTCTAAAAGTTTCTTCGCCTTCGCCGATGCATGCAATATCAGCGGGCGGGATTAAATCGTAAGGCAAGGCTGTGACGTGCGGACCGCCGACTAAAGTTAAAGCCCCGGGATTTGTTTTTTTATAAGCCGTAATAATTTTTACAGCCAGGTTGCTGGAAAGCGTAACCACCGTGACGCCTAAAATATCCGGCTTGTTTTTTTCCACTTCTTTTATTGTCTCTTCAAGGCTTAATGTAAGAGCCGCGGCGTCTAAGATTTTGATATCAATATTATCGCCAAAAAATTTTAAGGCGTAACCGGCAAGATATGCCACCCCTAACGGCGGTTCAGTATATTGGGCTTTTTTGCCGCCGGTTTTTCCAAAGTATTGATAAGGCGGATTAACAAGCAGTATTTTGACGGGTTTCCCGGTGACTAAATTATTCATTGTTAATTTTAACAGAAAAACCGGTGAACTGGCAATTTTTTATCAAT
>JACRHB010000079.1 GCA_016217725.1 Nitrospirota bacterium | reverse complement strand
TCAAGTCCTATGAATATGTCATAATCTTTTGGTAAATAATTTAGTGTCATGCTTTCCCTCCTTTAATTGTTTATCTCTTTTGAAGGATAACATGTTATCCTTCTCAGGGAAAGCTTGACACTTTAACATATCATCTCTGTGGCTAATTGCCGTTTTTAGGTTTATGCCTGTATGCGACGCCGGCCCGATATTTTTCTACAAGCCGGGCTTGCTCCGTATGCAGGTCTTCATTGCTCAGGGCGCGGGTCTTTGTAATCCTGTTTTCATATTCGTCGACCACGGACCAGTCTACGCCGCCGTGAAGCCCGCGCTCGTAATATCTTGTGCCGGGGTAAGGAGCGAGTATCGTAAAGCCCACCACGTCGGGTTTGATCTCGTCCACAAGCGCCTCGGACAATTTAATGTCTTCAAGCGTCTCTTCCGGCATGCCGAGAAGCATGTACGCCCTGCGTATCAGCCCGAGCTCCCTGGACGCCGCGAATACGCGCCTCACCTGCTCAACCGTTATCTTCTTGTTCATCTCTTTCAGGATCCTCGGCGAGCCGCTTTCAACGCCGGCCCATATCTCCCTGCACCCGGCTTCCTTCATGAGCTTCAGCATCTGCTCATCGACCATATCCACCCTTACGTTGCAGGCCCAGGGCGTTTTTATGCGCCGGTCGATCTTTTTGACGCAGAATTCTTCGACAAGCGACCTTTTTATCGTAAAAGTGTCGTCGCTGAACTTTATGAAATCGACCTTCAACTCGTCCACGACCTGTTTGAATTCCTCGAGTATATTGTCTGCCGACCTGAACCTTACCTTTCTCGACCAGACTGAATGGCTGGCGCAGAAGACGCATGAAAAAGGGCAGCCCCTGCTCGAAAAAAGGCTTGCTATACGGATGCCGTTGTCCCTGTAAGCGGTTTGTATGTTCCTCTCCTGCTTAATCAGTCTCCGGTCCGGAAACGGCAGCGAGTCGAGGTCTTCAACGTACGGCCTTTTTATTATCCGGTCCCTGCCGCCTTTTAATATCTCAAGGAAGGCCTGCTCGCCTTCGCCCGCGACAACGGCGTCTATATCATTATTTTCAAGGGTTCGCTCCGGCTCGCAGGAGGGATGCACTCCGCCGAATACGATATGGTTGTTTGAGCGTTTTATCCTGGAGGCTAAATATTCGGCGTGCTTCATTTGAGGGGAGGTGCAGGAAAAGCCCACGACGTCCGCGTCCCGGCAGCCTGCGACTATTTCTTCATCGGAGTCAAAGAAACCGCTGAAGAACCTGATGTCTTCAAAGCCGTTCTTTCTTGCGAAGGACGCGATGTATCCCAGATTCAAGGCCTCCCAGGCGTGGAAGCTTTTGGGTTGTATCAGGGCTATTTTCATTTTATGGTCTCACCGGCTTCCAGGTCGCCTGCTTTTCTCCGAAGAAGAATTTTATCAAGCCCCACAAAGCGGCAAAATTGACGAGCGTGTAATAAAACGGCATACTTAAAATCATAACTTTCTTTCCCGTCAGGAAGCCGCATAACGCAAGGCCGTAAAAGACGGCCTGGATCCATAAAAGTATTTTGTAAAAAGGACGTCCGGCAAGATGGAGGCTGAGCATAAAAAGAATTATCAGCATTAAAGGCGCAGCCCAGCGCAGCAGCCTGTGAGAGATCAATACCAGCGAGAGCATCGGATATTTGAGGGGGGTCAGCAGCTCTTTGAAATAAAATATCGAGCTGAGCTCTCTCACGACGCCCCGGGTCTTTATCCGGAATTCACCGCCGGCGTCTTCGGCGCCCGTCTCGTATGCTACGGCGTCTTTCGCGTAACAAACCCTATAGCCCTGTTTATATACTCCTAAGGGCGATACGCTGTCATCGGGCATGTGCTCGGGCACTGTCGTATATAAATTTTTGCGGATGGCATAAAAGGCCCCGGATACGAACGGCAGATACCCTATATCGCTCTCCCGGTTACGCAAAAATTCCTCATATTTCCAGTAAAGGCCGTGACTTTGCGTTATCGCGGAGTCTGCCTCACTCTTAAAAGAAAGCCTGCCTGCCGCGGCCCCGACGGATGGGTCCGAGAAATGAGAAACGATCTTTCGGACGGCGTCCATTTCGAGAATTGCGGAGGCGTCGTTAAATATGATTATCTCCCCCCTTGCCGTGTTTTCAACGACGTAATTCAGGGCCGCGCTTTTGCCTTTGTGCTCTTTTTGCTCGTACAGTTCGAGGCCGGCGGCGGAATAATTTCTCACGATATTGTTTGTCGCGTCCGTCGAGGCATCGGATGCGACTACGAGCTGCAGCTTCTCTTTCGGATAATCGACGGCCAGGACGTTCTCAAGCTTTCCCTCTATGAGGCTTTCTTCATTATGGGCGGCGATAACGAGCGTTACTGCGGGGTAATGGTCCTTTTCATAGCTTAAGTTTTTTTTGCGCGAGCGCAGCGTCCACAGGAGCAGCGGATATCCGAAGTAAACGTAAAATACCGCCGCCGTTAAAAGCCAAAATAATTGCTCCATTAGTCCCTTAGCAGATAGATTCTGTATAAAATGAAAAGAAAGATTAACCACAGAGAGTTTCAATCATGTGCATCAACCCGTTCGACTTTGCTTTCTTCGATAAACTCAGAACAAGCAGGACTGCCATCCGACAGTGAGCTTAGCCGAACTACTCAGGCCGGGCAGCCTGGATAATGTATCAACCTTTGAAATCAACTACCGTACAGCCGTGCTCCAGCTCGTATACCCTCTCTATGCCGTCAATCTTCAACGAGTTTAAATCTTCAGCACTCACCTTCCGCTTTTTATCGAGCATGATCTCCATGCAGTGCGACATGACCTGCAGAACATCCGCTAATTCGAGGTTTTTGATGCATTTCATTCCGTATTCACAGTTGTCCATGAAGCTTCCATTGGAAGAGTAACAGGGGCTGCACCGGCAGGCTCTCCTGATTATAATATTCCCCGGACCATACGGTGAGGTTCTGTGAAAATCAGTGTAACTCCATAACGCAGCCACAGGAACACCCAGGATCGCGCTAATATGCATCGGCGCAGAATCATTACCGATGAAAAGATCGCATCTTTGTATTATTGAAGCTGTCTGAGAAAGAGTAGAAGAGTTAAGCATAACAGCGTTTTCACCAAGGCCCTTTGCAACGGTCTGTTTCAGCTTCAGTTCATCACTTCCGCCGACTATAACGAACCTGCAGGCAAACCGCTCATTCAGCTCCCTGCATAATTTTATGAGCTTCTCCGGATCCCAGCGTTTCCCGCCGCCGTTTGCACCGGGATGAACGGCAATAACGAATTTGCTTGCGAGGCCGCTTTCAGAAAAAAAACTGTCAGCGTAATCCTTGTAATCATTTTCGACTTTCATGTTGAACATGCCACCCGGGTTAAGGTACCCCTGACTTGCTACTCCAAAAAGAGCATAGTTTGCATTTATGTCGTGGATATTCGCAGGCTTCCGGTTTTTTGATCTGTATATTTTTCTGAAATATTTCCAGTCTCCCGCGCCGTCCAGAAGCACTTTCTTTTCCCCGGCCCTTGCCAGCAGTCCGATCACTCCTTCTCTTTTATAGGAAGGATATGCCAGATAAACCCTGTCAAAACACGTGTGTCTCAGCGCCCTGCCGAGCCGTATTATGTTCTTTGCGGCAGCTTTAGACTCGTCCCAGATATAAACCTGCCTTTCCGGAAGTTGTGCCAGCGCCAATTCATGAGAACCATTATTCGAAACAGCTACGGACAAGTTAACGGGATATTGGTCCATAAGCTTCTCAGCTGCGCATAACTTCATCAGAGTATCACCGATCCCCTGAAGAGAGACTACAAGTATGTTTATCAAGTCAGTTTTCCGGCAGACCAGAAATGATTTGCGGGTTCTCCATATGTATTTGGTTCAGGATGTCTTCGATCTTTTGTTTTCCTGATGAAATATTGTCAGGGAGGAACCAGAAATTATAGAAATATTCATTATGGGTCGATTTGCCGTGAGGAATGGATATCCGGGCTATCGGCAATAATCTATAACTTTTCTTTGAAATCACATAGCCGCTGTACCCGATATCTTCCATGAGATCTATCACCATCCTGACGTTTTTATTCTGCGGCATCAGGTGTCTGTTCTCAGACTCGCATAAAATAAGCGGCTTGCCTCTGGAAATCGCCGTCCTGCCTCCGCGGAGTGTCTCCAGTTCATGCCCTTCCACGTCTATTTTGATAAATATAATTGACTTGTAGGGTATATGCCTTGACGAAATATAATTATCAAGGGTGGAGAGAGAGACCCTCTCTGTTTTAAAACCCGCAAAATGATCAAAACTTACTAAAGACGAGTTCTCGTGAGTTGCCGGCAGGTGCAGGTCGGCAGACCCCGTTCTGTCAGAAAGGGCGGACCGCTCCCCAATAAAATTATCCTTTTTTACATTTTTTACAAGTTTTTCAAAAATATCGCTCCTGGGTTCGAACCCGATGCATTGTCCATGGAATTCCCTGATAATATCAGCAAGATAATATGAATACGCTCCGACGTTAGCGCCAATATCAATAACAGCGGGCGGCAATGGACACTTTGCGGCCAGATAAGGAATAATTTTCTCCAAAATTCTGACCTCCAGCTCCTCATAGTAAAATTTTTCGATCGTCTCCCGGTCATCGGCAAAATTATTCAGGATGAACCATTTCAGCCTTCTTAGCCAGTTTATGTGTTTAATATCCAGCTTCTTAAGGAGGATATCTTTTATTCTGTTCTGGACAGTGTTGACCATTTCCCGCCGCTCCCCTTTAATTTACTTAATCTTATATTTTCCCATTATTTTCTATTATGGAAAATATCTCATTTGCCCTGTTATCCCATGAGTTTTTATAAGCCAGTTTTATTCTCCTGTCCCCGCACCCGTTCTTTTCCGTCAGAGCAAGCCTTATCCCCTCTTCGAACTCCTTATAATCATTACCTATATGTACTACATCAGAATATTCATCAACAGTAGGTAATCTTGTGGATACGATGGGTTTGCCTGTTGCCAGGTACTCATACAATTTAAGGGGTGAACAGCTGATGTTGAACGGGTCTTCAGGCGCGTAAGGAATAATACAGACATCAAACGCCTTCAGATAGTTAGGCAGGACCTCCATGGGCCGGTGTCCCATCCAGTGGATGTTGTCCATTTTTTTCATGCCCTTTATCAGATCCGAATTCACAAAAGCAGGATCAGCCCCTGACCAGTCGCCGACTATCACTACAGACCATTCCGGATGGTTCACCGCCACATTCTTAATTAATCCAAAATCAATGCGCTGATTAAGATTGCCGACCGATCCTATTATCGGATGCGGAATACCCTTCATATCCGGATGAATTGCTGTTGATTCGTCGAACGACTTCAGGAACAGGGCCGTATCAGCCGCATTAGGGACCATATACGTGTTATTATTGACCTTTGATTTGCTCTCGTACAGCTTATTAGAGACGGTCAGTACAATATCAACGTTCTCAAGGATGTGTTTTTCTCTTAACCTGTTCTTTTCAATATTCTTGATAATGGGGTTTCCAGGGATAGCGAAATAGTCATCAAAACAGTCATAGACGCTTTTTTTCTCATTGACGATACCAAGATAGTCTTCCTGTATAGGGTCTGATATCCACAGCACAAGGTTATTTTTTCTTAAACCGAGTTCATCGACTTTTTTTAAGACCTGATATGAGAGCATTTTACCGTTCAATTTATCGGCCCCCGGCACATAAGGGGCAAGGTTGTCGTTCAGAAAAAAAACAGGCTGATAGATGAACAGGTTCTCAAGCACCCTTTTCAGCCGTTCCTTTCTTTTAAACCAGGAAATAAATTTTTTCCTGTTACGCATGGGGGTCGTAAAAAAGCATATGGGCCGCTGCACGCATAATATCCTGCGGTCCGGACAGTTCCTGGCCATCGCCAGGAAAAGGTATCTCCTGAAGGATTGAGCCCAGTCCACGGAAAGGAACGCTACAATGTCGAAATCTGAATTCATGTCGTGGGGCGCTCTCTTAAGCCGAGTCCCTTTAGAGAGCGGATCAGTAATTTTGCTCCCTTTTTCAACCGGTGGAAGAAGGCAAAAAAGCCGTTGGTCTTCAATTCCAGGAAAAGCATTTTAATGATGGTCCCGGGGTGCCTTTTATAATAGCTGCTAAAAATCTCCAGCTCCGCGGCCCTTTTCATTTCGAGCAGCTTCTCATCAGGCAGCTCCGTTAAATTTACCAGCACCTTATCAAGCCATGAACCCCAATTCTCGACAAGGTCCTCGACGCTCCTCTTCATCATATTCGCCGCGACGGCGTCCTGATATATCCGGGAGCCGGGGATAGGCGTCATTATGGTAAATTCCGCCGGTATGCCCGCCCGTTTGCAGAAGCTGACGCTGTCTTTTATCGTCGCGGCTGTTTCACCCGGGAGGCCCAGCATCACGAAGCCGTGCGTTATTATCCCTGCTTTTCGGGTCATATCGACGACCTTATAAGCCTGTTCAACGGTAATGCCCTTCTTGATCTTCTCGAGCTGTTTCTGATTGCCTGATTCAATGCCGTAGGATATTTCAACGCAGCCCGCTTTTTTCATCTTCGCGAGCAGATCCGCGTCTACGAGATTTATCCGGGCGTTGCAGGTCCAGCGAAGCTTTAATCTGCTGTCCGTAATAAGCCCGCACAAGCCGTAAACCCTTTTCTTGTCCAGGACAAAGGTATCGTCTTCAAATACAAACCCCGTGACGCCGTATTTCTCATGGAGCAGGGCGATCTCTTTAAAAATATTCTCAGCGGTTCTCGCCCTGTGCCGGTGGCCGAAGACTCCGTGAAAACAGAAGGCGCAATGATACGGGCATCCCCTGCTTGTAAGCATGCTCATCCTGCGCTTCGGCATGCACATGACGTTGTTATTGAAATAATGTCTCACGGGGAACAGGTCCCATGCGGGCATGGGCAAGGATGAAATATTCTCGAGCGGCTCCCTCGGGGCCGTCTTAAAAAAACCGCCGTCTCTTTTGAAGCAAAGGCCTTTTACCTCTTGCAGCGCCGCTCCGTTCTCAAGGGCTTTAAACAGCTCCGACGCCGTTTCCTCGCCCTCTCCCAGCACGACCACGTCCACTGCGGTCTTCTTTAAAACGACCTCGGGCGCCGCGCTGGCAAGTCCGCCCCCGAGAACGACCGCGGCGCCGGAATTGTTTTTAATGATTGAAGCCGTTCTTTGAACCTGCTTGAACTGTGTTATTAAACCGGTCATCCCCACGGCGTCGAACTTGACTGCATTTATAAGCTCTTCGATCCGCGCTTCCGGCAGCTTCAATGCATTGGCGTCCACAACCTGAACCTTATGGCCGTCCTCGCGGAGGACGGAGGCGATATAGCCTAAGCCCAGCGGAAATCTCGGCTCCGACCCCGTGCCGTACAACGGCGGATTTATCAACAGTACTTTCATTGTTCTCTCACGTTGAATTCTTCAACCTAAAAACGGCATTTAGCCACTGACTTACACAGACTATGATAGATAATTAAGTAACTTGTAATAAGTTCTTTTATCACCTTTCCGGTGAAGCATGAAGCATTCATATCTTTTCAATTCATTGCTTTTAATCTGTGTTAGTCTGTGGCCAACTGCTTTTTATAGGTTCAATTGCTTCAGCATCAGGTCATGGATCGTTTCAGCGCGCTTCCGCCACGTATGCCCTGCAAGGACCTCGCATTGCAGCTTTTCCCTCCGCGCGCCTTCTTCCCCGGTCTCATTAAGCGCCGCTTCGATCTGCCGGACAAAATCATCCCTGTCTTTCCCTATGGAAATGATCCCGCGAAAGGCCTCGCTTCCTCCTATCTCCGTTGAGACTACGGGTTTCCCCGAAGCGATGTAATTGTATATTTTCAAGGAATCTATAGACAGGGCCCACGGCGATCTCTTGTATGGAATGACAGCCACGTCGCTGAATTTCAGATATGCGATGGATTCTTCATAGGATCTGACGCCCATAAGGTGTACCGAGTTTATCTTCCTGAGCTCCCGTTCAAGCGCCCTGCCGCGCACCGGGCCGATCATGACTATAGACCATCCGGGACGGGCCTTGCCGAGCCATTGCAGCAATTCCAGGTCTACAGCTTCGGAAATGTTCCCGATATATATGAGGCGCGGGCCCGGAACGTGTTTCAGGTCGGCCGGCTCCCTGACGGAATGAAGCCTTCTCCTGATAAAATCCATATGGACCCCGTTGGGCACGCGGTGGACGTTCTTATTTACGGGAGAGCGCTCTTCAAACAGCTTCTCTGAAGAAACGAACATGATATCGGCCTGCTCCGTTAAATAAGCGTCATTCTCCCTTATGAGCTTTGCGATGAGACTCGCCGCGTCTTTCTCCTTTGCATTGTAATCGTCGCATAAGTCATAGCAAAACAGTTTTTTTGTTACCTTACGTACCAGCTTTGAGGGGAAATAGGGATGGTTGATCCATAAGATCACGTCTTCAAAACCCAGCTTCGTTTTCAGCTTCCTGATAAGATGGAGCTGCAGCTCGTTCAGCCAGAACACGTTGAATCTCAAGAGCGCGTTGATTGAAAGAAAGGGGAAAGGGACCACCGGCGTAACGATGAATATTTTCCCCTCTCGATGAACGACCCCTTTTTTTAAGACCCGGCTCCATCGCTCCCGGTCCCGCCTGTTCATCCTGCCGAAGAGAAACCTGATAAACGAGTAGAGAGTAAGGGGCGTTTCCACGTACAGGATATGGTCGATGTCGTCGTACTTTTCCAGCTCGGTAAAGAGACTCCTGTACCGCCGCATGAACATGTCCCATTCATTTGTTATGGCAACGACGGTATATCCCAATTTGACATCCTCTTACGTTTGCGAGATGAGAATATGCATGCTACGACTCACGGCAAGCGGCCCTGAGGAAAATATCCGATATCCTCCGGATATGCTTCGTTGCATCAAATTCCGATTCGATTTTCTCTCTTGCCATTGCGCTTAAATAGTCGCGTTTATTTTCGTCCTTCAGCAGCCCTTCAATGGCCCAGGCAAGGGCTTCGGGGTCTTTCTCTCTGACGAGTATGCCGTTTCTGCCGTGCTCTATTAATTCGGAAATATCCGGGACATTGCTTGAGATTACGGGAAGACCCATTGCCATGGCTTCTGCCAAAACATTGGGTATGCCGTGCGGAGCGCCGTCAATTACAACTGCCGGCAGAACAAAAATCCGGGCCTTGTTATAAAGTTCATGAACTTTACTGTAAGGGACCGGCTCTTTGATCTCAACCAGGTCCCTGAGATTGAGCTCCGAGATAAGATATTCAAGGTATTCTTTTTCAGGACCATTCCCCACAATTACGCATTTCAGTCGAAGACCACGGGATTTCAGAAACCCGCACGCCCTGATAAGGTAGTCAAGGCCTTTCACCCTGATCAGGCTGCCGATTGCCAGTATATCTACATCCTGAACCTCGCGGCTTGCCTCGGGCCTAAATGTTTGAAGATCAACACCGTGGTAGATTGCGGCTGTTTTATCATAGATGTCTTTCCCGTATTTCTTCCCCAGGTATTCCCTGTTTCCGTTAGTGCACGTAAAAATAAACCTGGCTTCTTCTAATTTTTCGTATAAATTGTCATCCGCACATCGGTTGATATCGGATTGATGGGCGGTCAGGCTGTATGTTATGTTTGAAAGTTTTGAGATCAGCCTTGCCGCGTCCGTTGCAGTCCAGGCAAAATGGGCATGAATATGTTTTATATTCCTTTTCACGGCCTGTCTCGCAAAATACGCTGATCTCAGGAAAACACCTTTGCCTCTGAAGGACCTGTATTCCCTTAACAACGGGAAATATGTCCCGGGCTTTGTCAACATAAAATACAGGTGAGAAAAAATTATCTTGATGGAGCAGAGAGGTTCTGCATATAAGGTCTTTGATGTCCAGTTAAGATCGTCATTGTTGCTTTGCGGTCTGCCATAGACCGAAAACACATTAATATTAAAACCCAGCTTTGACAATTCTTTCAGCTCGTTAAATACAAACGACTGGATACCGGAAGGAAAAGATCCCAGCACATACGTTATTCTTTGCTTTGCGTCCGACGGCATGACCTTATTCCGTGTTTGTCGGCAGGAAAACCACATCGGTCATTTCAGAAAGCAATCGTATATCAATCTTATTCCTGGTGTTGAATATATTAAACGCCCGGTATCCGTAATCGTTCATATAATCATATAATTCGCTGAGTGAAAAGCCAAAAGTAGGAAAACTGATTTCACAAATTATAGGCGGCCTGCACGTTGTTCCTTCGAAGAAACCGGCAAGTCCTCTCAGTACATTATATTCATATCCCTCTACGTCAATCTTGATCAACGATACCTTACTTATATTTTTTTCTTTTAAATATGTATCTAACCTTTGTGTTTTGACTTTAAATATTTCATCAACCTTTTCAATAAAGTTTTTATGCATCGAGGCCTTCAATCCCTTGACGTTTTTATTAAGATAATAATTTTGAATGCTGTCCTCAACACCTAAGGCGTAACCATTCAAAACAATATTGGAATTCGGATTGCTTTTTATCATTCTTTGAATCCCTTCAATATTCAGTAAAAACGGTTCAAAAGAATGGACCTGCCCTGAAATGCCGACAAGTTCGGATGCTATCGCTGAAAAATAGCCTACGCCTGCTCCTGCATCAATAAAAATTCCTCCTGAGGTTAAGTATTTCTTGATGTTATAATGGATTTCAACATCACAGTATCCATAGTACATTGATTTCCACCAATAATTCCTGGAGGGAATTGTATCAAGGCGGTATCCGCCTATTTGAGCCTGAACAACACCCTTGCGTAATGGAGTGACTCTTTTTAAAATGAGCCAAATGGCTTTTTTGAAAAAAACATCTGGATTCAGAAAGAATATCTCTATATATCGACAAATTTTACAGATCATTTTTCCTGCTTAAGAGCCTGTTGCGCAAACCTGAAAATATTGCTTTGTGTCATTCTGAACGAAGTGAAGAATCTCATAATACTGCGAGGTAATAGATCCTTCGCTCCGCTCAGGATGACAAATTGAGTATTTGTGCAACAGGCTCTTAATAAACTGATATTTTGCTATCGCTTCTCCATAAGCGAGATATAAAGCCTTTCCATCTCTTCCGCGTATCGCTTCCCCGTAAATCTCGAGACGGCTGTTTCCCTTCCCCTCTCACCCATGCTCTTTGCCAGCGCCGGGTTCTCGAGCAGCTTAAACAGGGCGTTTGTCAGGGCCTTTGAATCTTCAGCCGGCACCAGAATTCCAGTCTCTCCGCTCACTACTACTTCGGGTATGCCTCCGACGTCGGTGGCAATTACAGGCAGTCCGGAGAACATCGCCTCTGCAATGGTTATCCCGAATGTCTCCCAAAAAGACGGTTGAACGTATATATCCATGGATTTCATTAATTCTGGAACGTCCGGCCTGTGGGCCAAAAACAACACGTCCTTTCCCAACGGCCTTGACGCTTTTTTTAATCCGGCTTCTTCGGGTCCGCTCCCTATGACGAGCAGCTTGAGGTCTCCGTGTTTCTTTTTTGCCTCCTCAACCGCTTTAATAAGATAGATAAGTCCCTTATGCGGCACCGGTCTGGCAACCGTGCCGATAACGATATCCTTATCGGTAAAACCCAAAAGGCCCCTCGCCTCTTTTACCGGTTTGTGATCTGAAAATCTCTTTTCATCAACTGCGTTATGAATGACAACGTGTCTGGCGGGATCATGTTTCCCTTTTCTGACAATGTTTCTCTGGGATTCGGATACGTATATGATACGGTCGGAAAGTCTGTCCAATAATCTGTCCGCAGCCAGATACAGTTTTTGTTTAATCCGGCAATCTTTAAATAAGAAGGGCAAAAAGGCATGCTCCGTTTTACACACAGCGGCGCCGTTGGAAAGATACGCGCTGACACGGCCCAAGAAGTTAGCCTCTATTAAATGCGTTTGGATAACGTCAACGCCTTCCTCATTTATCAGCCTGATAAGGTCCCTGACCTTTTTATAGAAAAACCGCATCCTGTAGTTTTTCAGACAGACCACTTTAAACCCTTCTTCTTTCAGTTGGTCCGCAATAGGGCCTCCGCTTCTCAAACAGCAGAAGAGGAGATTAAACCTGTCCCTGTCGATATTCCTTGCCAGGGTCAGGAGAAGATTCTCCGCGCCGCCGTACGGCAACGCCTCAATGATATGCAGGACGTTTATCCTTTCTTTTGTCCCGTGAGCCATTTGTCAGCCGATCTCCGACCTGGTATATCTTCTCTTGCCCGACGGCGTGCGGAGGATTTCTTCGCAAAATTTCAGGCTTATCCTCATCCGGCCGAAATGTTCCTGACAGAGGGTTATAAGCTTGTTCTTGTCGTCGTCACCCGGTTCGCCTTCGGATACAATTGTTATCCCTATATGGTCCCGTTCACTCTGGACCACTTCAAAATCCTTAACGGCAAACCTCTCAAACCATTGTGCATCCTGCATCAGCGTGACGAAAAATAAACCGTGTGCAATCCGCCCGTTAAGTCCTTTTATCATGTCGCACTCCCTGCCGATAACATTATCCAGTAAAGGAAGATTTCTACCGCAGCCGCAAGGCTCCTTCTTTATGCTTCCTTCATCCCCGGCCATGTATCTGATAAAGGGCATCCGGTAATTGTCAAGGTCCGTTATGAGCAAAAGCCCCTTATCGTCCGGCGGAAGGATGTTTCCATCTTTATCAACCACCTCGACAACGCAGTGCTCGGAGGTGAGATGCAGCCCGCTGCCGCTGCCGCATTCAAAGGCTACCCCCATAATCTCCGCGCAGCCGTAGTGGTCGTATACGTTACAGAGAAACACTTTCCTCAGCAGATCCCTCTGCCGTGCATAGAGGATCTCGCCCGTAGTCGCTACGAATTTCGGCCTGAGAGAAACACCGTTGTCTCTGCAATATTCCGCCAGGCGTGCAAGAGTGCTGGGATAACCTCTCAAGATCCGCATGTTGCTCTTTATGAGGTCCTCGACAACGAAGGCCAGGTCGCCGTCCTTCAGGCGGGAGCCGTCATAATACTTCACATTAGGAACAAGACCCTTTTGTAATCTGTCCAGATACCGGTGGAGTAAAGGGCGCTTATCCGTAATGGAAAACGGCCTGAAAAATATCGCGACCCTGTCCCCCCATTCGTAGCCATGCCACCGGTAAAATCTGAAAAAAGAAGCCCAGACAAGATTGTTTGCTCTCATGTCAGGATATAACTTAAGAGGCTCTCCCGTTGAGCCGCCGGTAGTCCATACCCCGTCTTTTTTATCTGCATCGTTTCCCGTCACTATCCCGTCCGGGAAATTCCTTCTTATGATATCCTTTGTAAGGATCGGAAGCCTGACAAGGTCCTCGGAGACCCTGATATCTTCCGGCTTGATTCCATACTGACTGAAAATTTTTCTGTAATAAGGCACGTTCATATAGGCGTGGTTGATGAGCTTTCTCAGCTTTTCGTCCTGATACTCCTTCAGCTTGTCCGCCGTCCACCACTGGGAACCTTCGAGAAAGTCATAATATTCGTGAGCGTCTCTTGCAAAGGACCTGCAGATACGATATTTCTTTTGAATGAACGGGTTGACCAGATAGGTGTAATATTTGAGACGCTCCAATTTGCGCATTATGCGATCCTTTCAGCTTCTTAAGATGTGCCAGAAGAGGTCTTCTTTCCGCGAGCCCCATCCGACGGGTATCCTGTTCAGGAGCATGGGGTTTGTATCCCTGTCATTCAATTTCCCGCCGAGCTGAAAACCGAGCTTGAAGCCGGACTCTTTAAGTAGGGCTTCCATTTTGTCATTATAGCCGGAGCGGCCGTAAGGATAACAGAAGGCGATGCATTCCCGGCCCAAACGGCTTTCGAGCTCATGCTTTGAGGCCTGCGTCTCCCACCGCGCCTTTTCAAGGTCTTCAAAGGTCAGATTGACGTGATGGACCGTATGCGCCCCGAAGCTGATCCCGTGCGCGGACATCTCTTTTACCTCATCCCACGTAAGAAAGCGGTAATCTTCATTTCCATCTATGCGGCTTAGGGCGGGGAAGCCCAGACGGTCACAGATAAGCCGGACCGCCTCCTCTATCGCGGAAAGGCGGGACCCGCCCTTCAAAAACCTCAGTATGGTCCTGTAAGCGGTCTCTTTTTCTTCATTTGAGTTGAGCGGAAGGTCCAGGTCGTGATCCAAGAGCGACGTCCTCAGTCTTTCAAATTTTGTATTGTGAATAGAATACTCCAGCCGCTCCACCCAAAAGCCCGTTCTATTTTCGATGTAACCCGTGGAGAGGAAAATGACCGCCGGACAATTAAGGCTTTTCAGCACTGGAAAGGCGTGATGATAATTGTTTGCAAACCCGTCATCAAAGGTTATAAAGAGGGGATTTTCAGGCAAGGTCTTTCCCGCGTAATAATAGTCCGTTAGTTGTTCAAGTGTGATCGGGTTGAAGCGCTTCAACAGATATTCCAGGAGATCCTTAAAGGCGTCTTTATGCACGTGACGCCCCTCAAAATTGGCGGTCTTGCAGAAACGCCCATGCGTTGTCACACCGTGGAAACAGAGTATTGAGAGTATCCCCTTCTTAAATCTCAGGGGGATGCGCACGGCCTGCGTATCAAGAATGATATGCCTGATAAAGCTTTTCATCTGAGCCTCTTGCAAAAGTCTGCAAATTGTTGATTATGTCATTCTGAACGAAGTGAAGAATCTTTATTTATCAGTATGTTATGAGACCCTTCGCTTCGCTCAGGGTGACATTGGTTGGACTTTTGCAAGAGGCTCATCCTTATTCGCTTCACGATCTCCCGGCAGCGTCTGCATTTCACCGTCGATGATCCCCAGCATCAGCTTCACCCTGCTGCGCCATGAATTGTCCTTTGCGATATTCCTTCTGCGCTCGCTCAGCCCTTCTCCGCGGTCTTCTTCCAAAGCCTTCTCTATATTTTCGAGAAAAGCTTCTTTCGAGGCCGCAACCCTGATGAGCTCCGGGTATTCAAAAGGCGTTCCAACATCTACCGACACTATCGGCTTGCCTGCCGCAAGGTATTCCCAGACCTTCAGGAAATTCGCATAACGGTTCAGCTCAAGTCTTTTCTTCGGGATAATGCAGACGTCGACGAGCTTGAGGAAAGCGGGAATGTTCTTTCTGCCGAGCTCCCCGCGCCATACCACGTTCTTTCTGGCTTTCAACCTATTAAAGACCTTACGGTCGGCAGCACAATGAATATTGTCCTTTCCCATCAAGAGCAAGGTCCATTCGGGGCGCCTCTCCGCAATATGGTCCAGGAGCTCAAAATCCACTATGTAATGCATCATGCCTAAAAAACCTATAACGGGTTTTTTGAGTCTTGAATGGAGGGCCGGGGTAAGGCTCGACAGGTCGCAATTCTCGAAGCTTTCATAATCGACTCCGTTCGGCACAAGATAAACGTTCCGGTGCATTTCGCTCAGCTCATCAAACAGCGCTTGCGACACCGTAAAAACAACGTCCGCCCTTCTGAGGAGCGTCTCCTGTTTTTGCCTGAGGCGCTCAACGGATTCCGACGGCATCCCTTCCCACGTAGGGGCCGTGAACTTATCGTATATATCGCCGACTGTAAAGACTTCGTCGAGCAGACCGTAATATTCATATTGCCGGTCCGAGAAAAATACCCACAGCACGGGTCTTTCCATCTCCAGGCGCCGCGCATAACGCTTCAATTGAGAAAAGATCAGCTTCTTGTTCAAGGCGTCAAGATCAAGGCGTTCGGAAAAAGGAAGCGATAAGGGCAAAAGCTTAAAAGGGGAAAATGAATAAAGCCCCCTCCCCTGATGCTTCAACCGGCCCAGATTGCGCAATTGCCTCCAACTGAGATTCCCGTCCCTTAAGTGAGAGCTGACCGAAGCCGGCGGCTCCACAAACAACACCTTGTTATCCTTTGCCAGGGCCCAGGCCGTATGGTGCCGTCTCCTCCAGGTAAAATGCTCCCACGGCTCATTAGCGATCAATACGATGTTGCGACGGCTCATACCCTCAATCAAAAAAATTTCTCAGCCACAGCTCGGTGTTTACATACTTCCATATCGGCCGGGGGTTCACAGGCTCGCGGTTTACAAAGCTCCGGAAATGCGCGGCGACCGCCGGTGCGTCAAAATAACCCCTTTCCCTGAAGCTTTTTGAATTGATTATATCTTCTATCTGTCTCCTGCAGTCGCTGCGAAACCATAAAGCCTCAGGAGTGTCAAAGCCCACCTTTTTTATGCGCTCACGGACTACTTCGGGAATAACCCCTTTGAGCGCATTTCTGAGCACGAGCTTGCCGGCCCCGTCTCTGATCTTTTGATGCGACGGCAGCGAGAAGCAGAACTCCACAAGCCTGTAGTCCAAAAACGGCAATCTGGCCTCTACTGAAAAGGCCATTGAGTTTCTGTCCTCATACCGCAAAAGGGACGGCAATCGCTCAATGCACAGAAAATGATACAGACTTTGATCCATGTGTCCTTCATATCTGACTTCATCGCATATATCATATTTATGAGCCTTGATAAAATCCCTGTTCAGCCACAGCGGGAAGGCCTCAGGCTCTTTTTCGCCGGTCAAACGCCGCTTCCAGCGGAAGGGATGAAAAGGCGCGAAATGCCTCATCAGATCCATTGCCAGCCACGGCCTGGGATAACCGTGATATCTTGAATACTTATTGAGCTCATTGGCAAGACGAAGAAATCTTAGTCCCGCGAATAGATCCTTAAAGTTCGCAAGAAAATAACTTCCGTATCCGGCCAGGATCTCATCCGCCCCCTGCCCGTTAAGCACCACGGTCACGCCGCAACTTTTAACCAGTCTCATTACCAGCCATCCGGCCCACTGGCTGGTGCCGGCCACGGGCTCACCCTGGTCTTCTATGAACTTCGGGGCCAGCTCAAACAGCTCCTCTCCCCTCGGGAAAACGCGGTTTGTCTCTACGTTCGTCTTTTCTATTACGGCGTTAATAAATTCCCTCTCGTCGCAGGCCTTGTCGTCAAAACACGCGGAAAAGGTCTTTTGTCTTTCACCGACGGCAGCGGGATTGACGCCGTTTTTAAAGATGAGCTTGTTTGCGATGCAGACGATCGATGAGGAATCCAGCCCGCCGCTGAGACACGTGCCCAACGGGACATCGCTCCGGAGTCTTAAACGGACCGAATCCTCAAAGAGCTCATAGAACCTCTGCGCGGCTTCCCTATCCGGGATCCGCTCAAGCCTTTTTTCAGGGTTGAGCTCCCAGTATCGGAAGGCGCGGGCTTCTCCGTCTTTAACAACCATATAATGTGCGGGCCTCAGTCTTTTGATCCGCTCGAAGAACGTTTCCTCGGCGTGATCTATGTAATCATTGTTTTCGTATGCGAGGAAATCGAAAATTACCCGGCCCCCGGGTTTACACGGTATCGTCTCATCCGTAAGGATCGACTTTATCTCCGAGGCAAAGACAAAACGGCCCTTATCAAGATAATAATAAAACGGCTTTATCCCGAACCTGTCTCTTGCGCAGAATAATTCTTTTTTCCTTGAATCCCACAGGGCAAAGGCCCACATGCCGTTGAATTTGCCGAGACACCCTGCTCCCCATTCCTCGTATGCATGGATGATGACCTCGGAGTCGGTCCTCGAGCTGAAGACGTGCCCCTTTGCCTTAAGCTCCGAGGTCAGCTCCTGATAATTATAGATCTCCCCGTTGTATGTCAGCCAGATCGCGCCGTCCTCATTGCACATAGGCTGATGTCCGGCGGGACTCAAATCGATAATGGAAAGGCGTCTATGTCCCAGCGCCACCCTCCCGTCAAGATAAAAGCCCTCATCATCCGGACCTCTATGATATAATTTGTCGGTCATGTGCTTTACGGCGTTCATATGAACGCTTTTACCGTTGAAGTTAAATATGCCGGCAATTCCGCACATTAAATCATCCGCCTCTTGCCGCTTCTTCAAAAAGCTTATTCAGATTCCCGAGGACGATATCCTGGCTGAAATGCCCGACGGCATAGCCTCTGATCACTTCAGGGTCATATCTCTCATAGTTGTCGATAACGCACTTGATCCCGTTTGCAAGGGACTGAGGATCCGCCTTTTCGACCAGAAGGCCCACCTCTCCGGTAACCGTTTCCTCGGGGCCTCCGCACTTTGTGGCGACTACCGGCTTTCCACATGAAAGGGCCTCAATAATCGTCACCCCGAACGTCTCGTAAAGACTTGGCGACACGAGGATGTCGTGTTTGGCGATAACGGCAGGCAGCTCCTCATTATTGCAGGCTCCGCTATAAAGGATATGAGCCCCCATGTTTTTCGACCCGATCAGCTCCAGCAGCGCTTCTCCCCCTTCATCCATAGGGCCTATGATGCTCAATTGAATGTACGGAAATTCCTTGCGGAGCATTTCCATTGCCTCTATCAAGTATCTGATGCCTTTGTTTTCTTCCAGCCGGCTTATAACCAGCAATTTCACCCTGCCGGCCTTGATTTCAAGCAGTCTGTTCTTATACTCATTCAGGTCTAAAAAGAATTTATCGGTATCAACCCCGAAATAACCCAGGCGCAGCTTTTCCGGCCTCGCGCCAAGAGCTTGCAGCTCTGTAAGTTGAAACGCGGTATATATCGTATAAGCAATATTGTTGATGGTCTTGATGACTTTGGCTCCGAGGCGCGGCTCATTAAAATATCCGGCGAAGGGCCCCTGGAATTCCATATTGACAACCGGGAGCTCCAGCCTCTTTCCTATCTTCCAGCCTATATATCCGGCGGGAAAGGTTTTGTAGGTATATATCAATTCGGGCCGGAACCCCGTATTTTTCAGCTTTGCAAATGCGGTTAAACAGGCGCATATCCCATTGAATATATGCAGAGGCTTAGCGAATAAAATGAAAACGGGATACTCAACCCTGAATACGCCTTCCTCACGTGCTTTATCCGCATTAAATGCCTTTCGAAAAATATACCTGAGAAAGGCGCCGCTCGCGACTCTTATAAATATCCTGTTAATCACCATCACACTTACGATGTGATGCTTCTTCAACTGCTCCACCTGCTCTTTTATGAAAACGCCGGACACCGGATTTTCCTTTGACGGATAGATGTCTGCGATGACCAAAATTTTCATGATGAATATCAGATAAGTCCCAGGCCCTTTTTGAGGGCGTCCGCAACTTTTGACGCCTCATGCAGCCGCGCCGTATTCAAGGCATTTTCGATCAGGCGATCACGCAGGGCGCCGTCGCGCATGATGCCGCTTAGGGCCTCCCGCAGCAAACCGGGGTCCGGTTTATCGACTACAAACCCCCACCCGTATTTTCGCGCGTACCAGGCGATATAAGCGTCTTGCGGCGCATGCACCAGCACGGGCGTCCGTGATATAAGGTATTCGGGAAGCTTCCCGGGAGAGGCCGTCCTTATGATCTCGGGGTAAGGGCTCTCAAAGGCCATCGGGAGAAAAAGGACGTCGGCTTCCCGCTGCACCCCGGGCATTTTTGAAGCCTCGACAAATCCATGATGAACGACATCGGCTCCCGATAATCCCAGGCTTAATAATTTGGCTGTCGTCCTTTGTGAATATATATGGAGCTCCACTCCCTGCATTCCCTTTACTGCGGCAGCGAGGTTACGCAAGGCGTCCATCTGCGCCTCATAGATCATACCGGTAAAGACAACGGTCTTTTTTTTGTGAATCTTTTTTTCTGCATTTTTGAGAACGGGGGCGGGATTGTCGGAAGGCAGCTCCACGGGGTGACGCAGGAGCGCTGTGTCGATATTGTATTTGCCGTCATAATGATCTTTAAGGGTCTCGCTCATTACAAAGACTTTTTTTGACGCCTTCATAACGGCCTTTTCTATAGGCGCGGACATTAATTTCCTGATCCTGTAAGTCTGTGAAGCGGTGTAAAGGTCGAGTATATACACATAAAGAGGGAGGCCTGTAAGCCTGTGCAGGATATATGACGCGAGCAGGAAATTCCCTGAGGTCGGATGCGTCAGAAGGGCCGTGATCTTCTCTTTCTTTATTACGGAAAGACCCCTTGCTACCATCCCGACCACGTCAAGCCATTCCCTGACGGACGACCACCTTGTATAGTTTCTGAAAATGCTTTCGCCCGCATAATAATATTTGCAGGGCAGCCTGCCGTTGTTGTCCGTTTCGCCTGGCCCGTATTTACTTGTCATGACAACGTATGAATCCGGAGAAAAATATTTGAACAGTCTTCTGAACAACGTCGAGGGACCAAAGGGCGCGGGAGGCGCGCAGTGCGATATGAAAAGTATCTTTGACATTCTTACAGCCGATAATACAATTCTTCAACCTTTCGCATATTCGCATCCCAGTCCATATGTTGAACCACCCATTCACAATTTCTTTTTACAAAAGACTCTCTCAGCCTATGGTCCGTCAGCAGCTTAATGACCGCCTGCGCGGTCGCCTCCGCGTCTCTCAACGGAACGATACATCCGTTCACGCCGTCCGTAATACATTCTCTAAGAGAAGGAAGGTCGCTTACTATCGGGGCCGCGCCGCAGGCCATGGCCTCTAAAAGCGATATCGGGATAGTATCTCCTCCGGGAACGGATATGAAAATATCGGCTTCCGCATAATACGGCGGCAGCTCTTCATGTTTTATCCGGCCGATAAATCTTACGTTATCCATGACGCCTAAACGCTCCGTCAATTCCATGAGAAAAGCCTTCCTCGAAGCGCTGTGCCAGGCAAACAAGAAGATCGTTTTGGGAAAGGCGGCCAGGACCGTCGGTATCGCCTTGATGATCACGTCGATGTTGTATATATCTTCCAGGCTCCTGTTGCTCAGCGCCAGCGGGGCGTCGGCCTCTATGTTCAGCTTTTGTCTTATGTCGGACGGCTTAGCGCCCGGATGAAACCTTTTCGTATCGACCCCGAAAGATATGAACGCCGTTTTGCCGGAGTAGTCTCCGTACCATAAGGTCTTTTCTCTCAATTCATCCGAATCCACCGTTATCAGATCCGCCGTCGCCAGGCCTTTCTTGACTGCAAATTTTCTGAAAAGCGACCAGTCCTGCTTCCAGGTTATATCCCCGTTCCATATAGTTACCACTAAAGGACGGGCCTTGCTGAAAACGCCTAAATACGCCGGGTACAGCAAGGTGTGCAGATGGACGACGTCGGGTTTTATATGTTGGGAGATAAGCTTTCTTATCTCCAGCATTTGCTTGAGCACGTCTATTCTCATTTTCTTGAGGAGCGAGCGCAGGCCGTAGGAATTGAATTCCAATCTCGAATATCTCTTAAGGCGGCTTCCCGTATAATGCTGCCGGGAGGAAATGTCATACTCTTTGATCCCGGGCATATTTGAAGGACGATCGGTGATCAGATAAACGTCATGTCCTTTATCCCTGAACCATTTTATCCATCTTTGCGTATGAATGCTG
This sequence comes from Nitrospirota bacterium, assembly GCA_016217725.1. Taxonomy (GTDB): domain Bacteria; phylum Nitrospirota; class Thermodesulfovibrionia; order UBA6902; family UBA6902; genus SURF-23. The sequence goes on along the minus strand of JACRHB010000079.1, from coordinate 11,894 downwards.
TCGCCCCAGCCTATAAAACAGATCTTCATCCCAGCATTGCCTTTCTTTGATAAGTCCTCGAATTGAACAAGCTCTCGAACAAGGTCTGTAACCCCTCAGTTACAGGGCATACCCTGTCATTCTGAGGAGCGAAGCGACGAAGAATCTCCTGCTTTATTAACGTATTGAGATTCTTCGCTTCGCTCAGAATGACAATGTCATGCACTATTGCCACCCGTAACTGAGGGGTTACCAAGGTCTGAATTTTCATGTTTGGCTCAGAATGCGTCAACGGAGCATTTTGCATTCATGTTGACGATCCCCTGGTGGGAGATATTATCCTTTACGGTGAACGCGAAGATATTGTCCTCATAAAAAAGACATTCAACGGGGCCGTCGCGGAGGGAGCCGAAAATATTACAGCCCAGGGTATACGTGCCTTTCAGCAAATTAATTGAGAGCTCATATTTCAATGAAAGCTTCTCAGCTCTCCCATGACCGTATCTTATTCCGTTTAAAAGGTCCGAGCTTGTGTCAAAGACCACGAAGCCGTCGGAGCGTCTTATGAATACGGCGTAATAAGCCTCATTTATCTCTTCTTGCGTCTTCATCGTCAGCTCAAAGCGGACCCTCTCACCCGAATCCGCGATCACGCACGCCCTGCCCCGGGAATCGATGAGCTTCCTGTCAAGTATCTCGAAAGCCCCTTTTTGATCCTGCCTTGCTCTCTGTCCCTGAGAGGAATGCATATAATATTCACAGATCGCTTTCTCCACTTCTCCGTCGTAACCCACCCGTCCTTCCTTAAGGAGGATCGCCCTTCCGCACAGGCTTCTCACCGAATCAAGATTGTGGGACACGTATATGACGGTCTTGCCGGAAGCCCTGTAAGCTTTCATCTTTTGAATGCATTTATCCTGAAACGCATAGTCTCCCACCGAGAGCACTTCATCCACCAGCAGGACGTCCGGATCAAGATGCGCGGATACCGAAAACCCCAGGCGCGCATACATCCCGGACGAATACCTCTTGACGGGCGTATCAATGAATTGATCCAGCCCGGAGAACTCTACGATCTCCGCATATTTTTTATCTATCAGGCTTTTTTTCATGCCTAATATGGACCCGTAAAGGTAAATATTCTCACGGCCGGTAAGCTCGGGGTGAAAGCCCGCCGAAAGCTCGAGCAGGGACCCGACGCTCCCTTCTATTTTTACAGCGCCTGAAGTCGCCTTCGTGACCCTTGAAAGGAGTTTAAGGATAGTGCTCTTGCCCGCGCCGTTGGGCCCGATGATGCCTACGGCCTCGCCGCGGTCCACCGCGAAGGAAACATCCCTGAGCGCCCAGAAGAGCCGTGGCTCGTGACGGCGCCTTCTAAAGAGCTCCGCGATATCCTCCCTTAGAGAGCGGTAGCCGTTTTCGCCGAGTCTATATTGCTTCGAGACGGCGTTCAGCTCTATTGCCGGGGCGTTCATTCAGATCCTGTCTGCAAAAGACGTCTCAACGCTCTTGAAGTATTTATAGGATAAAAGCAGCATGATGAGCGTGACGACCGCCGCCAGGCCGAGATAGTAAAAGTCAGGCGGGCGGCCTAAAAGCAGCGTCCTCCTGTATCCGTCTATGACCGAAGCCATCGGGTTCAGCATATATATCGACCTGAGCCTTTCAGGGACGGAGCTCACCGGGTAAATCACGGGGCTGAGATACATCCAGAGCTGGATGACGAACGGCAGCGCATATTTTACGTCTCGATAGTAAACGTTAAATGCCGAAGCGAATAATGAGACCGCCAGGATCAGCAGCGTTTGTATGAGCAGCAGGGGCATTATATAAAAAATATTCGGGGTAAGACGGACTTTATATAAAATTAATACGGCTGAAAAAATTACCGCCGCGATAAGGAAATCCACAAACGCCGCCAATATTGAAGCTATAGGGAATATCTCCCTGGGAAAATATATTTTTGTCAGGAGATTGGAATTGGAGACGAGGCTGGGTATGGCAAAAGACAATGAGGTGGCTAAAAAAGTCCAGGGCAGGAGCCCGGCGTAAGAAAATAACGGATAGGGGATCCCGTCACTCGGAATTTTTACAAGACGGGAAAATACCACGGTAAATATTATCGTCATCGAAAGCGGCTGGAGCACGGCCCAGAATATGCCGAGCGCGGACTGCTTATACCTGACCTTGAGCTCACGCAGCGTGATGTTAAGGAGCAGCTCTTTATATCTTACAAGCTCATATATTTTGTCTAACATTTTGCGCGCCTTTATTTTTTTCGATCAGCTCACGGCTCACTATGAGGGCCGCGATACTCCAGAAAGCCATTCCTTTGTCTATCTCTTTAACGTAGGCGAACGTTATCCCGTCGGTAAGATTATTGATTGAAAATATCAGGACGGAGATAAATAAGGAGTGCTTAAATACGCTGTCCTTTCCCCCGCGCCTGACCGCCTGAAAGGCCTTGACCGTGATGGTTGAAAGCATCAGCAAAAACGGCAGGGCCCCCAAAAGCCCGGTTTCGGCAAGATAAGTGAGATAAATGTTATGCGCTGAGATCATTGAGACGTAGCCACGGGCGTATTCGGCATAGTATTCAGGCGCATATTTTGCATATTCCCGCACATATCCGCCTATCCCGACGCCCGTTACCGGGTGGTCTTTGAACATATCCAGGGCCGCTTTCCATCCTTCATATCGCTTTTCCATAGATGATTCGTGGACCAGGCCCTCAAACGTCAACCCTTCATACTTGCTCAAATACGGAGTTAATATTTCCGAATTGAAGGCGATAAGGAGAATGCAGGCGATTAGAAGAAACATCAGATACTTTCTCGTTTTTTTGTTGAATACAAAGGCTGAAAGTCCGATTGCCATACTCAACTGCGCCGTTCTTGCAAAGGACATGACAAGGCCCGCCAGCCCTAACGCAAGCATTGCGTAATACAGCAGCCTTAGTCCCCTTTTCTGTTCCGTTACAAGGGATGCGATAACAAGCGGCATCGCAATTATTAAAACGTTTGCAACAAGAACGCCGTCTGCAAAACTCACGTTCAGGACGTATTCGCCTAACACGTCCCATCCGCCGTATTTTAAGAAATAATATAAGACCAATATGACGTTGACAAAAATAGCGGCCAAAAAATAACTTTTAAACTTCCGCGTGTCTTCTTCACGGCTTATGCTGTTTAAGGCGATGAAATAAAATATCACCGGATAAACTATTTCAAACAGCCACCGCTGCATGCTGAAAACGACGTCGGATGAAAAAAGGGCGGAGCAAAACACCGTGAGGACAAACAGCAAAACAAGCGCATTGAATTTAGACGCGGCCCGGGGCATTTTATCGGCTATAAGCCAGATTATCGAAAAGAGTATGATAATTGCCGTCTTTATGGTTATCCAATCAGAGCCGAAGCCTTCGTTCCATCGCACGGTCTGGTATTCTACATAAGTCAGAAAAGGAAGCGAGATCATAAGCAGTCCTACGGCGTCGAGCGACTTATGGTTCAAAAGCATATAAACCGACAATGAAAACAAGACCCCGCTGAGAGTTATAAAGAGGGGCATGATGAAATCAAACGGATTTAAAACAATCAGGAGGCCCAGGGCTGAAGCCGGGACGGCGGTTATAAGTAAAGTCTTCTTATTGATCCCGGGCCGGGAAAAGCTGAACAATGCGGAAAGGTCGGACCCTGCCTGCACGTTCATTGTTATGAAGGCGACGGCCAGGCATACCGCAGCGGCAGGCGCAATTATGGAAATCCATCCGCTGACGCTCATGCCGGGGTTGTTCAATATCGCCCTGCCGGAGAGAAACGCAGTTAAGGCGATCAGCAGGAAGGTGACGACGGCAATAACATTTCTGCGTAGAGCTTGCAGCATGGTCAACGTGAAGATTCGATCAAACCGTAATCATTCAGTTACGGGTGGTAATCACCCCCCCCTTTAGTAAAGGGGGGCAAGGGGGGATTTTTAATAAGGGGGGATTTTTTAATTTCGTTCTACAAAATCTCCCCTAACCCCTCTTTTTCAAAGAGGGGAATATTTAAAACTCAGGACTATTTTCACTACTGTAGAAGAGACGTTCTTTATAAGATATTCCCCGGGTATCTCCCACTCCGTTGTTTCCGAGAGGGCCAGCTCAACGCAATTCAAAATATCCTCCGGATCATTTCCCGTTATGATGTTGCTCCCGACCTCCAGGGTCTCCGGTCTTTCGGTCGTATCCCTCACCGTTACGTTGGGGACTTTGAGAATGCAGCATTCCTCCTGCACCGTCCCGCTGTCGGTAATGACGCACAAAGCCTTTTTTTCAAGGGCGATGAAATCGGAAAAGCCGAGGGGCGCAAGGAAACGCACGTCCTTGTTCTCCGGGGCGAGGTTGAACGCCTTTATCCTTTTTTTCGTTCTCGGATGCAGGCTGCATATTACCGGCAGCTTATATTTTCCCTGAAGCGCATTAAGCGAAGTCAAGATGTTTGAAAGACGGGACTTAATGTCGACGTTCTCCTCCCGGTGCATGGTGGCGAGGAAGTATTTCTTCGGTTGTAATTTCAACCTGTTATGGATATCGCTTGCCTCTATTTTTTCGCCGCAGGCGTTAAGGACCTCAAAAATCGGATTGCCTGTTACGTAAATTCTACGCAGGTCCACGCCTTCTCTCAGAAGGTTCTCCTTGCCGTTGTGCGTGTAAGGCAAAAGGACGCTGCTTGAATGGTCGATGACCCTGCGGTTTATTTCCTCCGGCACTCTGTCGTCAAAGCATCTGTTGCCGGCCTCCATGTGGTAAACGGGAACCCCCATCCGCCTGGCTGCAATGCTTACCAGGCCGCTGTTGGTATCCCCTAAAATGAGTATCTTATCCGGCTTGACCTTCAGCATTACTTTCTCGAATTCGATGAACAGCTTTCCTATTTGCCCGGCAAACGTCCCGGCTTTTACGCCGAGGTGGAAATCGGGCCCGGGGAGCTGCAGGTCGCTGAAAAAGATCTTATTAAGGCTGTCGTCGTAGTTCTGTCCCGTATGGACCAGGACGTGGCTGCAATGCTTATACAATTTCTTGATTATTAAGCTTAAGCGGATTATTTCGGGCCGGGTGCCCAGGACGGTCATTATCTTCATGCCAGAATCTCTCCGGTCGGTCCCTTGACGTCGTCTACCAATAATTTTTTCTTTTTTAATAAAGCAAAGATCTCTTTTTTGCTCAGCAGATTATCCATAGAAGAATATTCTTTTGTCAAGACGGGTTTCTTGATCTTGACACTGCGCAATTCGGGCAATATGGGCTGTATGGAATAATACTCCCCGTAATCAACCGTGCGCAGGCATTCTTCCTCTGAAATAAGCACTTCATGGGTTTTTTCTCCGGGCCTGACGCCGACGATCCTCTTTTCTATCTTCCTCCCGCCTATCAGCACGTCCGCAACATCGGTGATCCTGACCGAAGGCGCTTTCGGCACAAATGTTTCACCCTGTTGGGCTGTTCTTACGGCTGCGATTATCGCAGCCACTGCGTCCTCGAGACTGAGCAGGAACCTGGTCATCTCTCCGGAGGTTATCGTAAGGGGACCGCCTCTCCTTATCTGATCATGGAATAAAGGCATGATCGAGCCGCGCGACGCCAATACGTTGCCGTATCTTACGCATATGAAACGGGTGTCCCGGCACAGCATGTTGGCCTCGATAAAAACACGCTCCTGGATCGCCTTTGTCATGCCCATAACGTTTACAGGCTTGCAGGCCTTATCGGTGGACACGCCTACAACCGTCTCCACCGGGGTCTTCAGCTCAGCGACAGCCGCCGCTATATTGTATGCGCCCATGATATTTGTCTTGACCGCTTCATAGGGATAATATTCGCACGTCGGGACCTGTTTGAGCGCGGCGGCGTTTATCACTATATCGACGTCTTTCAAGGCCCGCGCAACGGACTTTAAGTCGCGGACGTCCCCGATCTGAAATTCCAGCGCCTCAGGGAGATTTCTGTAAATGATTTCATCTGTGGCGGATTTTAATTTTTTGTATTCCAGCCGCATCTGATGCTGCTTTGCTTCGTCCCGTGAAAAGACCCTTACCCCGGCGGGAACGCCGTTTTCGCCGCTCAGAATTCTCGTTACGAGCTTTCTGCCGAGAGAGCCCGTGCCTCCGGTTATCAAAATCCTCTTGCCTTTAAAAATCATCTTATGGTCTCCATTAAATGTTATTGCCTTATCCTTGCCGCAAGCTCCTCGAGCATTTCATCCCATGACGGGATGACGGCGCCGGTCGCTTCTCTGAATCTGGTCGAATCAAGACTTCGATCGACGACGCAGCTTTGGTCCGGGACGAGATCAACGTTCAGTGAAAGCCTCCGTTTCAGCCCGTGGAGCAGGTCATACTTTGCAAGGGGCTCGCTCGAGACGTGATACAATCCCTCAAGGGCCTGATGTTTTTCGACGAGCTCCCGCATAACTTTTGACATGGCGTATGTGGTCAATCCTGAAAATATCGCCTTTTGGTATCCGTTAACACGCTTGCCGGTTTGAGATAAAAACCATTCAAGAAGCCCGTTTGCTCCCGACAGCTCGCGTCCTATAAGGGAGGTGCGGAGCGTCAGACATTTCGGACCCGTTACTTCTCCAAGAAGTTTAGTGCGGCCGTACAGGTCCTCGGCGTCCGGCAGGTCCGTTTCAACGTAGCCGCCCTTTTTCCCGGAAAAGACGCAGTCGGTGCTTATATGGATCAGGCGGATCCCTTTTTCACTGCATTTTTTTGCGAGCACGTGCGGGAATAACGAATTAACGGCGATGGCAATAACGGGGTCGCGCGCGGCAGGGACCTGTTTTATAATGCCGATGCAGTTTATTATCACCTCGGGCTCCGAGACGTCCACGGCTTTATCGATTGCCGCTTCATGAAATACGTCGGTATTATCGATAATATGGGCGGCGTCGCTCTTATAAACGGCGCCGTAAATATTCAGCCTTTCCTTGGGACCGCGCACGGCGCCGAAGGCCTCGTGAGCTTTCTTAAGCTCCAGCCAAAGGACATGACCCAACATGCCTGTAATGCCGAATATCAGAATCCTCATCTTGATTTAAGTCGCTTCAAGACGCCTTCAAGGCAGGCTGCCGCCGTTTCCTGTCATTTTATGACAGGACCGATTAAGAAATATATCATGCGCACAGACATTAAAAAATGCCTGAAGTGACGTTATGTCGGTCAACCCGAAGACGGCTCGCTTTTTCTTAACGTTAAGCGTTAAAAACGTCTAAGCCTTTTTGATTGACCCGTCACATATGTTCAGCCTGCATTGCAGGGCCTCAAGCAGAACCATCGCCCTTTCTTTTCCGGGGATATATCTTTCAAAAATACCGTGGAAATCTTTGAAAGGGCCGCACGTTATCAAGACATTGTCTCCATTGCTGAAATTATCCCGGACCGGCGTGACGATGTCTCCGTTCATTCTCTCCTTTATGGCGTCTATTATCTCGGGGAAGACCCTCGAGGGGTTTTCTTTCCCGATTATATACCTTACGCCCCTTGTGTACTTGAGCGCGCGGCTCTGTCTTTCCGCGTCAAAAAAGGCAAAGATATAAGACGGGAAGAGCGGCTCTATGATATCGTTAAAACCGCCTCTCCTGTATCTGGTTGTTTTAATCTTGGGACTGAAGGTTTCAATGCCTATATTATTGATCAGACGCGCTGCGGAGTCTTCACATCCCGGTTTAGTATATAAAACGTACCAGTTCATTTAATTCCCGTCCTCCCCTTCCCCTCATTCATTAAGGCGACGGTCTGCTCGTATTGAGATTTGTTTTCCTCTGAAGGATGGGCTGACAGCCAGATCCCGTAGGCCCGGTATCGGTAGGAGTTATTAGGCTCCAGCTGAATTGCCTTTTGAAATTCCCTATGCGCCAATTCCCTGCACTTCTCAGTTGACAGGGAATATGTGAAGGACGACGGCTCCGGCAGGTCGGACAATTGGCCGTAAGTCCACGCGAGACTTTGGCGGTATTTGCCGTTGGTCGGATTGAGCTCAACGGCCTTTCCGAGCTCATGAAGCATATCCTGCACATGAGCATATTTCTCAGGCCGTGTCGAATACAGCTTGCCGAGCTGATAATGGTATTTTGCGTTGCCCGGGTCGAGGTCAACGGCCTTGACAAGGGTCCCTTCGGCCTTCGACGGATCCGACGTCCGCGCGTAACGCTCGGCAAGAGCGGGCTTGACGGATGCAATGATATACAAAACGGCAAATGCCGCAGCGGCAAGACAAAAGCCGTTAAGTGCGATACGCCGTTTTCCATCGGATATGCGGCTGGCGACGTTTTCCGCCAATACGGTGTTCCGCTTCAGATTAAGGGTAACGATGAACAGCGCCAGAAGGATCGTGACTAAAATGGCGACGGCGGGGATGTGCATGCTGAAATCAACGAATGAATGGAAAAATATGTGCGCCGCGGAGCCGAAAAATCCGACGGAGAGGCACAGGACGGACGGGTCGCCGCGTATCTGAAAACGACGGAACAGCCAGGCTGCAAAGAGCAGACCGAAAATTACGGATAACGTAAAGCCCGTTACGCCGGTTTCCGACAGGAGCTCTAAAAAATCGCTGTGGGCATAGGTATAATGCTTGTCCATAATCGAGGCGGGCTGATACCCCGGGAAAACGTAGTTGAAAGTGCCGAGCCCCGAACCGAACAGCGGATAGTCTTTTATAATATTCACGGCGCCCTGCCATATGGGAAGCCTGCCGCCGAAATAGAGCGAAGCAACCTCAGCCTTTACGGATGTTATCCTCTCGATAACGGGCGTGGCGCCCAGCCATGCGACAGTGGCGGCGATAAATATTGCCGCAGATAAAATCCATCCCCTTCCCGCGACAAGGCCCCGCTTCCGGGCCAGGATCGCCATAAATACAAAAGAAGATATAAAGCTGAGCATGCCGCCTCGCGACATGGTGAGAAACAGGGAGGCGCTCATAACGATTACACAGGTAAAAATCAGAAAGCGCTTGGCCCGGATCGTTGAAATGGAAAGGTCCTGCGAAGGCATAAAGAGAAGTCCAAGCGATGCAGGTATGATCAGTCCCAGGTAGCATGACAGGTGGTCGGGGTTTACGAGGCTGCCCGGCGCCTCCAGTCTGAAATAGCGCATTAAAAAAGAAAGGCCCGTTATAAAGCCCGCCGCCGTTACCGCCGACAATATTCTGACAATCTGCCTTCTCGTTCTTACAGTGCATGTAACTGCTAAAAAGATCATGGCATAAGCGACAACCTTCAGGAGCTCGGTCTTGGTGGCCCAGGGATAAACGGAGCCGAAAGCTCCACGGCCTGAGCTATTCCCGTCCACGTTATTCAGCGGGAAGGCAAACTGCATGCAGACATACGGGATGAAAAAAAAGGCTGCAGCTATTGCAGGATTAAGGATAAGCTTGAGCCTGCGCTTCAAGAATATTTTAAAGATCCACAACAGCGCTGTTACGGCTGCGGTCACTTCAAAAACAGCGACGGCCCACGGCTGGACGGCGCCGTACGCAACGGGGGTGAAAAAGATCAGGAAATAAATACCGGATTCGATCAGCCTGCTGCAAAAATCATTAGTCCTGGATATTGCAGATTCTCTGAGCATTTCATGTTAAGAAGTCCTACTCTTAACCCTCCTTTTTTTCATTTCTTCTCCATAGTAACGATAGTACCTGTAAGAATAATAATTATCGTTATAAGTGCTCAGATCATTAAGGATGGTTCCCAATAATTTTGAATTGGAATTTTCCAGCTTCTCTTTTACCATTGTCACGGTGGGGATAAAGGCCTTGCCGCTCCTTACAACGAGGACTGAGGCGTCAACCATATCCGCGATAATGACGGCATCCGTCACGCTTGCGACTGGGGAGGAATCGATAAGGATAAAGTCAAAGCTCTGTTTTACGTAATTGAACAGCTCTTTCATCGCTCCGGAGCTTATGAGCTCCGAAGGATTGACAGGCGGTTTGCCGGCGGTTATGACCTTTAAGTTTTCAACCTCGGTGTCCTTTATAAGTTGAGAGAGGTTTGAGCCTTCCGTCAGATAATCCGCCAAGCCCGATTTCCGGTCCACGTTGAAGATCTTATGGATCTGGGGTTTTCTCAAGTCGCCGTCTATAAGCAGGACCTTGCTCCCGGTTTGGGCCAGGGCGATTGAGATGTTTGCGGAGGTCATCGTCTTGCCGGCCTTAGGCTCCGCGCTCGTTATCAGCACGCTTGAAAGGCCGTCTTTTAATAACGCATTGATGAGCTCCGTGCGGATCGTCCTGTAGGCCTCTGAAAACGTCGCCAGCGGCTGGATATGAAGCATCATGCCTTTCTTACGCTCATCCTTGCCCTTCTCTCCCGGAATCCCTCCGAGAAAACGGGACTCGAGAACCTGCTCCACGTCCTGCGGCGATTTTATGGTAGAGTCGAGGCGGTCGACAAAAAAACCGAAGCCTACGCCGATTATTAAGCCCAGGACCACTGCGATAAGCGTATTTAATTTCAGGTCGGGACGTATGGGTTTTGCCGGCGCTTCCGCCCTCTCGACAACGCTGATGTTATTGACGTTCAAGGTGCTTGACAGGTCGATCTCCTTTAAACGCTCCATCAGGAGCTCATACATACGCTTGTTGGATTGCATCTCCCTTTCAAGGACCCTGTATTCAAGCGCCTGATTCCCCTTATCGGAATCTTCCAGCCCGTGGATCTTATTCTTCAGTGAGCTTATCTGCGCCTTAAGCTCGACCAGCTTGGGGTGCTCCTCCGTGTAGCGCTGGGAGTAGTTTGCAAACAAGGCCTGAAGCTGCGCATATTGAGCCTTTATGTCTTCCGCAGCGCTTTCTCCCTTTTCCTGAGGCAGTATGTTGATGTTATACCTGGCTCTGTATTCCTGCAGTGCCGCCTCGGCGTCTTTTAATTTTTGTCTTTGTTCTTCTATTTTTTTTGAAAGCCATTCCGCGGCGCTGTTGGAGGCCTTCACGTTTCTCTCGAGGTTCTGCCGGATATATTCTTCCGCAACCGAATTGGCTATTTTTGCAGCGGTCCCGGCATCTGTGTCTTCAACGCCGATCTCTACAAGCTGACTGTTTTTTACGGGCGACACCTTTATCATTTTTATAAGCTTCTCTGCGGAATATTTGTCCCTTTCGGGATTTTTGCCTTCCGGTCCGAGAAGCCCGGACACGCTCCTCAAGACTTCTTTGCCGGTTATCAGCTTATACTGTGTCTGATAGTAGTCTTTGTAAGCATAGGAATCCCCCGTATTGATCGGGGTGACCTCCTGAACCGAGATAACCCTGGGACTTATGGGCTCTATCAAAAGGATTGAGACAGCCCTGTATACAGGCGTCTGCTTGATGGAGCCGATAAATACAGCCGTAACAAATATGCTGAAAAAGCAGAGGATAACCCACCGCTGGCGCAGTATAACGCGTATATAATCATGAAGGAGCATCTGCTTCTGCATTATTTTCTCCTTTTGTTCCTAACCCGGACGCGCCGGAACCAAAATATTTTTCTCACCACAGAACACAGAGAAAAAATATAAGAAGTACGGATTCAGTAATTTTCCTCTGTGTCTTTGTTTTAAAATTTATCTTTTTATAAAAAAGCAAATTCAATGCCAATTAAAATTATTTGATTTGTCAGGCAGTTGCGGGAAAGATGGGGGCTTGGATGATGTCATCATTTTGACATCAATAGATGATTTCAGATATTGAAAGAGTCTGTTTACGCGGGATGAGCTACATCTGCTGAAGGTTTTTCAGCAAACATATAAACCTAAAAACGGCATTACATCCGCAGATTTCACAGATAAAGACAATGATATAAATGAGATAGGCACATATTGTATATTCACCCAAAAGGTGAAAGGCAAAAGTCAGTTAAGCTTTTAATAAATCTGTGATAATCTGCGCT
>JACRHB010000077.1 GCA_016217725.1 Nitrospirota bacterium | reverse complement strand
GTGCATCAATTCTCGTCTTGCGTGGCATACGCCTTTTTTATCAAAAAGAGGCGCAGAATACAATAAACACCGATTTTCGCAGAGCTTTAACCGTCATTTTGGGATAAGATTTTGATGCCTCCATCATTGGAACTTCAACTTCAGTTTAGCGCCGTCGAGCCAGGAAATCGTCTCGGGCAGACGCTGCCAGGGAACATCCCTGAGAATCGGGTTATGGGCCTTACGGGGATAGGTAACTTGCACTTCGCCACCGGTAATTTCCACGTCTGCCTTGCCCCTTATAAAATGCCGATAGATCTTCTGGGCATCACACTGCTCGAAGCCCCTGAGCTTTTGGGCCAGCATGCTGTACAGGGTGTCGGCCATCATAGTCGTAAGAACATCGAAGTGCACCTTCACCAGGATAGGAGAAGAAAGTGCGTTGAGATTGAAGAACTTGACTGCTTCAGAGATGACATTTTCCACCCGCCACCTGCGGGCGTAGTCGCTCACGACAAGTTCCGCCGGGGCCGTACGATCATTGGTGATCAGGAAGGCTGGCTCTTCGCGCCCGTTTCCCCGGATGATAATCTGGCGGAGTTGTCCTTCGTAACCCTTCAAGTCAACAAAGGATTCGTGGATGTAAGGATCGGGATACTTCCGTTTGTCGTGGGGGATGTGGATCTTCTTCCAGGGGCTCAGTTCGTCCAGTTTTTCGATCAGTTTTTTGCCCCTCCGCCGGAGTGTAATAAAGCGGATTCCCTGAATGTTCAACTGGGACAGGTGTTCATAGGTGGTAAACTTGGAATCAAAAACAAAGGTGGAGGCGACACCCTTTCGAACCTTCTTCCAGAAGGACAGGACATTCATAACCTGCTCATTGGCTTCTTCCTTCATGATGTCGGCGGCCGTATAGAGGATAAGTTTGGAGGAGGCATCCTGGGCAAAGAGCGTCAAAGCCCCTTTCATCCGCTTTCCCTTGGCCCCGGCCCAGTGTTCCTGAAGAACGGATTCCTCCCCGTAATGAGGAATGGTGTGGAAGTCCAAATTGATGATGCTCCCGTCATACAGACCCAAGTGGGCGGCTTTCTTCACAAAAGCCTGCTGGAGTTTCAGGATATGAACCTCATCCAGGGAGTAGGAATAGACGGACATAGCCGTACACTTGGGCAGGACGTTGAGACCCGCGAACAGCCCCAGGCCGGGATCAAAGGCATGGTCTCCCATGTGGGCGTACCGCTCCGTTCCGATGAGCTTCAGAGCCAGAAAGGACAAAAAATAGCTAACCGCCGGAATGATCTTGGACCCCGGCAGACCGGCAGAACTAACCAATTCCGGCACCTGAAACTTTTCCAAGAATGGGGCGAACAGAAAGGCCCCCGCCGATTCGCAGACAAAATGCTGCCCTTCCATCTGCCCGATAGAGATGCCTTCCGTCTTTTGCGGGACCTCCGCCCCCTTTACGGTGAGCCCGATCTTCAGACGGGTGCGACGAGGAAGCTTGGGGAATCCTTCTTCTGCCAGGACCCGCTCCACCGTCCGGACGGAGATGTCTACGCCATCCTCGGAAAGCAGTTGGGCGATCTCTCCGGCGGACAGTTCTTTTTCTCTCCAAGCCCGGATCTTGCGGCGGGTCTCAGCAGTAACCCGGTAACGGGCCGTGCTGCCCTCCGATACAGGCTCGGAGAAGTCAATCTTGCCGGTAGTGAACTGATGTCTCAAAAAGTTGACATATCCGGCGGAGTATCCAAAACGTTCTGCGACCGCGACAGATGGCAGACGTTCCACGAAGGAGGCACGGAGGGCTTCATACCTTTTCTGCCACTCATGAATGGGCTTGGTGAAATAGGTCGCATCGCGCATGGAACTCTTATATGAAATGACGGTCAGGATGTCAAGAAAAATTTTGTTAAAATAGAGAGCCGTTCGGAACGCCCCGATCACTGCCAGATAGAGCAGAAGGAGAGACTTGTTTGTATTTACAGCTACTTCAGCATTCATGGGTGGCAAATGGTTGTGAAAATGCATGAGAAGATTTTTAATTTTAACGGCAAAAATGTTCATAACAAACCGTCATTCGATATAAGAATTTTAGGCGCCGTCTTCCTGGGCACTTCTTGTATCATCCTTTATTTATTAGGTTATTTACAATCGACTCCTTGGAGAGCCGAAAAAAATCTTATATCAAATCGTTCTGCGAAAATCGGTGATAAAAAAAGAAATATTTAATGACGATAGAGTCAAGCGGTTACCCGTTTTTCAGCGAGCCTTTCTTGTGCTATAATGATGCTATGTCTGAACTACTGATCGGCTGCAGCAAAGGACAATAAGGGACGTTCTTCAGATTATAAGTTTATTGTATTCTGCGCCTCCTTTCGATAAGAAAGGCGTATGCCACGCAAGACGAGAATTGATGCACCTGAGGCAGGAGGAAGTAATGGGGTCGGGCCACAGCAAGTACTCCACGACAAGTACTTGATTATCCAGTTGTAACGTTCCCGAGATAGGTGTTTTCAGGGCCTATATCGTCCTCTGAGAAAAATCCTGGACAGCTCCTGATTACTTTAAGGACAAATAATACGGGATGTTCCCCCATTATCCCAGGGGCTTTTTGTTTTGCCCGAGACAAATATTCACTTGACTTCATATTTGGAATGACTCATAATAAATCATGTGGAGCATTGACAGGACCGCTCAGGTCTCGGAATGGTTAACGGGGCTCGATGAAGACGCGAAAGAGGCGATATTTAAAAGCCTGCTGATCCTGCGGGAAATCGGGCCAACGCTCGGCAGGCCGCATGTCGATTCAATCAAAGAAAGCCGGCATGAGAATATCAAGGAATTGAGAATACAGAATAAGCAAAGACTGTTCCGAATCCTCTTTGCCTTCGACCCTGAGAGAAAGGCGATCCTTCTTGTTGGAGGCGACAAACGCGGCGACAAGCGGTTTTATCAGAAGATGATCCCGCTTGCCGATTCTTTATATGACAAGCACTTGGAAAAATGGAGAGGAGAGAAATGAAAACCAGCGCAAAAAGAAAAGACTTTGTTGATGAGCTCGAAGAGATGCTTCCGCCCGCGAGAGCGCAACGGGCAAAAAAAGAGGCTGAAAAAGAGATCTTCCGGATCAGGCTTTCCGAATTAAGAAAACAGATGGGCGTTAAACAGGAAGACATCAAGGCATTTACTCAGTCCGGCATCTCAAAGCTCGAATCCAGAAAGGACATGAAGATTTCCACCTTGGTGGAATATCTTGCTAACATCGGCATGGGTCTGGAAATCAAGGCGTATCCGAAGAAAAAAAAGAAAGTCGACGAGGTCGTGCTTTTAAAAGTGTAATCATGGGTTGGTAATGGGGTCGGTAATGGGGTCGGGCCATGACAACTACTTGATTATTCAGTTGTAACGTTCCAAAAATGGTTGTTTTCAATGCCTATATCGTCCTTTTCTGCCCCCAAAAGAGCCTTATAGTGAAATGAGATTATCCCAGGATTTTCTGAAAGGCGAAGGCTGTTGCGGCAAAAAGGACGATGGAATCGCTTCTCTACCTCTTCAGCCAAAAAGGAAAAATGATCTTTACACAAAGTACATGAATGATTCTTCCGTAACATAACACACAAAAAATCTTGACTTGCATGTTTTTTGCTGTATAAAAAGCGTGGCAAAATTGCCGGCGTGATTTGGTGTGTTTTTTAAGACCTTAATCTGGAGTGAAATACAAGATATATGGAACCCCACGGTTGTAGTGAGACGTTGATCGCCTGGCTGTGGCTTCCGGCAAAACAAAATAATCGTCCTGCTCCGGAAAGGGTGCTTTCCCCTTTGTGTTAATCCCTGAAGGGTTCCGGAGCAACTTCTCAGCCGGATACCTGCCAAGCCTCATATCGCAATCTTCAACCTTAGCAAAATTTTTGATTGAGATTATTCGTCGCGAACAAGCGAGGCCCTTGAAAACAAGGCCTCTTTCGTAGGGGAGATGGACTTGTCATGTATTGGATCAGCAAGAGCATCCATATTCTGAACCGCTGGCGCCGCCAGTTCGTTATTTTTCTTTCCGTCCTGGGACCGGGCATTATCGTAATGGTGGCCGACAATGATGCAGGAGGAATCTCCACGTACGCGGTGACCGGTTCCAAGTACGG
>JACRHB010000078.1 GCA_016217725.1 Nitrospirota bacterium | reverse complement strand
GTCAATATCCCTGCTCCGTGCATGGCGTCGCGTGCGTTTGTTGCTAAATTAAATAAAACCTGCTCGAGCTGTCCTGCGTCAACCATTACCGATAGATCTTCTTCCGCAATTTTTATCTTTAACTCTATAGTCTCACCGATAAGCCTTTGCAGGAAGTCAGCCGCATTTTCCACGATCCTGTTCAGGTTTGCCCTCCCCAGCTTCATTACCTGTTTTCTGCTGAATGCAAGAAGACTGTGTGTGATATTTGCCCCGCGCTCCGCTAAGGCAAGAATATTTTCGACATTATGCTGCAACGGGTCGCCTTCTTTCATTCTCAGCTTCAGCAGGCTGCCGTAGCCTATAATTGCAGTGAGTATATTGTTAAAGTCATGAGCAACTCCTCCTGCGAGCTGGCCCACGGCCTCCAGTTTTTGCGCATGACGAAGTTGTTCTTCAAGCCTGCGATGCTCCGTAACATCCCTTCCGACTTCTATGATATTTACAGTATTTCCTGTTTCATCTTTTATCGGAACTGTCCTCAAGTCCCGTATTCTTCCATCAGGGGAATGAACCGTCATATTCTCCATTTTACCGGTTTTAATACTCTTCAACGCCGGACAATGCTCACAGGGCTTTGACCTGTTGTGCCATACTGTAAAACAGTACTGTCCTACCAAATCGGAAACTTCCTTACCCGAGCATAGCGCGGCGCCGCGGTTTGCCCATATTATTTTCAGGTCGGGAGACTGCAATGTCAGACTGTCGGGGATTGTGTCTAAAAGCGCCTGAAATTCCTGTGAGAGTTTTTTGTATTTTGCCTCGCTCTCCGTGAGCGCCTTTTCCACCCGGCTGCGCTCCCATATCTCAGCCTTCAATTGCAAATTTACCCGATTCAAATCAGCGGTCCTCTCAAGCACACGGGTTTCAAGCTCTCCGTAAGCCTTTGACAGCTTATCCTCCGCCTGCCTGCGGGCTATAATGTCACGGCTTGCCATTGTATAGAGGAGAGTGACGGCACCCCCGATAAAAAGGCATAATGCAACTATGACATAACCGACTGTTCTGAATAGAGGATCAATCAAGCTGCCGGATACTTCATTAATGTCCCAGAGGTAAATTATATTCCAGCCGGGGTAATTACTGATTTTCATTTGGTGAATCATGTATCTTGCGCCGGATTTGTCTACGGCATAGTTATTGTCCTGCCTCTTTAAACCCGTCCATTTCCACGGTCCGCTGCCGAACTGTTGTGTTTTTTCAATCTCCGATGTTTTTTCAGGTGAGAGCTCCCATAAAAAATTGAAAAGCCATTCGGGACGGCTTGAGGCAAAGATAACGCCGTGTGCATCCGTCATCAAGACGTTCCCTTCAGGTGTACGCTCAAGCGCCTTCTCGATATGCTCGACCGATGCCTTGATGACCAATACGCCTGAAGGGTCGTTACGGCCTTCCGAATAGACGGGGTGGCTGTAATAAATACCTCGTTTTTTCGAGGTGACGCCGAGCGCCATGTAGATGGCAGGCGAGCCGTTAATTGCCTGCTGAAAATATGGACGGAAGGCGTAGTTCTTGCCGACAAAACTGTCTTGGGCATTGCGGTTTGAGGAGGCTATGGCGTTCCCGTCCTTATCCATTAAATAGCATACATCCACATCAAGTGAATTTTGGAAATGGTCCAGGATTGAGTTTGCGTCTGAAAGGGTGTTTACGTTTTTATTTGTGAGGGCCGATTGCATATCCTTTAATCCGGCAACGGATTTTGCCGCCTTTTGATATTCCGTCAGTCTGTAGGATATGCGGTTTGCGGCTATTTTTACATTGACGTCAGCCCTCTTAGAGGCGTCTCTCAGGACGTTTTCTCTTAAAGAAGAATAATAAAAATATCCCCCTATCGCCGTTGAAAGTAAAGACAGCAGGGAAAGGATCAATATTATTATGCGAAGCCGGATAACTCACCTCCTATTTGAGGAGTAAACTTCAATCTCTGCTGATTTTACCATAAAGGCCTTATGCAGGTTCAACATTGTGTTTCGTTTATACCCTGAAGAAGCCACCGTGTGGAATTGGAACAAGGGACGGAGCCGGAGCTAAGGAGCCTGAGAAGCCCTTAACGAAAAACCTCTGCACTTTTTCTCCGTATTTATGGTATATTGTCTGTACTCTAAATTCACCGGAGGGGGACATGCTCTCAAAGATTCTCAGCGCAACTCTGATCGGGATCGACGCCCATATAATTGAAGTCGAGGTGGACATTACGGCAAAAGGTCTTCCTCATTTCTCCACTGTCGGGCTTCCGGACACCGCCGTGAAAGAAAGCAAGGAGAGGGTAAGGGCCGCCCTCAAGAATACCGGCTTCAATTTTCCTCTAAAGCAGATAACGGTAAATCTTGCGCCTGCGGATTTGAAAAAGGAAGGCTCCGCGTTTGACCTCCCGATCGCGATAGGGATCGTCGTGTCGGAAGGGCTTATCGAACCGGAGGCAATTAAAGGTTATCTGATCTCCGGAGAGCTGTCTTTGGACGGCAGAATAAAACCTGTAAAAGGCGCCCTGTCAATGGCGATCAAGGCGAGGGAAGACAAGCTCAGGGGATTGATACTTCCCGGTGAAAATGCAAACGAGGCGGCAGTGGTTGATGGAGTTTCGGTATACGGCTTTGATGATCTGCCCGGGCTTATTGAATTCTTCACCGGGATGAGCAACAGACAACCCGTATGCGTGGACGTATCCTACGTTATGAAGGAAAACTCCATGTACCAGGACGACTTCTCCGACGTTAAAGGGCAGGAGCACGTCAAACGGGCGCTCGAAGTCGCAGCGGCAGGCAGCCATAATTTTCTAATGATCGGACCTCCCGGTTTGGGCAAAACAATGCTCGCAAAAAGACTCCCGTCAATACTCCCCGACATGACCTTTGAAGAAGCCTTGCAGACTACAAGAATTCACAGCGTAGTGGGTATCCTCAAAACCGGCCAACCGCTGCTTGCGACCAGACCTTTTCGCTCTCCGCATCACACATTGTCTGACGTTGCAATGGTCGGCGGAGGGCAATTCCCGAAACCCGGAGAAGTAAGCCTCGCGCACAACGGCGTATTATTTCTTGACGAATTGCCGGAGTTCAAACGGAACGTCCTTGAAGTGCTGCGTCAGCCGATAGAAGACGCTACAGTTACGATCTCAAGGGCGCTAAGCTCAATCACCTATCCCGCGTCAATCATGCTCGTATGCGCCATGAACCCCTGCCCCTGCGGTTATTTAGGCGATGCCCGGCATCAATGCTCATGCTCTCCATCGCAAATACACCGCTACAGGCAGAGGGTATCAGGCCCGCTGCTCGACAGGATAGACATACACGTCGAAGTCCCTGCCGTCCCGTACAAAGACCTTTCAACCGAGCACTGCGGCGAGCCTTCAAAAAATATTCGCGAGAGAATTCAGACCGCCCGGCAGCTACAGGTGGAAAGATTCAAAAAAGACAACGTCTATTCCAATTCCAAGATGCGCTCAAAGCACATCAAGAAATACTGCGTCCTCAATCCCGAGGCACAGAGTATCATTGAAACGGCCATGCATAAACTCGGGTTGTCCGCGCGTGCATACACAAGGATTTTAAAAGTATCCCGCACAATCGCCGACCTTGCGGAATCGGAGCGCATTCAGGCGGAGCATATCTCAGAGGCGATTCAGTACAGGACGCTCGACAGGGGGACGGGGTAAGATGGTCCTCTTTTTACATCATCTCTCCTGCCTGCTTTCCGATCAACACTGCCAACAGCTTCCTTATCCCCGTCAATATCCGCATCGGTGAAGGCGGACAGCCGGGGATGTAAAAATCCACGGGAATAACGTTGGCAACGCCGTTTGTGACTGCATAGCTGCCTTTGTACACGCCGCCGTCTACAGTGCAGTCGCCGCAGGCGAGGACGATCCTCGGCCCGGGCGTTGCAAGGTATGTCTTCCTTAATGCAAGTTCCATCTGTTTTGAAACGGGACCGGTCACAAGGAGCATGTCCGCATGTCTCGGCGATGCGACGAAGTCTAGGCCGAATCGCTGGATGTCATAAACCGGATTTGTGAGCGCGGTGCATTCCCATTCACAGGCATTGCATGAGCCTGCGTCGACCTGTCTTATCCTCAGCGACCTGCCGAATATACTGTCAATGCCCTTCTGAAGATCAACAAAGTGAGCCTTATCCTCAGGCGATATTATCAATTCCTCCGGGACGGCTATTACGTTTTTTTTTGCCTGTTATGTTTTTGAAGATTTGTTTAATCATGTTTTTATTTTTCCAATAACGCAGGCTAAAGCCTGCGGCTACGATGGGCGGCCGCCTCGCCCCTACCCCTTAACTCTCAACTCCTACCCCCCTTAAGTCCCCCCTTAGTAAGGGGGGAGTTAGAGGGGTCACATATCACATCCCGAATAAGACAGATTAAAGCTCTTGTTGCAGAGCGGGAAATCGGGGACGATGTTGCCGTGGACTGCAAACGGCACGGCAGGCCAGTTGCAGAAGGACGGCGACCTTAGCTTTACTCTCATGGGCCTGCCCTTTTCATCGGACATAACCCAGTAGAACACCGAACCCCTCGGCGTCTCGGTATAACCCAATGCATGTGAATACGGCCGGATATCTTTCACTGCTGTTGCAAGCTCTCCCTTATAGCCGCTCTCCATCAAAGTATCAATCATCGAGATGGAGCATTCAACCTCTGCCGCCCGCACGGTCATCCGCGCAAAGACGTCTCCGCGCACTGAAGTATGAGGCTCAAAATAAAGCCTGTCATAGAGTAGATGCGGATGCGCCTTCCTTATGTCGTCATTGATCCCTGAGGCGCGCGCCACCACACCCGTCACTCCCAATTTCTGCGCTAGCTCCTTTGAAAGTCTCCCCGTGTTCTCAAGGCGCTCGACGTGTGAAATGGTGCCGAGAAGGAGTTTCATGAGGGACTTGTATTCCTTTGTCACGATATCCAGGGTATTCAGGATATCATCGGCCTGCTGAAAAACGTCCTTCGTCACCCCACCGATGACATTCGCCCCTCTGAGGTATCTGCTGCCCGTAAGCCTGTCGTTCAACTGCATCAGCTTCTCTTTTGTAACCGCTCCCAGCGCATATCCTACGGCAAGCCCTGTCCCGGCGCACATATTGCCGATGTCTCCGATGTTGTTATAGAGCCTTTCGAGCTCGAGAAGGAGAGTCCTCACGGCTTTCGCCTTCTCCGTTATTTCTATCCCGCTCATCCTCTCCACCGCCAGACAATATGCGGTCGCATGAGAAAACGATGAAGTGCCGGAGACACGCTCGGCAAGTTTCACGCCTTCTGAAAAACTCATGCCCTCAAAATGCTTCTCCGTGCCCTTATGGGTGTAGAACAGCCTCGGCTCAAGAAAAAATATCGTCTCTCCGACCGCGCTGAACCTGAAATGCCCCGGCTCGATGATCCCTGCATGCACGGGACCCACGGGGATTTCATAGATCCCCTCACCTTCAACCTGCATGAATGAATAAGAAGTTGGGAAGCTAAGAAGTTGAGAAGTTGTATCTTTCTTATCTTCATAACTTCTTATCTTCTTATCTTCTATCTTTTCCCTGACCCATTCCCTTTCTTTAAAACAATGATCCTTCCTCAACGGATATACCTCAGCCGGAAATGCATCATGCAGCACAAGCCTCCGCAGATCGGGATGTCTCTCTGCCGTCAGGCCGAACAGGTCCTTTATTTCGCGCTCGTACCAGTGAGCGGCTGGAATGTTCACCGTAAGCGACGGGTAAAAAAGAGCGTCTTTCAGCGGCAGGACGATAACGGCAAAGGCGTCCTTTCCGTGGATGGAAAATACAACATATATCTTAAATGTGCCGTCAATCCTTCTTTCGTCTGCAGCAAACATGAGACGGAACGCGCCCTGTTTCTTTTCAAGATAAGTGCAAATGTCCCTGAAATCATCCGCCCCGACTTCAATGTATTCTTCATTTAAAAACTTTTTGACGCCGACCGCCTTTTTATAAACCCTCTCCATCAATCTCCTCTATCTGTCATGTTTAATTTATTTCAGCATCTATTTTCCATGAGACCCTGAAACGAGTTCAGGGTGACATTTGGTAATTGTTTACTCCTATAATCTGAATACAGGCGTTGATGACATTTTCAATTGCGTCAGGAATCCTAACACCTAAGACGATGATCAGCGCCGCCATAATAATCATGGTCGCATATGCCAAAATACGGGGGACCCTTGATTCTTGTAGGGGCGAACGGCCGTTCGCCCCTACCGCTGACTGCTGATGGCTATTAAACAGCATTTTCCCGAATCCGGCGAGGATTCCGTAAAAGACTATGACCATGCAGACCAGAAATATCGCTACAACCGGCCATAAACCACGGTCCACGCCCGCCTTTATGACGGTGAATTCGCTGATGAAGATATTAAACGGCGGCGCGCCCGCAAGCGAAAGAGCGCCGATGAAAGTGATCGTTCCCAGAAGCGGCATGGACGTGAGCACGCCGCGCACGTTCTCGATCCGGGTCGAGCCGTACGCCCCCTGGATCTTCCCGGATGCAAAAAACATCAGCGGCTTCGAAAGGGCATGGTTCATTACATGCAGAAGCGCACCGTACAGTCCTGCAAAGCCGCCTAGCCCGGCGCCGAGAGAGATAATGCCCATATGCTCTATGCTGCTGTAGGCAAGGAGCCGCTTGTAGTTGTCCTGTACAAGGATGAAAATCGAAGATATCAAGATGGAGATCACCCCGAAGGCGATCAGGAGGTTCCCGGTAAACGCGGCACCCGTCGACGGAGAGACGATCGACATGAAACGGACAATGCCGTAAAAGGCGGTGTTCAGTAAAATCCCGGAAAGCAATGCGCTTATGGGACTCGGCGCCTGGCTGTGCGCGTCGGGCAGCCAGTTGTGCACGGGGGCGAGACCCGCCTTGGTCCCGTAGCCGACGAGGATGAAGACGAAGGCTAGCTTCATCGTGGCCGGGTTTAATTTGTCGGCGATATTCCTCAGAGACGTCCAGTTTAAAACGCCGTCCGTCCCGACTACCGCAGTGGATGCATAGTACGTTATGAACGTCCCCATAAGGGCGAATATGATCCCGACGGTGCAGAGGATGATGTATTTCCACGCAGCCTCTATCGCCAGTTCCCTCTTTCTGAATCCAAGCCCTATGAGGACGGCTGAGACGATGGTCGTAGCCTCTATGGCGATCCACATCAGCGCAAGATTGTTCGATACCGTCACCAGGAGCATAGTGAATATGAAAAGATGCAGGAGCGCGTAATATCTCCTTATCGCCGTGACGTCGGTGAGGCCCGCATGCAATTCTTGTTCAAGGTATCCGATTGAATACAGCGCGGATGCAAGTCCGAGGAAGACCACCATCGCCATGATGTATCCGGACAGTGCGTCCATATACAGCGTGCCGTTGATCGCTTCAACAGATGATGATACCGAAGAAATAATCAGCGACGCTGCAAATCCTGCCAGCACGAGCGAACCGGCAAGACTGACATAGCCGATATATCTGTCTTTGCGCAGCAGCCAGCAAAATAATGATGTAATAAGCGGTATCAAAAGTATCGCGATCATATTATGTGTTTAATGCAATCCTCATTTTTTCTAAAACCGGTAGGGGCAAGGCGCGCCTTGCCCCTACCCTTTCAGCACCGTCAGCTTATCGAGGTCCGAAGACCTGAAGGCCTTTCTGATCTGCACTGCAAAGAAACCGAGTATTATGACCCCCATCAGCATGTCGAACAAGACTCCAAGCTCTATGACCATAGGCATCCCGAACGTGAGGGAGAACCCTGCAAGAAAAAGTCCGTTTTCCATGAACAGCAGCCCGATTATCTGAGTGATCGCCTTTCTCCGGCTGATCATGATGAAGAGGCCGATGAGTATGACCGCAAGAGAAATCTGAAAAACGTTTTTTGCAAAACCGGTCACGAATATGCCTTCCTTCAACGAGGCGTAGACAACGGCGACCAGGATCCCCGAGATGGAGAGCGACAGCGTGTTGCTGATATACGGCTCCACTTCGTGGGTGACCTTCATCTGTTTCACTATCTTCCACAGGAATAAAGGTATCAGGATGCCTTTGCCCAGCATCGTAATTATCGACGCCGCATAAAGATGAGCTTCGCCTATGATGGTTGCTACGATAGCTATAAGCAGGGAAAGGAGCAAAGAGTTCAGCGTGTAAACCTTTACGCACGTTTCAAGCCTGCTCACCGCATTCATCGAGACGGCAGTCAAAAGTATGCCTACAGAGATAAAATCGATCACGTAAAACGCCTCAATCCAGTTTTGCATAATATTACCTTTCTTTTTTCCCCCTCACCCTGCCCCTCTCCCACAAGGGGAGAGGGAACACTCATAACTCTAAACTCTCAACTCTTTTTTTTACCTTCCCATCATAATATAAATAAGCAGCGACAGCGCCGACAGCACAAAGGCCCCGCCGAGCAGAGACGGCAGTTGAAAAAACCGCATCTTGGCCCTCGTGGATTCGATCAAGGCCATCAGAAAACACATGAAAAGCATCTTGCCCGTGTAAATGCCGAACGACGCGGCAAAACCCGTAATTCCCAAGGCCCCTGCAACAATACCGAAGGGGAAAAATATATCGACCGCTATTGTAAACAAAAGCATCTGCTTCATATAATGCGCCCATTCCATTAAAGCGAGATATCTCCCGGAGTATTCGAGGAGCATTCCCTCATGGATCATCGTGAGCTCCAGGTGTGTATCCGGATTGTCAACGGGAATTCTCCCTGTCTCAGCGATAACGGCCACGATGAATGCTGAGAAGGCAAGGACATGAGAAGGCGAATAGAATATGTTTTGTGTCTTTGCTATCATCGCTAGATTAGTCGATCCGGCTGAAATTGCCGCCGTAAATATGCTGAGCACCATCATAGGCTCTACAAGCACGGCGACCGTCATCTCCCTGCTGCTGCCTTCGCCGCCGAAAGCGGTCCCGGCATCCAGCCCCGCCAGCGCCATGAAGAACCTCGCCAGCCCGAAAATATAAATCAGGGCGATAACGTCGCTGACGGCGACGAAAGGATATTGGGCGGTAATGACGGGAACGATCATGGAGGCGGCGAGTGTTGAAATAAATACGATATACGGAGTCGCCCTGAAGATCCACGACGTCACATTTGATACGACCATATCCTTCTTCAGAAGTCTTGCAAGGTCATAATACGTCTGGAATATGCCCGGCCCTAACCGGCCCTGCATATTCGCCTTGAACTTCTTTATCAACCCCTGCAGCATGGGCGAGAAGATGAGAATTATGATGAATTGTAAAGCTTCCATAGTTTTAAAAAAGTTGTTAGTTGTTAGTTGTTAGTTTTTAGTCTAAAAACTAACAACTGACAACTTCTTCTCACGTCCCGAACACCAGCAGCGCAATCAGCGTGATCAAAATATATCCCAGATACAGATGCAGGCTTCCTGACTGGAGAAGCCTGATCTTGCCTGCGTGTTTATGGATAAAATCCGTGACCGGCGAATAAATGTATTGCTCGAAAAACGGCGTTATCTCTCCCCTGTATTCAATGGCTTTAACAAAAAACGGTTTCAGCAGATAAGAGATCTTCACTTCCCTTGTCGGCATGTATATCTTTTTGAATATCAACCTTATAGGTTTTGTGAATGCCGCAGCCGAGTACTGCATGCGCGGCGTAAGCGCGGGCATTCCGCAGTCCCACGAGTCGCGGTGCTCCGTCCTCCTTTTGCCTCCGGCGATGCGGATAAAAACCATAGTAGCGAAAGACATAATGACCATTGTGACAAGCAGAGCAAGGGGGGAGAGGGCGGACAGGGTTTCTCCTATCCGAAGCACGCCGGGGCCGGAGGCCTCCATCCCGTAAGAGCCGGTCAATAAAAATGAAGCCGGTGAGATGACGCTCACAACCGCGCCCGGAAAAATCCCGAACAACAGACACAGCAGCGCAAGGAAGGCCATCCCCGTCTTCATGGAAAATGAAGCCTCACGCGCATGCTCCGCGTGACCGCTCCTCGGCATCCCCAGGAATGAAATGCCGAAAGCCTTTACAAAACATGCAGCGGCAAGCGCCCCGGTCAGGGCCAGAGCCGCTCCGCACAGAGGAAGGAGTATCTTCGATATTGCCGACGACGACCGGAAACCGATGAGCATAGACTGGAACGTGAGCCATTCGCTCACAAACCCGTTGAACGGAGGGAGCGCGCAGATGGAAATCGACCCTATCAGGAAAAACAAACCGGTATAAGGCATGACCTTTAACAGCCCGCCTAACTCCTCCATGTTCCTGGTTTTGGCGGTATGCAGTACAGCGCCGGCGCCCAAAAAGAGAAGCCCCTTAAAGACCGCGTGGTTAAGCGTATGATAAAGTCCGGCGATAAGCGCTATCGCGGAGAGCTTGTAGAAGCCGCCGCTCATGAAGACCATCGAGGCTCCGACGCCTAACAGTATGATCCCTATGTTCTCGACGCTGTGATAGGCCAGCAGTCTTTTCAGATCATGCTCCATAAGGGCGTACATTACGCCGAGGACTGAAGAGACGGCCCCGACGACGACAATAACCATTCCCCACCATTCAGGTCCGCTGCCGACGATATCCATGCTCACCCTTATAAAACCGTAAATCCCGGTCTTTATCATGACGCCGGACATCAGAGCTGAAATATTCGACGGCGCCGCGGGATGCGCGCGGGGGAGCCACGTATGCAGCGGGATGATGCCGGCCTTGGTGCCGAAGCCGATTATCGAAAAGACGAATATGAGATCCTTCAAGTGCAAGGGGATCCGCGCTGAAAACTCCTTCATACCTGAAAAATCCATGCTCCCCGTATACTTGTAAAGGATCATGAAAACGGCGATGATGAAAGCGGTCCCGAGATGGGTCATTACCGCATACACAAGACCCGCCTTTACGGATTTTTCATCCCTGGAGAAAGTAACGAGGAAATAAGAGACGACGGACATAGTTTCCCATGATATAAGGAAAGTAACAATATTGCCCGACAGGACCACGGCATACATGCTCAGGATGAAGACGTTATACAAAACTCCCATGAGCGCCGCGCGGCCGACGTCCTTTGAATAGCCTATTGAATAAATCGAGACAGCGCAGGTCAGTATGGAAATGACTATTACAAAAAACCCGGACAGGGCATCGCCCCGATACACAAAATCCATCATGGAATTGAGAGGACTCGAAAACAGGATCTCCGGGCTGCCGGTCATTAGGTTCAAGCCCGTTGCGGCAAATATTATTGCGCCGACGGTCGAGAGGATATAGTTGAAGCTTCTCACTTTCGGCATCGGCAAAAGGGAAAGCGCCGCAGCCGAAAGGAAACAGAGGACGCCGATAAAGAAAAGACTTTCAGTTTCCATTTTCTGCAAAAAAACAAACTAGTATATATCAAAGATGGAAGTTAAAGAAAGGGTGCGCGGAAATTTAAAATATCAGAACAGCATTTTCATTGTGTTATCATAGAAAAGCAGTTATTGTGGAGGATACTATGAAAAGGCTTCGAATAAATACTCTTCTTTCAGGGGGAACCGTCGGCCAGGAGGTTGCCGTCGGCGGATGGGTGAGGACCAGACGCGAATCAAAGGGGATAGCCTTCATTTCTTTAAGCGACGGCTCTACCCAGGATAATTTACAGCTTGTCATCCCCGAAGGCTCTCCCGCTTTTCGGAATCTGGCTCATTGCAATACCGGGGCAGCCGTCAAGGCGCAAGGCATCCTGAAGGAGTCTCCGGGAAAGGGACAGAAGTTTGAAGTGGAAGTTTCCGCGCTTGAAGTCTTCGGCGACGCCGATCCGGTTTTATATCCCTTGCAGAAGAAAGGGCATACGCTGGAATTTCTGAGGGAGCTAGGACACCTCAGGCCGAGGACCAACACTTACGGCGCGGTCTTCAGGGTGAGGAACGTGCTCGCGCATGCCGTGCATGAATTTTTCCAGGAGCGCGGGTTTATGTGGATGCACACGCCGATCATTACCGCGAGCGACTGCGAAGGCGCGGGAGACCTGTTCACGGTTACAGCTTTTGATTTGGGAAAATCGCCCGGGAGCGATAACGGAGGCTTTGATTTCTCTCAGGACTTCTTCGGGAAGCACGCCTATCTGACGGTAAGCGGACAATTGGAGGCGGAGTTTTTAGCCATGGCGCTCGGCGACGTCTACGCCTTCGGTCCCACCTTCAGGGCGGAGAATTCAAACACCTCGCGCCACCTGTCGGAATTCTGGATGATCGAGCCTGAGATGGCCTTTGCGGATTTGAAAGACGACATGCAGCTTGCAGAGGATTTCTTCCACGCACTGTGTAAAAGCGTTCTTGAAAAATGCGGAGACGAGATATCCTTCCTTGAAAAATTTTACAAGAGGACCTCCGTTGAAGAGTTGAAGGAGCTTGCCGTGAAGCCTTTTATACACGTCACGTACACGGATGCGGTCAGGGAGCTCGAAAGATCAAAAGAGCATTTTGAATTTCCTGTCAAATGGGGAATTGATCTTCAGTCCGAGCACGAGCGTTATCTGACGGATAAGGTCTTCAAAGGGCCCGTGATCGTGACGGATTATCCGAAGGAGATAAAGGCCTTTTATATGAGACTTAATGGTGACGACAAAACAGTGGCTGCGATGGACGTCCTCGTCCCCAAGATCGGCGAGATAATCGGGGGAAGCCAGCGCGAAGAGAGGCTGGACGTGTTGATAAGCAGGATGCAGCAGACGAGCGTTCCGCGCGAAAACCTCGAATGGTATCTCGACCTCCGGAGATTCGGCTCCGCGCCTCACGCGGGCTTCGGCCTGGGCTTTGAGAGGCTTGTGCAGTATATCACCGGAATGCCTAACATCCGCGACGTCATCCCCTGCCCCAGGGCGCCGCAGACGATAAAGTTTTAACCTGACGCGCAGCGTTCCTTATCTTGACCAATCGGCTTACAGCATTTATACTTATTCCAATTAAACTCTTTATACTTCAAAAAGGAGAACACCATGAACTTCTGGGACAAGATTCAACAGGACATGAGAAAGAACATTAAAGACGTCCTTGCAGATGTGAAGAAAAAAGGCAGCGCCGTATCAAAAAAGATAGGGGACCTCACCGAGGAAGGCAAAAGGCAGTTAAAGCTCTTCAACCTCAACATGAAGACACAGGAAGAATTGACAAAACTCGGCGCGCATGTATATGACCTGTCCGACAAGAAAACCGAAAACCCTCTTGCAAACAAGAAAGTCGCCTCAATCATATCGAAGATAAAAAAAGTTGAGACGCAGATAAGCAAGCTGGCGGATAAAAAGACGAAAGCCGCGCCTTCTAAAAAAGCAGCTAACAAGGCAACGAGACGGAATAAATAGAGTCTATTATAAACGCAACATTAAGACGTCATTCCCGCTTGTCGGGAATCTTAAAGCAAAGAAAGATTCCGGACAAGCCGGAATGACAAAAAAGAATCGCTCAATTTAGATTGTAATAATTAAAAAATATGGAAGACTTCATAAACTCCTACATCTATAAATCCGACAATCAGGCGATAACCGCATTGATAGTGTTCGCCTTCTATGTCGTCGCCGCAAAGCTCGCAGACCTTTCCATCGACAAGGGCGTCAGGCGCATTACAAGAATGACGAAATCCGAGGTGGACGACAAGGTCATCGATTTCATCCACCGCCCGGTGTTCTTTACGGGAATCATAATAGGCTGTCTTCACGCAATCAGAACGTTGGAGGCTTCGGAGAAGTTCATATTTTATTCAAACGGGCTGCTCGTTTCGCTCCTGACCGTTATCTGGGGATTGTGTGTCATAAGGATCAGCAATACAGTGATCGAAAACGCCATATTCAAAGTTACGGATATTACCGGGTTGGGTAAGGAAGTGACCCCTCTTGTTGAAAACATATTGAAGATAATGATCCTCGTTGCAGGGGCGATGGTGATCCTCTCGGTGTGGAAGATAAATATCACTCCGCTTCTGGCGTCGGCCGGCATAGCGGGAGCAGCCCTTGCGTTTGCGGCAAAGGATACGCTGTCAAACTTCTTCGGGGGTGTCAGCATATTTGTGGACAAGCCTTACAAGATAAGAGACTACATCGTGCTTGAAGGCGGCGAGAGGGGCGAGGTGGTGAAAATCGGCATTCGAAGCACAAGGATAAAAACGAGGGACGACGTCCTTATCACGATCCCGAATGCGATTATTTCGAATACAAAGATAATTAACGAAAGCGCCCCTGCACTGAATTTCAGGATCCGCGTGCCGGTCTCCGTCGCATACGGAAGCGATATCGAGAAGGTGGAAAGATTATTGAACGAGATCGCGCTGGCCAACGAAAACATATTGCGGGAGCCGGAGCCGCGCGTTAGGTTCAGGGCCTTCGGTGAATCGTCCTTGAATTTCGAGCTGCTCTGCTGGGTAAAAGAACCGTCCTTAAGCGGCCTCGCGGTACACGAGATCAACACTGCGATCTATCATAAATTCAACAAAGCGGATATAAAGATACCCTTCCCGCACCGCACCGTCTACCTGCGGGAGGAAAAAGATTGGGAATCGCGATCATAAAACGAGGCTGACTCCGATAAGTTGAAACGTCAGAGAACGACGAAAGGCCTCTTTCCTTTCAATTATTCCACTCTTGTCATCAACCATTCGGGGAATTTATTCCATGGTATAGCCAGGTTATTTCCCGACTTCATATATGAATTTGACAAACTCCTTAAGATATAAGGATTTTAATTTTCTTGTGGGCACTACATTTTCTTTATTATGTACGGGGTGCAATATCTCCGGATTTTCAGAATATCATAGATTTTTCGTGCATC
>JACRHB010000085.1 GCA_016217725.1 Nitrospirota bacterium | reverse complement strand
TGATGAGCGCTGCATTGACCGTATGGAACTCGGACCACCGGTCCAGTGTCCCTTCACTGTCCTCTTTCCAGTCAAATACAAAATTCCCTTTATCAAAAACCACTACCCCTGAAAGGGGGCCGTGCTCCGCCTCAAGCTTAAGCTGGAACCTCTGGTCAAAGTAAGCAGTATCGTCGTATGTCCATTCCTGCTTCGGAGTGTTCAGATTGATGTTGTCTTTTATATTCAGTCTCAGTTTATACTTTCCCGACAGGGTAAATTTCGTTTTGTCCCTTAACTCTTCTTCCCGCTTTGCTTCCTCAGCCGACTGTTTCTTCTGCCAGGTCTCCAGCCCGGAAATTCTGCGTCTTGCGTCTTCGTCTCTGCCCTTGGCAGGCTCTTTTTTCACCTCCGGCTCCGCCCATTCATCCTCTTCCTTAACGGTTGCGGGTGTAACTGCAGGAGGCGGCGGAGTTTCAACCTTCCTCTCTTCGACTGGAGCTTCAACGCCCTTATCCGCGTCTCCATTTGTCAGCTTTCTGTCTTCAGCCAGTTTGTTAATCAGAGACTCAAGCTCAGAGACGCGTTTTTCGAGCTGTCTGATCATTTCCTTGTCATCTTCATTACTGCGTTCAACGGGAGAGACTTCACCGGAAGGCTGCTCTGCCCATGACTGCGAAGACGCTATCAGATATGTCAACAAAAAAATTAATACAAAAGAGGCTCTTGCAAAAGTCCCTGCATAATGCCTTGTGTCGTCATACCCGTGAAAACGGGTATCCAGAAGTCTTTGTTTTTCATAGAAACTGGATTCCCGATAAAGACCTCGGGAATGACGAATAAAGACTTTTGCAAGAGCCTCAAGATAGAATATGTTTTGTGTAACTGATCTGAAAGCTCAAAGTTGAGACATCCGGACAAATAATCCGTAAAATATATAAGAGCCATATGCCGTTTTTTACTTATAAAGCGATCAACAACGCCGGCGAGGTGATAACGGGCACCGTGGAAGACGCCGATATCGACCTCGCGTATGATAACGTCGCGTCCTCGGGCCTGCACGTTTTAAAGCTGCGGAAGTCCGGCGGGCTCGCCGACCTCTACCTGAAAAAATTCAGGGCCTGGGGCATTAAGGCCCATGCCGTAATCGAATTTGCCAATAACCTCTCGGTCATGCTTAGGGCCGGGGTGCCGCTGGTGACCTCCCTCGGCGACATAGCGGCGACGACGGACAACACGCGCTTCAGGGACCGGCTCCTCGACGTAAAGAGGACTATCGAGCTTGGAGCGAGTTTTTCAACCGCCCTGTCGGCGCACAGGGACGTGTTCCCCGAGATTTTCATAAATCTGATAGCCGTAGGCGAAGAGACCGGGCGTCTTGACGAGAGCCTTTCCGAAGTCGCCCTGCATCTTCAGAGGATGGAAGACCTGAAAAGCGCAATGCTCAGGGCCATGATATACCCCATGTTCGCGCTTCTTACCACAACCGGCGCGCTCCTGTTCTGGCTCATTTACGTTCTGCCGAAGATGAGCGAGCTTTTCTCAACTATGACGGTAAAACTCCCCGCGCTGACCCTGGCGCTTATAGCGTTAAGCGGGTTCAGCCGCGAAAACTGGTA
Organism: Nitrospirota bacterium; assembly: GCA_016217725.1. Classification (GTDB taxonomy): domain Bacteria; phylum Nitrospirota; class Thermodesulfovibrionia; order UBA6902; family UBA6902; genus SURF-23. The sequence goes on along the minus strand of JACRHB010000085.1, from coordinate 26,764 downwards.
TCTTTTTTTCGTCGTGCCGCTTTCTATTTTCATTATTTTCAAACTGCTCTCAAGAAAGGCTGCGGCAAGATATTACATCGACGCCGCAAAGCTGCGGATGCCCGTCGTCAAGCTGCTCGTATCCAATAAGCTCCTGGCGTTATTTTCAGAGCAGCTGAGGATACTAGTAACGGCGGGCGTCACCATCGACAGGTCGTTTGACATAATGATAAGCGTTATAGACAATTCCGTATTCAGAAAGGCGCTTCTGGACATAAAAGAAAACATCATGCTGGGAGGCAGGATCGGCGAGGCCTTGAGAAGACATCCGTCCCTGTTCCCGAACCTGGTAGTGAGGATGATATCCATAGGCGAGACGACCGGCAATCTCAATGAGCAGCTCAATTACCTGTCCGAGTATTTCCTCAGGAAGCTGGACGACATTTCGCAGAAGATGGGCAAGATGCTGGAGCCGATAATTATAATAATCATCGGCGCCATGTTCCTGATAATCATCCTCGGCCTGCTTTCACCCATTTACAACCTTGTCTCGGAGATGGGGAAATAGCCATGGACTTTCTGAGCTTCTTCGGACTTAAAGAAGACCCTTTCAGGCTAACCCCGGACCCGGCCTATTTCTATCCCTCTCCGACTCACAACGAAGGGCTTCTTTTACTGGATTACTCCATAGAGCAGAAAGAGGGTTTTACCACGGTCATCGGAGACCCCGGAAGCGGCAAGACGACCCTGCTCAATGTTTTCCTCGAAAAATGGAAATCAAAGGCGGAGATAGCGATGATCCTGACGCCGAGACTGTCTCCCGAAGAATTTCTGCTCTCGATCCTTGAAGATTTAAAAATAGGCGTCAAACGCAAAAGCAAAAATGAGATCATAAAGGCGTTCAGGGATTTCATGATCGAAAAATCCTCCGAGGGCAGATGGGTCGTCATAATCGTCGACGAGGCGCAGAACCTCCCCGACGAGACCCTTGAGGAATTGAGGCTGCTCTCAAACCTCGAGACCGATAAGGACAAGCTGCTCCAGTTAGTCCTGTTGGGCCAGCCCGAGCTTGAAGCAAAGCTGAACCGGGAAAAACTCCGGCAGCTCAACCAGAGGATAACGACGCGGATACACCTCAGGCCTTTCAATTTCGAGGAAACGCTTGAATACATAAATTACAGGCTGATCAAGGCCGGCAAGCAAAACCTGCAAGTAGAGAGGAAGGCGGGCCGGCTCGCATACAGGCTTTCAAAAGGCATCCCCAGACTGATAAACATGCTGATATCGCGCTCACTGATGGCCGCGTACCTTGAAGAGAGCAATCTCATCCTGCCGAGACATATAAATCATGCCGTAAAAAGCCTTAACCACAGCGACATGAGACTGTGGAATCGGGGCAGATTAATTCCTGCTGCAGCAGGCGTCATTGTCGCCCTGTTGATAATTATTGCGGCTAATTCCTATCTTCATCGAAACAATACGGAGGTCCATAAAGAACCGGTTAAAATGGAAGCAAGCTCCGTTCAAAAGCCTCCTGAGCATATTGCTGTTCCCGAAAAGAATAAAATATCGGAATCCGCCGCGGCTTCAAAAAAAGAGGAGCTTCAAAACCCTCCTCTCAAACTCGTGTCCGTCAAAGTCGACATCGCCAATGTCAGGGTCGATCCCGCGCCTGATGCGGAAGTCGTGGGGAAATTGTTCAACAGCGCCCGCCTTGCCGTGCTGCAGGAATATACGGACGGGACCGACATAAAATGGTGCCAGGTCCTTTACAGGGGCGAAAAACGCTGGATAGCCGGAGACGTTGTGGATGCGGTGGATATGGGGAAGATGCAGGAGAAAACCGAAGCGGGGAATTAAAGGAGATAAATTCTACTTCTTATTCTGCAGGACCACGATCCTCTGCCTGACAAGAGCCCTTGTTTTGTCATCAATTGAGGCGTGCTCATAGATATGCCTGTAACGCTTTATCGCATCCTCCGTCTTTCCCTGCAATTCATAAAGGCGGGCCATACCCAGGGAGCCTTCCACGGCGCCGAGCTTGTTTAACCGGGTGAAGTATTCGGACGCCTTATCGTAATCCTTTTGTCTCTCGTAGAGGACCGCAAGGTTTAAGATAACGCTCCTGTTGTCTGGCTCAAGTCTGAACGCATGGCTCAGATATTCCTCGGATGACCGTGTATTCCCGGACTTTGCATATGCGATCCCGAGATTAATCAGGGCAGGGACATAATCATTGTTCCTCTCTACGGCCATACGGGAATATACGACGGATTCTTCCGTTAAATTCATCTCCAGAAGTATATATGCAATATTATTCATGACGGTGAAATTATCCCCGTCTATCTCCAGAACTTTCTTGTAATTCTCCAGGGCCTTTGAATAATCCCGCTTCAGCTCGAACTCTCTTGCATTGTATAAATAGGAATCAACGGCGGCGGCGATATTTCTTGAATGAGGCGTTTGGGCTTTGTCAGGGGCCGCTTTCTTCGTCGCTGTGAGTTTTTCCAAAGCGGCGCCGGCTTCACTTTCTTTATTCCCTGACGGAAAGTCAACGGGCCTTTCATGTTTTTTTGCGGCGGGCGCCGGCACGCGGGCTTTTTCCGGTAAAGGCCGCTCTGATTCTTTCTTTGATTCAACAGGCGGGAGGGGTTGTTTGAGGCCGTCTTGTTGCTCGGGAAGTGTCTTTTGCGTGAGAGCCAGAATCTTGTCACCGTCCTGCGGGGCGACCCCGGGTCTTCTGACCCGGTTCTGTGTTACCGTACTGATATCGCCCGCAGATTTCTCCGAGAGTGATTTTGTGAAATAGACTAAAAAGACACCCGTCAGCACCGAGACGGCAACTAAAACGGACAGAAGGATCAGCCGTCTTCTGTTTGATGATTTTTGGGCAGAGCCCTGCACGATATTGACAAGGTTCGGCGGCACTTCCCTCTTAGCCTGGGGCTGCTTTATCTTTGAGAGCAGGTCAGCTAACAGACTCATGAGCTTTCTCTCCGGCAGGAAGGGTTCTTGTTGCGATTTTCATATCGAGCTTCATTATAACAAAAAAATGATTTTATCTCGTTTGCCTTGAATCTTATGCGGAAAATCCTGTATCCTTTCTTTGTTATAACCATGTTAAAGCCTGAAGAACAACTGAAGATAATAAAAAGAAGAACGGTCGAGATTTTGATCGAAGAGGACCTGCTTAAGAAGCTTGAGCGCTCCTTGCGGACCGGAGCGCCTTTGAAGGTGAAGGCGGGGTTTGATCCTACGGCGCCCGACATCCACCTCGGACATACGGTGCTCCTTGAGAAGATGCGGCAGTTCCAGGATTTAGGGCATGAAGTTATTTTTATCATAGGAGATTTTACCGGGATGATAGGCGACCCGACCGGGAGGTCTGAAATAAGAAAGCCTTTGACGAGGGAAGAAGTATTGCAAAATGCGGAAAGCTACAAGGAGCAGGCTTTCAAAATCCTTGACCCCGGAAGAACACAAATAAGGTTCAACAGCGAATGGCTCGGCGCAATGAGCGTCCTGGACTTTGCAAGGCTCGGCGCGATGCAGACCGTCGCAAGGATGCTCGAGCGGGAAGACTTCAAAAAGAGATTTGAAAGCAGGCATGACATCAGCATACTTGAATTTTATTACCCTTTGCTTCAGGCGTATGATTCCGTTTTCCTGAAGGCCGACGTGGAGCTCGGCGGGACAGACCAGAAATTCAACCTGCTTATGGGCCGCACCATGCAGAAGAGGATGGGCGTTGAAGAGCAAGTCGTCATGATGCTGCCCTTATTAGAGGGGGTTGACGGCGTCAACAAGATGAGCAAGAGCCTCGGAAACTACATAGGGATAACGGAGCAGCCGAAAGACATATTCGGCAAGATAATGTCGATAAGCGATGATCTGATGCTCCGGTATTATGAGCTTCTCAGCCGCGTCTCCATCGATGAATTAAACACGATCAAATCCGGCGTAAAGGACGGCAGCGTGCATCCCAAAAAGGCAAAAGAGTCGCTTGCGCTTGAGCTTGTTGAGAGATATTCGGGGAAGGACGCGGCAGCAAAAGCGAAAGAAGAATTCGAGCGCGTCTTCAAAGACAAAGGACTGCCCGAAGAAATCCCCGTCTTGAAGCTCAAGTGGGAAGGCGGTGCGATGTGGCTTCCCAGGATCATGAAACTCTCCGGCCTTGTCAAAAGCACGGGCGAAGGCATAAGGCTCATAAAACAGGGCGGGGTCACGGTCAATAACGATAAATGGGATGATCCCGATAAAGGACTTTCCCCCGGAGAGTATCTGTTGAAGGTAGGAAAAAGAAGGTTCCTGAAAATCGTCCCTGGATGATATTTTTACCGGCAACCTGCCGGATATAATACTCCTCAAGCCGTCCCTTATTGCCTCGATACAAGCTGCCATATGGCATGAAAAGGCGGAAGCTTTATCTCCTGAGGCTCCTTACCCGGAAGGATCTCAAGGGTCTTTTTAAAATCAGGGACCGTGAAATTTTCAGGAAGCGTCTTGAGGTCCACCTGTAGAATATCCAGAAGATACTCAAGACGATTTTCGAGGAAAAAAGTACCAAGGTCCAGGTCTTCCCCCAGCTCCGTGTGGATCTCGAAAGGAGATATATACCTGTCCACAAAGTCATGTATGATCGACGCCCTCTGCTTATCGCCCCTTTGGAAAATGGGGACACATCCCATATTTTCTAAAAAAACTAACTACTGATAAGCGGAAATGTGGGATGTGTCCCTAATTCTGATCAATCTCGAAAAGTCTTTTCAGATTGGAAACGATCTCGATAATGGTTATTGAAGATATAAAGGCAGACTGATCAGATTCCTCAAGAAGTTTGGATATTAAGACTGTACCCTTCTCAGGCTGGTATCTCTTAAAAAGAGCGCTTGTATCTATAAAAAAAGGCATCGGCTATCGCTTTTCTCTGTCTTCTATAACTCTCTTTGAAAGAGAAACGCCGATACCCGACAAACTCCGCTGTATATCCTTTAGAGTAACACCCGTGTGACCATGCTTCTTCACATGCCGATGAAGCTTGGTGCTTATGTTTGGCTGTCCGGTATATCTTACATCATTTTTTTATTGAAAGTTAGAAAATCCAGTAGAGCTAAAATCGTAAACAATTTTTCCAAGAGTAAGGATTCCCGACATTCTCTATCTCAAGCTGGCATTTAAAATTGTTATCCCAACAATCTTATTTCCGTCTTTTCTTATCAAGATATCGTCGTCGGTTTCAACCGTCTTCTTCGCTCTCTGAGGTTTCCTAAAACTTAGATATAAGACATCCGCTTCTTTATCGTAATCAAACCATATATGCTCAACCGGCAGTTTAAGTATGTCTGATGATATATCAAGGCATGTTCGAATAATTTTACTTTCCTTTAAGTTCGTTGCCATATAATTTCTCCTTTTGGTCTTTCATCTAAGAAATATGCCGTTATTGCAAAACCATCATTCTTAGATATTTCTCTATAAACAACTACTAACCACTTATTTCTTCCAAGATTTTTTACTGCCTTCAATGCTCCCTTATTACCTCTGATAACAATCTCCGGGTTTTCTATGGTTTCTAATACCTCAAAAAAATAACTTGCTATGTCATCATGATTTTCAATAATATGATACCATCTTTCATATGTTAATCGTATAGGCACATCGTTAACTGAGTAAGCTTTATCCATATTCCCCCTCGTGTTATTATTTTAAAGTTATCAATCATAATTTATTTTCTCTATATGCTCTATCTCCTGATTTAAGAAACGCTCGCCGACCTTAAGGAACCTCTCCGGGGCGTCGGTGACGTAAAATTTCCGCAGCGGACTTGCGGAGGGAGTCCCTTCCATGCCGAGCCGGATCAAGGTCTCATTTATCTCCTTGACCGTCTCCTGAGCGGAATCTATGAGCGCTATGCCGTCGCCCATGACTTTGGAGATGACGCCTTTTAAAAGCGGGTAATGGGTGCAGCCGAGGACAAGGGTGTCGATAGGTTCTTTTTTGAGTCCTCCAAGATAATGCTCTGCGGTAAGGACGGCGACGTCGTTGGAGGCCCAGCCTTCTTCGGCAAGCGGCACAAAGAGCGGACAGGCCTTTGTAAAGATGGTAAGGTCGCCGAGACAGACCTCGAAGTATCTGTCAAAGCGTATGACCCCATGCTCTTTGATCACTGTCGGCCTGCCGCCGCACAGGGCGTTTATAGCGTGCACGTAAGAATTGCTTTTTATCGTACCCTCCGTGCCTATTATGCCGATCTTTTTTGAGCTCGTTGTCTTCACCGCACCCTTTGCGCCAGGCTCAATGACCCCTATGATCGGTATGTCGAACCTCTCCTTTATGGCTGTCAGGGCAAAGGCCGACGCGGTATTGCAGGCGACGACCAAAAGCTTTATCCCTTTTCCAACGAGGAAAGCTGCCATTTCCAGAGAATACCGGGTGACCGTCTCCGCCGACCGTATTCCGTAGGGGACCCTTGCGGTGTCGCCCAAGTAAAGTATATCTTCCCCGGGCAACTGACGCATGATCTCCTTCATGACGGTCAGACCGCCTACGCCTGAATCGAAAACGCCGAGGGGCCTGTCAGATATTTTCTGCAATTTCTTTTCCTATCGGTTTTGAAATATCGATATGTCCGCCGATGCTCTCGGCCTCGTGACCTTCCAGCAGGATTTTTAATGCGGTTAATCCGGGGACGGCGGGCTCAAGGCTCTTGTACAAGCCCGCAATAAGCCTAAGCTCCTCTGATGCGTCTCCTTTAAAATTCTTCTTCAGCTCGTCTCCGAGATCGATGTAAATTATCCCATCCTTGTCCATATACAGATCAAGCAGTCTTACGCCGTAGGATTTCATGTACTTGCGTATCGCCTCTTCTGCGGCAGCGAGGGAAGCCGCTTTTTTGACTTCTGCAGAAGCTTCAATCTGCGCAGGGTCGCTCCCTTCATATAACCTCCGGGGGGCTTCCTTTTGCTCGTTATAAGCGGGCTTGCTCCGTCCGGATGCGGCATCTTTGAGAAAGGAAGAATCAAAGGTAAATTTCCCTTTAAGCAAAAAATAGCTGCCGCCCATGCCGACCGCAAAAGTCAGAAGCAATGCAATGATGAAAAGCCTTCCGCCTTTTTTACTTCGCCTCGTTCTCTTCATATAAATAAAGTCCCTTGTAAAGGGTGTCCGCTATTTTGCTATCAAATTCGTCGGTATAGCTTGCATCCTCAAATGAAGGCAGCTCTATCATAAGGGCCGCGGCTTCAATCTTTGAAAGCGCGCTGTAAGGAAGCTGTCTTACCGTCACCATTTCACTGCCGAAAGCGGCGGCAGCGGCCTCCTTTACGGAATTCAGCAAGGCCACCGTCCTTTTCAGATATTCCCCCTGTCCCCTGCCGTATAAATAAGGCTTCGCTTCATCCGAGACTGATTCGGTAATCACGGGGATATAAATCACCCATTCCTTATTGCTGCCGACGTGAAGGCTGATAAACATATCCGCATTATTACTGTTTGCGTATTTTACCCTCTCGGCCAGCGTCATAAAAAGGTCGCCGCCCCTGGTCGGGTAGCTTCTAAAGCCGTCTTTTTCAGCAAGCGCCCCGAGTTTCCCCGCAATGTCAAGGACAACTTTTTTCTCCGAATAATCGCCTCTGACGATCCCGCTCTCAAAGCCCCCGTGTCCGGGGTCGATAATGAGGGTCTTTGTTTTGGAGATTTTTTCCCCTCTATCAAGAGGGGTTAGGGGTGTGTTTCCTTCTTTGTTCTTCTCCTCCTGATAAACGTCTATCACAACCCTGTCCGGATTTCTAAGGGTCAAGACCTTCATCCCCCTGAAATCCCCGGGAGAAAACATAACCGTATTCTTTTCTGTTTTATAAGCAACGCCTGCCTTCTCCGCCTGTATTGTAAAATCGGCGTCAGGGAAAGAAACCAGGATGTTTTGCGCCTTCTGGCTCACAACCGCCTTTGTTATTATACTTTCACTCCCTTCTAAGACAATCCGCAGGAAGCCGGGGTTATAGCTCGTTCTTAACTTGAGGGGATAGTTGTCTCCTCTTGAAATAGAGGGAAGCAGAAAAAGGACGAGCGACAATAAAAAACACTTTTTCATATTGCAAATATTAGCATTTCCGGAGCTTGATATTCCACAAACGGGATGACGCATGCATGATACGTGCGCCGCTACTTCTTTCTGTGGCTCTCGAAGAGGATCTCCTCCACCATCTGGCAGAGGACGTGGCCTAAAGTGATGTGGGTCTCCTGTATCCTCGGGGTGCTGCTTGAAGGCACCGCAAAGACATAATCCGTCTTTGAAGCTAACTTGTCCCCTTTTGCGCCGGTGAAGGCGATGGTCTTCAATTTCTTCTTCTTTGCGACCTCGACGGCCTTTATAACGTTTGGGGAGCTGCCGCTTGTGCTTATTGCGATGACGACGTCTCCTTCCTGCGCAAGCGCCTTGATCTGACGCGCAAATATTTCCGAGAAATCCGAGTCGTTCCCGATCGCCGTAATGACCGCCATATCGGTATTAAGCGCAATGGCGGGAAGCGCAGGGCGGTCCTTTGTAAACTTATTGACGAATTCCGCGGCAATGTGCGAGGCGTCGGTGGAGCTGCCGCCGTTGCCGAAGAGCAGGAGCTTCCCCCCCCTGGTAAAGGTATCGGCAAGCATCTTCGAGACCTCAATGACGACGTCGATATTTTCTTTGACAAATTGCTGTTTGACGGATACGCTTTCTTCAAAGGCCTTGAATATTTTCTCTTTCATGTCATTTAATCTCCGTTGTGATCTCTATTTCTTTTGAGGGCGGACCCTCAGCCGCTCCGACTGCGGTCACTTTGTAAAAATATTTTAAATTCGGTTTTATATCTTTATCGGTAAATGCGGGAGTAACGGTTTCCCCTGCCATCACAAAACGGCCGTCGCCCGTAGAACGATATATCCTGTATGAGCTTATATCAATTCCCTCCACTTCGTTCCAGGTCAGTACGATGCTTTGTTGAGTATATATCCCGACCAGGCCTGTTGGAGCGGGGTTTGAGACTCCTTTAACGCTTTCAGGTTTTTCGAGTCCCTGCTCCTTTAAAACGTCAGCTGCCTTCGGGCTGTTAACCGGCTTTTCCTCAACGGCCTTTTCAGGTCTCGGCTCAATCGCAATCGGATCGCCTCTCTTGCCGCAAGCGATAAGAGAAGTGAGAAGTAGGAAGTAAGAAGTAAGAAGTAACAGATGAAAACTAAAAGACCATCCCTTGTATTTCATTATTTACTTCCCACTTCTCACTTCCCACTTCTCACTTTTTATTTGTTTGATTCTCGCCAGCACTGTCTTCTTCGACGTGCCGCCGTATGAATTCCTGCCGTCAACCGAAGCCCTGACGGTCAGATAACCGGCAGCGTCTTCTCCGATTAACTCCGAGAACATCTTCAGCTCGTTCAGATTTAAATCACTTAGCGTCTTTTGGTTGTCAATGCAATACGCCACAACCTCGCCTGTAACTTCATGCGCCTCCCTGAAGGGCATTCCCTTTTTAACAAGATATTCGGCAAGGTCGGTCGCCGTCAGGAATCCGCCTTCAGCCGCCTTTGCCATCGCCTCTTTGTTGAACCGGACCCTCGGCATAAGCTCGGTCAATATCTGCAGACACGCTTTCACCGTATCGACTGTATCAAACACCGGCTCTTTGTCCTCCTGCATGTCCCTGTTGTATGCAAGAGGCAGCCCTTTCATCATAGTTAACATTGCCGTGAGATTGCCGAATACCCTGCCTGCTTTGCCTCTCGTCAATTCGAGTACATCCGGGTTCTTTTTTTGAGGCATAATGCTGGAGCCGGTTGTAAATGCGTCCGGCAGCTCAATAAATGCGAACTGGTCGGTATTCCATATGATAATCTCTTCCGAAAGCCTCGACAGGTGCATCATCAACACGCTTGAAGCCGAGATGAATTCAATCGCAAAGTCCCTGTCGGACACGGCGTCCATGCTGTTTTCGGAGATACGGGGGAATTTCAGGAGCCGCGCCGCATACTTCCGGTCAATAGGCAGCGTTGTCCCTGCCAGGGCCGCGGAGCCGAGCGGCATGACATTCACCCTTTTCAAACAATCTTCAAACCTCTCCCCGTCGCGCGCAAGCATTTCAAAATATGCGAGCAGGTGATGGGCCAACAGCACGGGCTGCGCTTTTTGCAGATGCGTGTATCCCGGCATCACGGTATCGACGTGCTTCTCAGCCGTGGAAACAAGCGCCTTCTGAAAGCCCTTGATCAGTTTCAGAATTGAAGAAATTTCATCCCTCAGATAAAGTCTGAGGTCCAGCGCCACCTGGTCATTCCGGCTTCGCGCCGTATGAAGCTTTCCGCCGACCGGCCCGAGCTTTTTAATGAGGGCGTGCTCGAGGTTCATATGCACGTCTTCAAGGTCTTCACGAAATTTGAATTTACCCGCCTGGATCTCTTCCCCGATTTCCTCAAGACCGCGAAGGATTGACTCGACGTCCTTCATGGGAACGATCTTCCGCTTGCCTAACATCTTTACGTGGGCAATGCTGCCTTCGATGTCATACTTCCACAGACGGATATCAAAAGAGAGCGAAGATGTGAAACTCTCCACGGTTTTTTGAGTCTTTTCTTTAAACCTTCCACCCCACAGCTTCTTCATGAGAGTAAGGATAAAATTTAGCCTTATATATAGTCAAGCGTATTATGTAAGCTGCGGGCTGAAAAAATGCTTCACTTTAATATAAAATGTGTAAACAAAACCGGGGGCAATAATTGAAAGAAAGCAGCAAACAAAAAGGAGCCGACCTCTTTATAGTCGACAACAGCGATCAGAACTGGAAAGTCAAAAACTACCTCTATGACTGGACGGAGATTGCTCATCAATTTGATATCGCCACCGGGTTTTTTGAAATAGGCGCTCTCCTCACTCTTGATGGACAATGGCAACAGCTCAATAAGATACGGATTCTTATGGGCGATGAAGTATCAAGAAGAACGAAAAAAGCTCTGTTAGCCGGTGTTGAAGTAACAAAGAAAATTCTCGACAATAGCATCGAGAAGGAAAAAGAAATCAATGATTTCCTGACCGGTGTTCCTGCCATAGTAGATGCGATTAAAAAAGGACAGATCGAGTGCCGCATCTATACAAAGGAGAAGTTCCACGCCAAGGCTTATATTACCCATGCAAAGCTTGCAGTTGTCGGACCAACCGCTCTTGTCGGCTCCAGTAACTTTACAGCTCCGGGTCTCACAGACAATGTTGAGCTCAATATCCAAATCAGACGGGAAGTTGAGCTTCTGCAGGAATGGTATGAGCGGCACTGGAATGAGGCCGAGGAAATATCAGCCGAGATTTTGAAGATAATGGAACGTCATACAATGGAATATACCCCCTTTGAGGTTTATGTGAAGTCTTTGTACGAGTTCTTCCGGGGGCACGAACTGACTGCCGGTGAATGGGAAAATGCCTCCTCAAGGATGTATCCGGTACTTGACCAATATCAGAAGGAAGGCTATCAGGCTCTTATGAAGATATCACGGCAGTTCAATGGGACGTTCCTTTGTGATGGTGTAGGTCTTGGCAAAACGTTTATAGGTATGATGGTTATTGAGCGTCTTGTGGAGCATGATAATAAGCGCGTTATTCTTCTTGTTCCAAAGGCAGCTCGAAAACCGGTATGGGAGAGTGCATTAAAAAAATATCTCCCTCATATCAGCAAGGGGGTTTTTAGCAATTTTCACATTTTCAATCATACCGATCTTCTCAAGGGAGGACAAACACGTGAAGATTTTGAGATCATTAAAGAGAAAGCCGATGCCATTGTGATTGACGAGGCGCACCATTTCAGGAATCCCGGCATCAAAGGTGAGAAATCCGGGAAGATGTCACGTTATCGCAGATTTTACGAGATTGCCGAGGGGAAAGCCCTGTTTCTATTAACAGCAACACCCATTAATAACCGCCTTATCGACTTGCAGCACATGATAGAGCTTTTTTCACGGCGGAAGCCCGAGTACTTTCAATCTGCCCCCCTTGGGATTCATTCACTGCCCGGCCATTTCAGGAAAATGGAAAAGGCCCTTGAAAAACTCGTTCTCGGGAAAGAGCAGGACCATGAAGGCATAGAGACAAACCAGATTGAAGCAGAGGATGTCCTTTTCAATGATGAGCTGTTCAAAGCGCTAGTAGTTCAGCGAAGCCGGGCCTATGTAAAGGCCAGCCAGATACAGCATGGCGGGTCTCAGGCGATTTTCCCAAAACGGGAAGACCCAAAGGTTGCATCTTACTCTATTAAAAAAACCTATGGTAATTTACTTGCCATGATTGAGAAAGCCTTCTCAAAGCAAAAGCCGCTCTTCTCTCTTGCAATGTATTACCCGCTGGCTTTCTACAAGGGATCTGATACCTCTATTGACCCGATGACCGAAGGCCGTCAAAAAGAGGTTGTTGCACTCATACGCACTCAGTTCCTGAAACGGTTTGAAAGCTCTGCCCAGGCCTTTATGATGTCGTGTGAAACCCTATTGCTGAAGCTCCTTGTTTTTGCAACCAGGAACAGCAAGAGCGACGCAGAAAAGCGTATTCTGGAAAGGTGGAAGGCACAACATGCGGAGATTATCGGCTCAGTCCGGCAGCATCAGCTTGAACTTTTTGGCGAAGAAGGCACTGAGGACGTTGAGGATGAGGATATTATTACCGAGGAAATGCTTCAGGATGCGGAAGAACTCTCCCGCGATGAATACAAGGTTGAGGAAATGCTTGCTGAGACATTTCTTGACTTAAATGAGATTGCAGACTTTCTGAAAGAGCTGCAAAAGTTTAAACCTTCTCATGACGACAAGCTGAAGGCCCTGATCAAAATGCTCAAAACTGACCCTGTGCTCAAAAAGCACAAGGTGATGATCTTCAGTGAATATATGGCAACCGCCCGCTATCTCAAAAAGGAACTCGAAAGCGCCGGTCTTACCGAAATAGAAGAAGTGGACAGCTCAGTCAAAAGGGACAGAGGAGAAATCATAACGCAGTTTGCGCCTTATTACAACGATTCCTCAAGCAAAGAGCTGAGCAGCGCTAATTTAAAGGAAACGAGGATTCTAATTGCTACCGATGTGCTCTCAGAAGGTCTCAACCTTCAGGACGCTACACGGCTCATTAACTATGATCTTCACTGGAACCCCGTCAGGTTAATGCAGAGGATTGGCCGTGTCGACAGAAGGCTTAATCCTGAAATAGAAGAAAAGCTCCTTGTAGACCATCCGGACCAAAAGGAAATAAGGGGCACTGTTGCCTATTGGAACTTTCTCCCGCCTGACGAACTGGATGAATTGCTCAGGCTCTATGGAAAAGTTTCTCACAAAACTCTGAGAATCTCGAAGACCTTCGGTATTGAGGGTAAAAAGCTTCTTAGACCTGATGATGATTATGAAGCCCTCAAAGATTTCAATCACAGCTATGAGGGGACCACAACCATACTCGAAGAAATGCACCTTGAATACCAGCAGCTTTTGAAAGATTATCCTGATTTGCCCGAGCGTCTTAAGATGCTGCCGGGTAAGGTATTCAGCGGCAAACAGCATCCGAAAGCAGGTTCAAAGGGAGTATTTTTCTGTTATGCACTACCGGGGCCGGGCATGATTAAAGAACTTGAGGATACTGATGGCGAGGTATGGACAGAAGATGCGGGAGTTACCCACTGGTATCTTTATAACCTGGATAATGAAAAAATCCTCGACGACCCGACAGAGATCATCGCCTTAATTCGCAGCAAGCCGGACACGCCCCGGCATAGAACACTACCTGAGAAAACCCTTTCCGAGATACGGACGTCTGTTGAGAAGCACATAAAGAATACTTACTTTAAAAAAGTCCAGGCTCCTGTAGGGATAAAGGCGGCGCTCAAGGCATGGATGGAGCTTTCATGATATACAGGAAATATGCGACACTGTCGCATATTTCTGCCAAACGAATTTAGCAGACACTGTCTGCCAAATGATATAATCAGTCAGGAGGTTTGCATGAAGGTAATTATTGAAATCGAAAAAGATGATGAACTTAAAAAAATCAGGAAGGCTTTTGAAGGGGCAACAATCACAGTCGTCAGGGCCAAAAAGGACAAAAACAGGATACTGGAAGCAATTTTCAAGAAGTACAATGTAAAGCTCCCCAGGAATTATACGTTTGACAGAGAAGCTATACATGCCAGATAGAATTTTTGTCGATACAAATATCCTTATTTATTTCATCAGTAATGATAAAAAGAAAAAACTGCAAGCCCGCGATATTATCTTCTCCAGCGAGGAAGTCTTTGTCAGTTCGCAGGTGCTCAGTGAGTTCGTGAGTGTCTGTTTTTCAAAGAAGCTGCTTGGGGCTGACGAGATCAGCTCGATTGCAGATCAATTTATTAAGGCGTTCAGCTTTGTACCGGTCGGGGTATCTACCATAAAGAACGCTATTCAGATTAAGAAGAAAGCTCATCGCTCGTTCTGGGACAGCATGATTGTTGCCGCTGCTCTGGAAAATAACTGCTCAATACTTTACACAGAAGATATGCATGACGGGCAGGTTATTGATGGTAAGCTGACTGTCAGGAACCCGTTTAAGTCATAGCTCCGATACCTGTTGTCTTGATGGTAATTCTATGCTCTCGCAAAACGTTGAACTGCTCAGGTCAATAAAGACATTTATACAACTTGCGGATAAAATTAAGTTGAGGGGAATGCAACAATTTGATTAGCCCGCTAAAAATCGAAGCCGCCATCAAGTCCACACACGATCAATCGTCCTTTATAAATGGATTGCTGATTGATACGCTTAATTGGCCTCTCAGTGAAGAGGCTGAAAGAATCGAAGACATCTCTTATGAATGGACGGGTGAAGAGCTTAATTTCCTCGACCTGGACAAGCACATTCTTGAAGGACAGATATGGCAGGTACAGCCCGCGCAATCCGCTCAGCAGGCATGGGGAATCTTCATTCTTGAGTTTGCTAATCCCGATGTATTCATCAAAGGCAGAGGGTTTACCGGCCTTCTCAGAAAGGTCCTCAGGGGACTTGTGCCTAACCGCCGCAAATCCTCCAACATACCATCATGGCGCTCGGACAATATCCTTTTTATCTGCACCCACAACTGGGAGCATTACCGGTTTGCTCATTTCCGTTCCGATGGGAATGAGAAGCTGGCCCGCCTGTCAACCTTCGGATGGGGGCCGGGGACGTCTAACCGTACAGCGTGCGAATTCAATTTGCCTGAATTGGAATGGCCTGATGACGACACGGACAAAGACGCATGGATAAAGAAATGGTCTAAGGCCTTTGATAAAGAAGAACTTACCAAGCAATTCTACAAAACCTTTGCAGACCTCTACTATCAGGTTATAGAGGAAGTCGGGAAAACTTCGGGACTCACGGCCCGGGCGCAGGAGCAGGTGCAGCTTCTTTTGGACAGACTGCTCTTTCTTTCGTTTCTTCAAAAGAAGCATTGGCTCAATAATGAATCAAATTATCTCTACAGCCGCTTCAAAGAATGCTATGAAAAAGACCCGGCTGGAACCTCTTATTATGGCAGCATACTGTATCCGCTTTTTGAAGCGCTTTCCAGTCGAGGCAAAGGCCCTAAACATATCGGCATCGTACCTTTTCTCAACGGCGGTCTCTTCAACCTTGAAGCGGGCGGCGATCAGGCGGCAGCGCTTACACAGGTGCGGCTGCAAATCAGGAATTCCATTTTCAAGAGAATATTTGACGAGCTTCTGAATAAATATAACTTCACTGTAATGGAAGATACACCGCTTAACCGTGAAGTGGCCGTTGACCCGGAGATGTTAGGCAAGGTCTTCGAGACGGTCGTATTGGTAAGCGATACGGGCGGAGATTTTCAGGCGCCTGATCTTAGAAAGGCGACCGGCTCCTTTTACACCCCGCGTATTGTCGTGCATTTTATATGTCGTGAAGTCTTGCTGAAATATCTCTCTGCACGCCTCGGCGGCGAAGTGTGGGAAGTACGAATCAAACGGCTCCTTGACATAGACGCTTCAGACGGCCTGGATAAAAACGATCTCAAGACACTGCGTGAAATCCTTTCGCCTCAGGAAGCGGCAGAGCTTAGGAAGGCCGTTGAGAGGCTCAAATGCTGCGACCCTTCTGTCGGTTCCGGCGCGTTTGCCGTAGGCTTGCTGCAGGAGATTTTGAATCTGATGCTCCTCTGCGAAGCGTGCGAGCGCGGCAAAGACCCGCGTCTGGAGATGGGAACCAACTATCTCTATGAGAAAAAATTGCAGATCATTGAAAACAGTATTTACGGAGTGGATATTCAGGCAAAGGCAGTTGACATCTGCAAGCTCCGGCTCTGGCTTTCGCTTGTGGTGGACTATGAGCTTGGAGTAGACCCTGCAGAATGCACTGCTGAAAAGTTTGAAGAGTCGATAACCTCCATCCCCCCGCTTCCAAACCTTGCTTACAAGATACGTCAGGGCGATGCGCTCCTGGACCAGATACATGGAGTGCCTTTCAGACTGGACCGGGTAAAGCCTGATACAGGAATGATAGAGATTATTGAGCAGATAAAGGCCGGGCATCAAAAGTTCTTCAAAGAGGAAGACCCGGTAAAGAAGCGGCACATCCGCAAGACCGTTCTTGGATTGCGGCTGAGGCTTTCAAGGATGCAGTTGAATGCTGAGATGGAGCAGAATCTACCGATAGTGCAGGAAGGCCTGTTTGGGGACACTGCAAAGAATGCGGAGATGCGCAAATGGAGAGAAGCCGAGGAAGCAAAGTTAAAGAAGGCTTTGAAAGAGATAGACCGGCTTGAGTCCCAGCTTACGGTCTTTAAATCCAAGAGCCGTTTGAGTCAGGAGGATGAAGAGCGTCTGGCGTATCTGGAGAATGGCAGCGACAGGGACATAACCTTTGCATGGCGGCTGGACTTCCCGGAGGTCTTCAACCGCATTCAGAAAGGCATGTCAACATTCAGAGGCAGACTGGCCTTGACAGGCGGCACAGGACAGCAGGAGCTTGTGGAGAATGTAATCATTGACGACGGCTTTGACATCATGGTAGGCAATCCGCCTTTTGTTACGTCGAGGAATGAGGAAAAGCGTGAATTGTATAGACAGAGATGGCAACCGTACTGTTACATGAAATACCATTTACTTGTCCCTTTCTTCCCGCGTTCTTTTGGGATTATGGCAAAGGACGCGCAGCTTGGGTTGATCGTTTCAAATGCCTTTGCAAAGAGAGAGTTTGGACAGCCGTTAATAGAGAGTTTTTTCCCTACTGTTGAGATGAACAAGATCGTTGATTGCTCCGGCCTGATGTTCCCCGGTCATGGAACGCCGACATGTATTATCTTTGGAAGGAACAGAAGACCTGACGAAGGAAGTCATATAAGAGTTGCCGCAATCCTGCCGGGCGGCGGTGATTTACGCACTACTCCTGAAGACAGTCCTCTTTGGACAAGCATAGAGTCACATCATAATGACAAAGGCTACTCAGACAGCCATGTTGTAGTCTCTGACAGGACTAGAGCTGATATGAGCAAATGGCCTTGGAATTTTGTTGTAGCTACTGAAGCAACCAAAGAAATTATAGAGCAGCATACAAAAAAACTTTCGACATACCTCGAAGGCTCTACAGGTGTACTTCTTTATACGGGTGCGGATGAGATTTATGTTTTATCTTATGATTGCGTAAGACGATTTCGACTATCTCAAAATCTGCTAAGAAGCTATGCTACCGGAGAAGACATCAGAGATTGGGCAGTTATTACTGATAATCTTGCGGTGTTCCCTTATAAGGATGAAAAGGCTCCTGTTAGTTTTAATGAAAATGACGCCTCTTTGCAGTATTTGAACTCTTTCCAAAATCATTTAAAGAATAGAATTGTATTTGGGAAAAAACCTCATGAAAGAGGTGTTGAATGGTATGAATATTCGATTGTTGTTTGGTCAAAATTTAACAAATCAAGTCTAATTGCTTATCCTAACGTTGCAACGCATGCGCACTTTATTAAGTCAAACTTAAGTATCCTCTTTAAAGAAAAAGCTCCTGTTCTAACTTTTAAAGATACTATGGCAGTGGACTTTTATATCTTACTTGCAAGTATTCTCAATTCTTCAACAGCGCTCTTTTGGCTTAAACAAGTATGTTTTAACAAAGGCGCAGGTGATGCGGAGGAGAAAGACAGGTTTGAATACGCTGGTGGCAAGGTTGAACAACTGGCTGTGCCGGACGTTATTGCCAAGACACTTGAAGGGAATAAGAATGCATTGGCTGAACGATTGACGAAGCTTGCTCAAACCTGCTCGGAGCATGGGCAGGTTCTTCCATCTCTTGCGATGAAGAAGCTCTTTGAGAAGAAAGGCGAGGCTTATGATAGCTGGAACCGCTCTTTGCCGGGGTATATTCTTCCACATCCTTTGATCGGAGAACCGTTTACCGACGCTGCTTCATTACAGGACGCGCTTTCAAAGGTCATATCCGAGAGGGAAATGCTGCGCTCTCAAATGATAGCCTTGCAGGAGGAGATGGACTGGCTTGTTTATGAGGCTTATGGATTGATAGATGAAAAGGCTGGGTGCAAGATGGACTCGGATAACTTGCCGGAGTCTCTTGCATTGGGACAAAGACCGTTTGAAATATGGGCTGATGCAAACGAAGACTTTAACACCGCATGTACTCTTATCCCTCAAGACTGGAACAGTGAGCGGCGTCAGCTCTGGATTAATCGCTTCACGGCTATACGCGACAACGAACATATCCGCAGGATCGAACAGCCGGTGTACAAACGCCGGTGGTATCAGCCTGATTCATATGAAAAGCAATTCAAAAAGGCCTTTGAGTGGTGGCTGCTTGAGAAGGCTGAATGGTGGCTTGAAAATAAACAATCCGGAGTGCCTGCTTCTCTTGATGTCTGGGCAGCGGCATTGTGGAGTGACGAACGAGTTCAGGGAGCGGCAACGGTCATTGAAGGTGGACACCTCTCCGTATCCTCATTTATCAAATTATTCAGAAACATAATCAATTCCGAAACAGTCCCCGAAGGCATCCCCTTTGCCGTGCCCTGGACTGAACTGGAATCAAAGGGAAATAAAATTCCAGCCAAAGCAAAAAACATTCGCGGCAAACTCAACGTCCCCCGCGAACGCTTCCGCCTCAGAGGTAAAGATGAATATCTATGGGCGGGACTGGATTGGGAGAAAGCGTCGGATTCTACTGCGACCGAAGACAATAACCCCCCTCTGTCCCCCCTTAAATTAAGGGGAGATGAAGAGAGGTTACACGCCGGAGTGACGAAGCCGGATAAAGACGACTGGAAAACCTGGCTTGCTCTTTCCCAATGGGTCAAAGAAACCATGAGCATAAATACCTTCTGGATAAACTTTGCTCTCGACATAAGCAGCAAACTAAAAAACAGCTCTAAACTTTCTGAGAAAGAAAAGGCAGAGATGGAAAAATGCTGGCAGCAGGCGGTGAAAAAGGGGTTTAAAGGTTGAATAACAAGGATTGCGATTATAGGGGGCATGGTAATTCGGAAAATATTCCCGTAGAGACGTAATATTTTGCGATGGAATGGGTAGAGACGCAAAATCTTGCGTCTCTACAAAAGGGTATCGTATTGGATACAACCAGATACAAAAGCAAATACCGTATTGAATCCACCAGATTAAGATATTGGGATTATGGTGAAAACGGTTATTATTTCATCACGATTTGTGTAAAGGACCATGAATGTGTTTTGGGCTGTATTAAAAACGGTGAGATGGTCTTGTCCGAAATAGGCAAGATTACACGTCAGTGCTGGCAGGAAATCCCGGCACATTTTCCGTTTGTGCTGTTGGATGAATTCGTTATTATGCCGAACCATGTTCACGGCATCATTGTAATTGATAAACCATTATCTGTCGTAGAGACGCAAAATCTTGCGAACGTACAGACGCAAAATATTGCGTCTCTACCCAACCGATTCGGACCTCAATCACAAAATCTTGCATCCATTATTCGCGGTTTCAAAATCGGGGTTAAAAAATGGGCTACAATTAACAACAATCCTTTTCAATGGCAATCAAGATTTTACGACCATATAATCCGTAATGAATATAAATTGCACAAAATCCGTGAATACATCATCAACAATCCGAGGAATTGGGAGAAGGATGAAAATTATATATTGTAGAGACGCAAAATATTGCGTCTCTACAGGTTGATATATAACAAATACAAAGTGCAAAATATCATTCATGAACGACAAAGTCGTCATCACAGGAATGGGGATTGTCTCCTCCCTCGGACTCACCGCAGCAGAGACATGGGACGCTTTGCTGTCCGGCAAATGCGGAATACTTCCGATTGCAGATTTTGATGTAAGCGGATTCGGCTGCAAATCAGCAGCGCAAGTCCACGGATTAAATCCGTCCGAGCTCGGCGTCCATCCAAGGGACGCGCGGATCATGGATAAACATTCGCATATGCTGTTAAAATGCGGGCAGGATGCATTCAGGGAAGGGGGAATGGTAGGATTATTACCGGAAGACATCGGCTTTTTTGCAGGGATGGGAATGGTTGACTACAAGATCGACGACCTTATGCCCGCCGTTTTGAAGTCGTTGGACTCACATGGCGATTTAAACTATGATTCATTCTATACCGGGGCGTATCAGGAAATCTTCCCCCTCTGGCCGCTCTCAATGTTGAATAACATAAGCTTCTGCCAGATTGCCATTAATCTTGGGATTAAAGGTGAGAACACCGTATTTTCCCCTCATGCCGATTCAGGAGCGCAGGCGATTATCGAAGGGGTTAATACGATCCTTGGAAAGAAGGCTCAGGCGGTATTGGCAGGCGGCGTCAGCGAAAAGGTGTCTCCGTTGAGCACGGCTCGCGCTTCGTGGTTCGGAGCATCCTCACCTCTTGGCGAAGGCTGCGGGGTTATCGCGCTTGAGCTTTTGTCGTCGGCAAAGCAAAGAGGCGTTCCGTATTTTGCAGCGATTACAGGATACGCCTGCACTTTCGGGAAGGATGAAAGATCCAATTGTCCCACCGCAGAAGCTGTTTCAAATGCAATGGAGCAGGCGCTCGCCAAAGCTTCGCTCAAACCTTCAGACATTGACCTGGTCATTGCCCACGGCGATGGCACAGACATCGGGGACAGGAATGAAATCGAGGCGATTCATCACACGTTTTCAAAGTGTATAGATAAGATAAATGCGTATTCATCGAAAGGAGCGCTGGGGCATATGCTTGCGGGCGCTCCCGCCGTTGACGTCATCCTCGGAGCTTACATAATTCAACATGGTATAATTCCGGCAGTTTGCAATACCGGATCAATTGATAAAAGCGTCAAGTTCAATCTTGTCAAAGAACCGTTGAAAGCGGATGTGAAACGGGTACTGATAAATTCATTCAGTTGTGAAGGCCAGTGTGTTTCGCTGATAATAGAAAAAATAAATTAGCCACGAATGAACACGAATATACACGAAGAAAGAATTTTATATAAAGACGTTTCATATAAAATAACCGGCTTAGCGATGGAGGTTTATAATAAGCTCGGTTATGGTTTTTTAGAAAAGGTTTACGAGAATTCATTAGTTGTACTTTTTAAACGGGAAAATATTCGCGCACAACAGCAGGTTCCTGTTAAAGTTTCTTTTGAAGGAACGCTTGTCGGGGAATATTTTGCCGATATTTTAGTTGAAGATAAAATTATTTTAGAACTTAAATCTATAGAAAGAATTACTGATATTCACAAAGCACAGGCGTTGAATTATTTAAAGGCAACCGGATTGCGTTTAGCGATATTAATAAATTTCGGAAAAAAGAAACTCGAATATGAGAGAGTTGTTTTATAATAGTTCGTGAAAATTAGTGTTCATTCGTGGCTAAATAATGCGTTTCCTATACTACGACAGCATAACAAACATCGACAAAGGCAAAGCAATAACCGGCGTCAAGACCTTTACGCTTTCTGAAGAATTCCTGAGAAAGCATTTCAAGAAGAAAGCCCTTGTCCCCGGAGTGATTTACATTGAAGCAATGGCGCAGCTCCTCGGCTGGCTGGTGATTTACTCCCATGATTTTAAATTGTCAGCGATCATGTCGCTTGTAGAAGATGTAAAGATCGCCCCTGATTTACGTCCCGGCTTCAAGGCGGAAATTCACGGGGAGATTATCTCTACATCGAAAAGAGACTCTCTCGGCAGGGCGTGGATCACGGTTGACGGCGAGACAATCGCTTCAATGAACCGCATCATCTACAGCCACGTTCAGAAGGTTGATTCAGAGGCGTTGAAGAATCTGTTTTATTACTACAGCGGAATTAAGATTTAAAAATGAGAAATAATTTGGCCACGAATATACACGAATTTTCACGAATTCCTTTTTTACTTCGTGTTTATTCGTGTTAATTCGTGGCTGCTCTATCCTTTTATGAATAAAAGAAAGGTCGTCGTCACAGGTCTCGGTATGGCAACCTCGCTCGGTCTTGACGTTGAGGAAAACTGGCAAAAGGCGCTTGCCGGTATATCGGGCATTACAAGGCTAACGTATCCGCAATCTGAAAAATCGCCTGTGCAAGCAGTTGGAGAAGTAAAGGATGCTGACTGGAATAAGATTAGAGAAACATTTCCTGATGAAGCAAAAAATGAAGGTGAGCGCAGAACCTTGTTTGCCTTATGGGCGGCAAGCGAAGCATTGAGAGATTCAAGATTGATTAGTGCAGAAGCAGCTTCCGAACTCCGAACTCCGAACTCCGAGACCTTAACCCGCTGCGGCGTTATCCTTGCCGCCGGACTCGGGATAAACCGGCTGGAAGATATTCAGAGATGGGTTGATAAAGACAGAAAATTCGATTACGAAAAATTCGGCAGGGAGTATAAAGACATTCACAAAGAATCCCTGATGAAAAATAATTCAAACAGACCCGCAGCCCTCGTTGCCGATAAATTCGGACTGCATGGCTACAATGCTACCGTCACGACTGCATGCGCTTCCGCGTCACAGGCGATAGGTCTTGCTTACCGCGCAATCAGAAGGGGAGACGCGGACATGCTCGTTGCAGGCGGAGCGGATTCGATGATAAATCCGGTGGGTCTTATCTTCTTTGTCCTGCTCGGCGCGGCCAACACTTCCCCGGACAATCCCGAAGAAATGTGCAGGCCCTTTGACAGAAAGAGGGGCGGGCTTGTGATGGGTGAGGGCGCGGGAGCGGTTATCCTCGAAGAAGAATCACATGCGCTCAAAAGAGGCGCAAAGATATACGCTGAGGTCGCGGGATACGGCACGACGATGGATGCGTATCAGGTGACGGCCCCTCATCCGAAAGGCGAAGGGGCTGAAAAGGCAATGCGTGCAGCGCTTTCGGATGCAAACATATCTCCGGAAGAAATAGACTATATCAACGCCCACGGCACGAGCACAAAACTCAATGACTCGACAGAGACATTGGCTATAAAGAATGTATTTAAAGGGCATGCTCATAATCTCTGCGTCAATTCGAGTAAATCGATTATCGGTCATCTGATAGCTGCCTCAGGCGGCCCTGAATTCGTGTTCACCGTATTGAGCGTAAATAGGGATGAAATCCACCCGACGCTTAACCTGAAAACCCCTGACCCCAAATGCGATCTGGATTACGTACCGAACATCAAGAGGGTAAAACCCGTACGCGCCGCAATATCCAATTCGTTCGGCTTCGGCGGCCAGAATGCTTCGATAGTATTAAAGAAGTATTTAGCCACGAATTAACACGAATAAACACGAAAGAAACTCAAAATGAATTTGGACGCAGATAAACGCAGATTATCAGGATTAGAAAAATAAACTTATCTGCGTATATCCGGAAAATCTGCGTCCTATTTTTATTCGTGGCAATTCGTGAAAATTCGTGGCCGAGAAAACATTTTTTCTGCCTTGCCAACAAAAAACAAAAATGTTAGTCTTTTAAACGATGGGGGTCTCGGAGAATCTCACAGCAGTTCGGGAGAGAATCAACAGCTCCGCCGTTAAGGCAGGAAGAAATCCTGAAGACATAAAACTTGTTGCTGTTACGAAAACCGTCGGACTTCCTGAAATCGTTGAGGCCGTGAAGGCGGGAGTGACGATTTTGGGAGAGAACAAGGTGAAGGAGGCAAGGGATAAAATTTCAAATTTCAAATTTCAAATTTCAAATTTAAAGGTGGAGTGGCATTTGATCGGGAGTTTGCAAACCAACAAGGCGAAGACCGCCCTGCAATTATTTGACCTGATACACTCGGTTGATTCAATATCGTTGGCGGAGGGAATAAACAGGCAGGCGCAGAAGCTAGACAAAAGACAAAGGGTTTTAATTGAGGTAAAACTTTCTGAAGAAGAAACGAAGCAGGGGGTTTCGGAGGTTGAATTGATGCCCCTGCTTGAGACCGTGAAAGACATGGACCATCTCAAACTCGAAGGTCTCATGACCATCCCTCCTTATTTTGAAGACCCTGAAAAGGCAAGGCCCTATTTCAGGAGATTAAGAGATCTGAGAGATGAAGCGGTGCAGAAGGGCTTTGATTTGCCTGAGTTGTCGATGGGCATGTCGAATGACTTTGAAGTCGCGATAGAAGAAGGCGCTACAATGGTAAGAATAGGAACGGCGATTTTCGGGGAGAGGAAATAGGAAACGCAGTATTAATGATTATCTTCAAAGTTGTGAAAGATGTTTAGTTTAGTTCTGGGTGGGAATTAAGTTGGGATATGCAAATCAAGAAAGTATTGATTGCGGCAGCAAATTTAACATTCCACTTTATTTGGATATTTTGAATGCTTTTGATATTCAATATTTTGTGGTGCACGATGAAGACCCAGTTGATGATGATCTCGTACAGAAAGAGGGCAAAGGATTATTGAATGAGAAAGAAAAATCCAAATTAAAGACCCAGCGAAGCTGTTTCACGGAAAATGAGAACATTAAATCTTTAGCAGGGTCTTCTGATAAGATCTGGATATTAATGCCTGACTTTGAAAAAGTCTTTGGTATCTCTCGATCTGCTTCTGAAAATAAAGGCAAACCTCTCGCTGCTATAGAGAAAATAAATAGTGACTTTGTAATTACTTCTGATATTGATATCAATATTCATAAAATGTATGAATTAACAATATGAGAATCCTTACCGACGAAGAAATATCAGCTTTAATTTCGGAGCCGAAGATTGTTCCTAACAATTGGTTTTCAAGATTGGATGCAAAAGATAAAGCCCATTTCCAACATAAAGAAAAAGAAATTGATATTGATGGAAGCAACGGAAATCTTTTTAGAATAATCATACGGCAGAACAAGCTTAACGTTTTGGACTTTTCTATTATTCTTACTTTAAGAGAAAAGGATTCCAATTTAGAGTATAATCTTCTCAGATTTAACGGCAAACATCCATCACAACATACAAACAAATGGGAAAAAGAGAACAATCTGCCGGGATACAGATTTGGGCCTGCATTTCATATCCACAGGGCAACCCAGCGATATCAGGAAAGCGGTTATAAGATTGATGGATATGCAGAAGTGACTGCAAGATATTCGGATTTTCATGCCGCTCTTAATCAATTCTTGTTAGAATGTAATATAAAGCGTGAAGATGATAGTGCTCAGACATCCCTTTTTGAAGGAGGTGCCCTTTAATGAATATCGAATCATTGGAAAAAGAATTTAAGAGTAAAATTTGTGATGAAATAAACCTGACACAGGAAGGCTTAAACAGGTTTATTGTTTTTAATCCTTTCATGTTTGATGATGGAGATCATCTTGTAGTTTTGCTGAAAGGTAAAGAGGATAAGTGGCTTTTTTCAGACGAAGGACACACTTTCATGCATGTTAGCTACGAGGACATTGATATTGATAGAGGCACAAGGAAAAAGATTATCGATACCGTTCTTGCGAATTACGGCATAAAGAATAATGAGGGTGAACTAATAGCTGAAGTACCGGATAACAGTTTCGGCGATGCATTGTACAGTTATTTACAAGGCTTAATAAAGATAACAGATATTAATTACCTGTCAAGAGAGCGTGTTAAGTCAACCTTTATGGAAGATTTCAAGGCACTCATGGAAGAAAAAGTGCCGTCAGACAGGCGTATATTTAATTATTTTGATAAGCAGCATGACCCGGATGGCAAGTATATGATTGATTGCAGAATAAACGGCATGACACGACCTTTGTTGGTTTTTGGTGTCCAGAACGATGATAAATGCAGAGACGTAACTATAAGCTGTTTGCAATTTGAGAAGTATGGTATCCCGTTTAGATCAATGGCTATATTTGAAGATCAAGAATCAATAAATCGCAAAGTATTGGCAAGATTTAGTGACGTATGCGATAAACAGTTTTCTACTTTGGCAACAAATAAAGACAGGATAGGCAAATACCTGTCTGAGATTATGGAAGAAAATAAATAGGAGTCTAAAAAGACATGATCGGTTTCATAGGCGGCGGGAATATGGCGGAAGCCTTGATCAAAGGGGCAAGGGGCAAGGGGCAAGGGGCCGGAGAAAACATCTTTGTCTCAGAGCCGCGTGAGGACAGAAGGCAATATCTTGAACAGGCTTACAGCGTTAAAACCACCCCGTCCAATATAGAGGTCGCAGCTTCGTGCAATATCATCATACTTGCCGTGAAGCCTCAGAACATGGAGGCGGTGCTTAATGAGATTAATCCGATGATTTCGGAAGATAAAACAGTAGTCTCTATCGCTGCCGGAGTTGCCCTCTCGTATCTGTCGTCAAAATTGAAGACGAAAAGACTCATCCGCGTTATGCCGAACACGCCTGCGCTTGTCCAGTCAGGCATGACCGTCATGT
>JACRHB010000076.1 GCA_016217725.1 Nitrospirota bacterium | reverse complement strand
CGCCTTTATGGAATTCAGGATCTCTTTTATCTTGTCGCTTGTCATGTGTTAAGGCTTCTTCCCCTCTATCAAGAGGGGATTGAGGGGTGTGTTGCTCCTTTATATTCTTTTACACCTAATTTAATGCAACGTTAACTTTAAGTTATTGATTGAGAGGTGTGTTCTCTTTAAATTGTTTTTTAACACACCCCTACCCCTCTTTTTAGAGGGGAAAAGGCATCATCCGCTTTTTCAGAACTCCGACTTCAAGGACCTGTTCATAAGCTTTTTGACGGCTTCAGCGGGTGATTTATCTTTATAAATTACCTTATAAACCTGTTCGACTATCGGCATTTCCACGCCGTATTTCCTGGCTAGCTCAAACGCCGACAAGGCAGTGGCGACTCCCTCCGCAACGCTCTTTGTTGATGAAAGGATGTCCCTGAGCGTCATGCCTTTGCCGAGATTAGAGCCTACGGTATAATTCCTCGAGAGCGGCCCCGTGCATGTCAGCACAAGGTCTCCAAGCCCGCTCAGGCCGGAGAAAGTCCTCGGATCCGCACCCATCGCCTTTCCGAGCCTTACAATCTCTGCAAGTCCTCTTGTTATCAGCGCCGCCCTTGCGTTGTGGCCGAGGCCCATACCGTCGCATATCCCCGAGGCTATCGCAACGACATTTTTCAGCGCCCCGCCGAGCTCGACCCCTAAAACGTCCGTATGGGTATAAACCCTGAAATAATTTGTGTTGAATATCTCCTGAAGTTGAAGACCCGTGCCGGGATTTTCCGTTGCAAGCGTCACCGCCGTGGGGAATTTCTTTATCACCTCTTTTGCAAAACTCGGCCCGGAGAGCGCAGCGACTTTCCGCTTCGTTATCTCTTTCAGGATGGAAGAAACTGTAAGTAAAGTCCCCTGTTCAATTCCCTTTGATGCGTTGATTATGACTGTATCCCCGGGGATAAAGCTTGCCACTCCTTTAAATACCGAACGTGTAAACTGTGAAGGAACGACGTTTAAAATAAACCGAGCCTTTTTGACTGCGTCTTTAAGATTGCTTGTTACCTCAATATTCGTAGAAAGGCGGACCCCGGGGAGGTATACGCTGTTCATATGCGAGCGTTTTATTTCTTCAGCAAGATTTCTCTCGAACGTCCATAAAACAACGTCGAACTCCTTCTCCGCAAGAAGATTTGCAAGCGTCGTGCCCCAACTGCCGGCTCCTATGACCGATATGTAGCTCATGATTTATCTCTGATCCCCCCTCACCCTAACCCTCTCCCACGAGGGGAGAGGGAACCTCCTAACTTTAAACTTTAAACTTTAAACTTTTAACTTCTCTTCTGCACTTTCGCCCACGTATCCTTCAGAGTCACCGTACGGTTGAAGACAAGTTTCCCGCCGGATGAGTCCGGGTCTGCGCAGAAATATCCCATCCTCTCGAATTGATATTTGTCGCCGTGCCTTGCATCTTTAAGAGACGGTTCGAGTTTGCAGTCCGTTAATATCTCCAATGAACCGGGATTTATGATGGATTTAAAATCCTTGCCCTCTTCCACGTCGTCGGGGTTGGGTTTTGTCAATAAATAGTCATACAGGCGGACTTCCGCTTCGAGCGCATGTTCGGCGGAAACCCAGTGCAGCGTCGCCTTCACCTTTCTTCCGTCCGGCGAATCGCCGCCCCTTGTGGCGGGGTCATATGTGCAGCGCAATTCAACAACCTCGCCCTTTTCATCCTTTATTACGTCAACACAAGTAATGTAGTAAGCGTAACGCAGACGGACTTCCCGGCCCGGGGCGAGACGGAAAAACTGCTTGGGCGGGTCTTCCCGGAAATCGTCTTTTTCAATGTATATCACCCGTGAAAAAGGGACTTTCCGTGTCCCCATACCGGGATCCTCAGGATTATTTACTGCGTCCAGCTCCTCGGGCTTATCTTCCGGATAATTCACAATAACCACTTTGAGCGGACGTAGCACGGCCATGACACGGGACGCTCTTTTATTAAGGTCTTCACGGATACAGTATTCAAGCAAAGCTATGTCCACAACGCTGTCTCTCTTTGCAACGCCTATCCGCTCTGCAAAATTCCTGATCGCTTCAGGGGTATAGCCCCTTCTGCGCAGGCCTGAAATGGTGGACATGCGCGGGTCGTCCCAGCCCCTTACATACCCGCCTTCAACAAGCTGAATAAACTTCCTCTTGCTCATGACCGTATAACTGAGATTCAGACGCGCGAATTCAATCTGCTGCGGATGATAGACGTTCAGCTCGTCAAGAAACCAGTCGTACAGAGGTCGGTGGTCCTCAAATTCCAGAGTGCAGATCGAGTGCGTGATCCCCTCAATCGAATCGGAGATGCAGTGGGCATAATCATACATCGGGTAAATGCACCACTTGCCGCCTGTGCGGTGATGCCCGGCGTGAAGAATGCGGTACATGACGGGGTCGCGCATGTTTATGTTTCCTGAAGCCATGTCGATCTTTGCGCGAAGCGTGCGTGAGCCGTCGGGGAATTCCCCTGCCCGCATGCGCTCGAACAGGTCCAGGTTTTCCTCAACCGGACGGTTGCGATACGGGCTTTCTTGGCCCGGCGCGGTAAGCGTACCCCTATACTCTCTGACTTCATCGGAGCTTAGGTCGCAGACATACGCCCTGCCCTTTTTGATGAGCTCCACCGCGCATTCGTAGAATCTCTCGAAATAGTCCGAGGCGTAGAACATCCGGTCCTGCCAGTCGAATCCGAGCCAGCGCACGTCTTGTTTTATTGCCTCTACATATTCCACTTCTTCTTTAGTGGGATTAGTGTCGTCCATGCGCAGATTACAGAGCCCCTTGAAGTCTTTCGCCACGCCGAAATTCAGGCAGATGGACTTTGCATGGCCGATGTGCAGATAGCCGTTCGGCTCCGGCGGGAAACGGGTATGCACCCTCCCGCCGTATTTATCGGTCTTTAAATCTTCCGTGATGATGTCTTTTATAAAATTCGACGGTCTTGTTGACTCAAGTGCGGACATATGCGCAACTCCTCTTTATTGCTTCTCCTCGTCTTACGATTTACTCGGCCAAGCCGAACTAATTATAGAGCAATAGAGCAAAAGTTCAAAAGCCCGGAAGGAATAAAAAACTATTGCACTATTGCACTTTTGCACTATTGCACTTTTGGACTTTTGCTCTTCTCTATGCTGCTCAGCGCCTTCTCAAGCCTTCTTAATGTCTTTTCCTTCCCTACGATCTCAAGCACTTCAAATATTCCCGGGCTTTCCATGCCTCCGGTCATGGCGACACGGACCGGTTGGGCGAGGTCTTTGAGTTTGACGCCGTGTTTTTCTAGGACGGCTTTAAACGTCTTCTCAAGCTCCTGATGTGAAAACTCGGGCGCGGACCTCAGGCTGTCCTTTAATTCGACCAGCAATCCCCTGCTCTTTTCATTCAGAAATTTCTCTTTTGCCTTTTCATTGTATTCGACTTCTTCAGCGATATAGCAGCGCAGTGAATTTGCAAGTTCAATAAAAGTCTTTGCTCTCTCCTTCAACGTATTGATCGCCTTTGCCAGCCATTCTTTGTCAAGGGTTTGCCCTTCATTTACAATCCCCTGCTTGACGAGAAACGGGATGACCATATCGGCAAGCTTTTCAGAAGGGGCCTTGATCATGTACTGGCCGTTGAGCCAGAGAAGCTTTTCGGGATTGAACACGGCAGCCGCCTTTCCTACGTTTTCAAACGTGAAATATTTACTCAGCTCTTCCCGTCTAAATATCTCCTGATCCTTATAGGACCAGCCAAGCCTGACGAGATAATTTACGAGGGCGTCAGGCAGGTACCCCAGCTCATAATACGCCATGACCGACGTCGCGCCGTGCCTTTTGGAAAGACGCGTCTTGTCGGAGCCTAAAATCATCGGCAGATGAGCAAACTTCGGGAGCTCACAGCCGAGCGCCTTATAAATATGTATCTGCTTCGGTGTATTGTTCAGATGATCGTCCCCCCTGATGACGTGAGATATTTTCATATCAACGTCATCGACAACGACGGTTAAATTATAAGTCGGCGTGCCGTCGGACCTCATAATTATAAGGTCATCCAACTGGCTGTTTTCAAAAACCACGTCGCCCCTTATCAGGTCCTCGACAACGGTTTGTCCTTCGCGGGGTATTTTGAATCTCACAGAGGGAATTTCACCGGGGACCGGTTCTTTAAGATCCCTGCATCTGCCGTCATACTTCGGCTGTTTGCCGGTTGCAAGCGCAAGTTTACGCCTTTCTTCAAGCTCCTCGGCGGAACAATAGCAATAATACGCCTTGCCTTCCCCGAGGAGCTTGTCAGTGTAATTTTTATAAATATCAAACCTGTCTGTCTGCCTGAACGGCCCCTCGTCCCAGTCGAGCCCGAGCCATTTCATCCCTTCGATGATCGCCTCAATATATTCATCGGTGGAACGTGTCCTGTCCGTATCCTCTATTCTCAGTATGAAGGTGCCGTTGTTGTGTCTTGCGTAAAGCCAGTTGAAAAGAGCAGTCCTCGCTCCTCCGATGTGCAGGTACCCGGTCGGGCTCGGGGCAAAGCGGACTCTTACTTTATTTGTCAAAATAGCCTCCTTTAAGCTGTAAGCCTTAAGCTGTAAGCAACAAGCCTATAAAACAAGCTAACAGCTTAAGGCTTATAGCTTTGATATTATAAGCCTCAAAAACCTTTTTGTCTTCTCCGTCACCTTAAACCTCTCATCAGCCCTGTACCCGGCGATCCAGACAATATCGTCTCCCGACAAAACAATCGGGACCGTGTCGCGCTCGTCTCTCGGTATCTTCTCATCCGTAAAAAAGTCCTGAAGCTTTTTCCTCTTTCCGAACCCGAGCGGATAGAAAAAGTCCCCGTCCTCTCGTGAACGAACGGTGAGCGCCGGCCCGGTTTTATCGGCATCGAATATCGCAGTCGTTTTTCCGCCTCCGCAGCCGTCAACGTCCTCCTCTAGCGAGGCCTTCATGATAAGGCCGCTTTCCTTCAGCGCGATCTCTCCCGGCGCATTCAGCTTATAACTGCCGAGTCGCTTCGGGGCCTCCGATGTGATCACGAGGGTTGAATAGTCTTTTATGACCCTTAGTCCCTTCGGCAGATAAAGCCTGTCTCCCGGTCTCCCGTTTTTTATTAAAAATATCATGTCCTCGATATGAATGAATTCCACGCCGCGAAGACCCGTTGTCTCATCTACGGCCCTTCTCAACACCCTTCTGAGTATCACTTTATCCATCGCCTCAAGCGGCGTCAGGAATAAATTTATCCGTGAATCCGTCTTCCCGCATATCAGCTTCATCAGCGTCTTGGTGACGATAATATCGAAATACCTCTCCTCTTCCCTGAAAATGTCCATTGTCCGGCAGATGTTCTGCGTCAGCGCGGGATTTCTCTTTTTCATTTCGGTGATGACCGAGAGCCTTACCCAGTTCCTGAAATAGTCTTTCTCGAGGTTGGAGGAATCGACAACGTAAGGCAGTGACGGGTGACGGGTGACGAGTGACGGGTCAGAAGTTAGAAACGTCTCAATATCTTCACGTTCAATCTCAATTAACGGCCTGATTATCAGTATATTTTTTTTAACTCTTAACTCCGTACGGGCGGGTTTCAAACCCGCCCCTACACTCTTAACTCTTAACTCTAAGCTTCTCACCGGCGGGATGCCTGAAAGGCCGCCGGGGCCTGCGCCTCTCAGAAGTCTCATGAAAAACGTCTCCGCCTGATCGTCGGCATTGTGCCCGAGGGCGACTTTTTTTGCGTCGATCCTCCACGCGGCTTCTTCGAATACGCGGTATCTCAACTCCCTTGCGGCCTCCTGTTTGTTCAGTCCTTCATCCTTTGCATATTGTTTAACGTCTAGCGATTCATAAAAGAAATCGATCCCGAGCCGCTCGCAGAAGGTCTTGCAAAAGGCCTTCTCCGCTTCAACTTCATCAGGTCTTAACCCGTGATCGATATAGACGGCTGAAAGGGTGAGATTGAAATCATTCTTGAGTTTGTCTAAAATAACTGCAAGACAGACCGAGTCGGGACCTCCGGAAAGACCGATGAGGACACGGTCTCCTTCTGAAAGCATTGAGTGTTTGTTGATTGTTTCTTTAACCTTTTTCAGAAGCTCCATAGCGGATTAATTATAACTTAAAAAACGTAATTAACCACAGAGAACACTGAGGACACAGAGGAGAATGATAAATCGGAAAATGAAATATCAGTTACCTCTTCGCAGGTTTTCTATTTAAGTTTTTCACCTCTGCGGTCTCTGTGTTCTCTGTGGTTCAAAAAAACATGCACGATTTTCAATATAAAAAATCCGGGCTGTACGCTGAAGACGCTGCCGTCGGGAAAATAGTCGAACAGGCTGGGACGCCGCTGTACATTTACAGTCACAGGACGCTGCTCAGGCACTACAAGGCCTTCGAGGAAGCCTTTGACGGTTACCCTCACGTGATATGTTTTGCGCTGAAGGCGAATTCCAACCTCGCCTTATTAAAACTTCTTGCCGAAGAAGGAAGCGGCGCAGACGTCGTCTCGGGCGGAGAGCTTTTCTTTGCATTGAAAGCCGGCGTTCCGGCTGAAAAGATAGTGTATGCAGGCGTTGGAAAGACTGAAGAAGAAATCGCATACGCGCTTAAATCCCGCATCCTCATGTTCAACGTGGAATCTTCCGATGAGCTTGAGACAATCGATAAAATTGCGGGGGGGCTGGGCGTCAAGGCGCCGATAGCGCTGAGGGTGAATCCCAACATAAGCGCATCCACGCATCCGTACATCTCGACGGGATTAAAGAAACACAAATTCGGCATCCCCATGGAAAAGGCCCTCGAATATTACTGCCTTGCGGATAAACTGCGGAATATCAAAATCCTCGGCATACACAAACACATCGGCTCGCAGATAACGAAAGTCGCTCCTTTTGTAGAGGCGCTGAAAAAGGTGCTGGCGCTTGCTGAAAATCTCAAGTCACAGGGCATAGAGATCAAATACATAGACATGGGGGGCGGCCTCGGGATCCCGTACAATGAAGAGGTCTCACCCCATCCGAAGGAGCTTGCAAAGGCGATCATCCCTCTGATCAAGCTGTATGATTTTACTTTAATCCTGGAGCCGGGAAGGTCCATCGTCGGAAATGCAGGAATACTCGTTACGAAAGTCCTCTATCTCAAAAAGCAGCATAGGAAGGAATTCGTGATCGTTGACGCCGGAATGAACGACCTTATAAGACCCAGCCTTTACGACGCCTACCACCATATACAGCCTGTGAGGAGGAATAAAGGTCCTCTCGCCGTTGTTGACGTAGTGGGCCCGATATGCGAGTCGGGCGATTTCTTTGCAAAGGGAAGAAAGCTCAACCGTCCGCAGCGCGGCGACCTGCTCGCGATCATGAGCGCGGGCGCATACGGATTCTCCATGAGCTCCAACTACAACGGCAGGACCAGGGCGGCTGAAGTGCTGGTTAAGGGAAAAGATTTTTTTGTCATCAGGGAAAGAGAGACGTATAATGACCTTATTGAGGACGTAAAGATCCCGGGATTTTTGAAATGAGAAAAATATTACAAAATCCCCCTTCATCCCCCTTTTACAAAGGGGGAATTTCCCCTCTATCAAGAGGGGATTAAGGGGTGTGTCTCCCCTCTTTGGAAAAGAGGGGTAGGGGAGATTTTTCAATAAATGAAACTGCAATTCACAAAGATGCATTCTCTCGGCAACGACTTCGTCGTCATTGACGACCGGACGCTGAAGCTGCAAAGACTTCCTCAGCTTGCAAAAGACCTCTGTCACCGCAGGCTCGGCATAGGCGCGGACCAGCTGCTGCTTTTGTGTCATTCCAAAACGGCGGATTTCAAGATGCGCATATTCAATGCAGACGGCTCGGAAGTGGAGATGTGCGGCAACGGGATCAGATGCCTCGGCAAATATATATGGGACCGGCTAATTAAAAGTGAAAAGTTGAAAGTGAAAAGCTTATTAAATTTCTTATCCCTAGAGACCCCGGCAGGCGTCATCCATTTACAAAAAACGGGGAAGCTGATCAAAGTCGACATGGGAGAGCCGGTTTTTGAACCGGAGAAGATACCGGTGAAAGCAAGTCAAAAGTCAAAAGTCAAAAGTCAAAAGTTAAAAATTACTCGTCACCCGTCACTCGTCACTCGTTACCCGTCACTTATTGCCGATTATCCTCTTCAGGTTAGAGACAGGACGTTCAAGATCACCTGCGTCTCGATGGGGAATCCGCATGCGGTGATTGTTGTTAAAGATGTTGAAAGGTTTCCGGTGGGTGAGTACGGATCGATAATTGAGAATTATAAAATCTTTCCCAAAAGAACTAATGTTGAGTTCATTCAGATTATGAACAGGAGCAACATAAAAATGAGGGTATGGGAAAGGGGCGCCGGAGAGACAACGGCGTGCGGAACAGGCGCTTCCGCCTCAGCCGTTGCAGCGGCCCTGCTGAATCTGACCGACAGAGAAACCGCCGTTCACCTGCCGGGCGGCAAACTGCTCATTGACTGGTCGCCGAAAGACAATCGCGTTTACATGACAGGCGACGCGGTGGAGGTTTTTGAAGGAGAGCTGGAAATTTAAAATGAAAGTTAAATGCCCAACCTGTAAACAATGGACCGAATGGCGGGACAATCCTTTCAGACCCTTTTGCTCTGAAAGGTGCAAGCTCATCGACCTCGGAGCGTGGGCTTCGGACGCATACAAAATCGAAGGCAAACTTAATGATGAAGGAAGTCGGATCCCTTCAGAAAAGGAGAATGGAGATGGTTAATATTATCGTATCAGGCGCTGCGGGAAGGATGGGAAGCCGCATTATAGCGCTTTCAAGGGACATCAAGGACCTGAAATTGTCAGGCGCCCTGGAGAACAAGACGCATAAAGACCTCGGCAAAGACGTAGGCGAGGTTATCGGCCTCGGCTCCGTGGGCGTTAAGCTTACGGATAACATTAAAAACATCCCGGAGAAAGCGGACGTGCTCGTTGATTTTTCTTCGCCGTCGGCAACCATTGAGTGCTTGAAAAACCTTTCCGACAAGCCGATACCGGCGGTGATCGGCACTACGGGTTTCAGCAGGGATGAGATAGATCATATAAGTTTATATGCGCAAAGAATACCGTGTGTTTTCGCCCCGAACATGAGTGTAGGGGTAAACCTTCTTTTGAAAGTGCTTTCGGACATAGCAAAAGTTACCGGAGACGATTATGACGTCGAGATAATCGAAGCGCACCACAGGATGAAAAAGGACGCCCCTTCGGGCACGGCAATGAAAATGGCGCAGGTCCTCGCGTCTGCGCTCAACAGGAGCCTTGAAGAAACCGCCGTATATGCAAGACACGGCTTAATAGGCGAAAGGACTCAAAAAGAGATCGGCATCCAGACCGTCAGGGCGGGAGACATAGTCGGTGACCATACCGTGCTCTTCGGCGGCCTCGGTGAAAGGATAGAAGTCATTCACAGGGTCTCCAACAGAGACACCTTTGCAAGAGGCGCGTTAAAAGCCGCCGTATGGGTATACAAACAGATGCCGGGGCTTTACGATATGCAGGACGTTTTGGGATTGAAGTAAAAAGACAAAGTCTCTTTTCTCATGAGCCTCTTGCAAAAGTCTTAAATTTTTTCACAAGCCATACTGACCAAAGGTCTTTTTAAGTGTCTTTTAAG
The DNA here is from genome assembly GCA_016217725.1 of Nitrospirota bacterium. Taxonomy (GTDB): domain Bacteria; phylum Nitrospirota; class Thermodesulfovibrionia; order UBA6902; family UBA6902; genus SURF-23. Next base: position 67 of record JACRHB010000076.1, on the reverse strand, counting down.
AGGCACTCTTACTAAAACGCTCTATATCCGCCAAAGGCAGACTATTTTGTAATAAATAGACGCCTTT
>JACRHB010000075.1 GCA_016217725.1 Nitrospirota bacterium | reverse complement strand
ATAAAGAAAATGTAGTGCCCACAAGAAAATTAAAATCCTTATATCTTAAGGAGTTTGTCAAATTCATATATGAAGTCGGGATCCGTATTCTTTATACCGATGGGAGTAAGCACAGCGGCGCTCTGACTCCATTCTTTGCCGATATAGTCCAGCGTCTTTGAAGTTGAATACTTCTGGAGCGCAATGGCCGCCGTTGCATTGATCGAATCCGCTGCATCTGTAAGCGGGGTGCCGCCCGGGTACAATTTATACTCACCTGTAGTGGGTGAATCATAGATGTCGCTCACGTCGGCAAGTATCGTATGCTTTACGTCCATCATATTGAGAAGTCTTTTCAGCTCCCTGTAGTTGCCCGTATATGTATCAAAGCCGGGGATGATGTTTATCTTTCCGTTCGGCTCTCCTTTTTTGCCTGCCGTGACTGCGGTAAGTATGCCCTTCATCATATTGTCGTAACCTGTGATGTGAGAGCCGACAAAGCTCGGGGTATGTGCAAACGGAACGGGCAGATCTTTGGGAATAACGCCTTTTTCACGCGCAGTCCTTATGTATGCATTGAGGTCGTCGCCGATAACCTCTGCCATGCATGTGGTGCTGACGGCGAGCATCTTCGGGTGATAAAGGGTGTATGCGTTCTCTAATCCTTCGAGCATGTTGTTCAGCCCGCCGAAGACCGCAGCATCTTCCGTCATTGATGTGGAAACCGCTGTCATCGGCTCTTTAAAGTGCCTGCTCAGATGGCTCCTGAAATAGGCGACGCAGCCCTGCGCGCCCTGAACAAACGGCAGCGTGCCCTCAAACCCGGACGCGCAGAATACCGCGCCCAAAGGCTGACAGGCCTTTGCAGGATTGATCTTTATGTGCTTCCGTTTGAAATTTAATTCCCTGTACTCCTCAGTCTTTGTCCATTCCGCTGTGCGCTGCACTTCCTCGGCAGACGGGCAATTCTCAAATTCTTTCTTGCGCTCGAACTGTTCAAGATACTCCTGCTCCTGAAACAACTCGTTATGGTCTTTTATCTTCATGTTTTCTCCTTTGAGGATTTAACCACAGAGGCACAGAGGCACGGAGTTTTTCAAATAATCTCTCTTTATTTTTCTCTGTGTCTCAGTGTCTCCGTGGTTTATCTTTTTCTTCTTATTAGCCCCCATGTCGGGCTGTTTACCGTCATGTCCATGTCTCTCGCGAAAACAGGGAATCCGTCAAAGCCGTGGTACGGGCCTGAATAATCCCATGAGTGCATCTGCCTGAAAGGCACGCCAAGCTTGTGATAGGAATATTTCTCTTTTATGCCCGATCCGACCATGTCCGGTCTGAGCCTGCGCGTGAATTCCTCCAATTCATAAAGCGTAGCGTCGTCCATGATCACTGCGCCTTCCTTCATTTCAGGGTATGTCCTTTTGTAATCATCGCTGTGGCCGAATTCATATCCTGATGCCACGACTTCCATTCCGAGGTCTTCGTATGCGCCTATGGTGTGGCGCGGTCTTAGTCCGCCCACATAGAGCATCACTTTCTTGCCTTCAAGTCCCGGCTTAAATTCCGCAATCACCGCATCCATCGCGGGCTTGTATTTCTCGATCATCTTTTCCGCGTTCTCTTTGATACTGTCGTCAAAGTGAGAGGCGATCTTTCTCAGGCTCCGGTATATCTTTGTCGGGCCGAAGAAATTGAACTCCACCCACGGGATGCCGTACTGCTCCTCCATGTGCCTGCATATGTAGTTCATGGACCGGTAACAGTGGACAAGATTCACCTTTGCCTTGTGCGCAATGCCCATCTCGTTTATCGAGGCGTCGCCTGTCCACTGCGCAATGACCCTCAGACCAAGCTCCTCAAGCATCTTTCTCGACGCCCATGCATCCCCGCCGATGTTATAGTCTCCGATGAGCGCAACGTCATGGGGCGTTGATTTATCGAGCTGCCCTTTGCCGAGGATGTTGTAACCTCCAACATTAATCTAATCTAAAGACCTACCATTTTCTAACAATCTTTTGTATAAAAGCAGTTCCAAATCAAATTATCCTGAAGGAAGAAAGAGGGTAATCAGGGGGAATTCTGTTTGCCGACAGTCCTTGATT
>JACRHB010000007.1 GCA_016217725.1 Nitrospirota bacterium | reverse complement strand
GTCTACTAAGGGAATTAACTCTGTCTGTCTGTCTGTCTGTCTGTCTGTCTGTGCAGGATTGATGCCCGAGGTTTGCTTGCCATATCTTCTCTCCTTAAAAATAATCTGAGCCGTTTGAATTTTGAAGGTTGGATTGTTATAACATAAAATACCCGACGGCTGTCAAGAAGTTTTTGGGGGGATTTTATTTTTTGGGAACTTTTTTGGGGTCTTCGTGTTTCAAAGACCTTCCAAAACCTTAAGTAGAGTTTGTCCATAAACTCAAACATTGAACTGTCATTCCCGCAGTATGTTGAGCGGGAATCCGGTCTTCTTAATAAGTTCCGGATGCCCGATTACTGACTTAGGGCACGACGAAAATAAAAAAAGTCAGTTTATAAACAGACTCTAACCCAAATTGAGCGATTCTTTCATGAAGACGTAGAGCATTTTGTGAAAATCTAATCACCCAATGAGTGTCATTCCCGCTTGTCGGGAATCCTTCTTACAGCAAGGAAAGATTCCGGACAAGCCGGAATGACAAAAAAGAATCGCTCAATTTAGATCTAAGTAATTATAGTATGGCTCTTATCCGATATGTTATATTAAAAAAATGCTCAACAGCGTAAAATTCAAGATAACTTTCACCGCCTTCCTCATTATTCTGTTTATCATGGTTCTATCCACGTTCAGAGATATAAGACAAGCCGAGCAGAAGCTCTTGAACAGTCAAAAGGAAAAAGCCGTTTTGCTTTCCGATAGAATAGCGCACGGCGTCATGGTGCTGATGTTAAAGAACAGGTGGCAGGATCTGCAAACCTTCATGGAAAGCCTGGTCAAGGATTCCAGGGAGTTGAAGGGAATCCGCATCTTTCTCCCGGAAAACGGCATTATTGTCGCGTCATCCGAGCCGGGAAATATCGGCAGTAAAATTTATACGAAAGATATGGAGATATTCAAGAGCGGGGAATATCAAAAAGCCTTCTTGACCGAAAAAGACGGTGAGCACTATGCGTCAAAACTTACCGTTATTCAAAATCAATCCATCTGCTATAGATGCCACGGCGCCGAGAAAGAGGTCCTTGGGGTATTGGGCATAGACATTTCACTTTCCGGAGTCTACCAATCCATCAGGGAGTTCCAAAAAGAGCATTTCCTCGACACCCTTTTGGCATTTTTGGTTATGGGGGGCGGCATACTGCTCGTGGTCGGTATATTAATAGACAGGCCGATCAGAAAAATGATCCGCACCATAAGGAAAATTGAAAACGGCGATTTATCGGCAAGGATGGAAGAAGGCAAAAAGGACGAATTCGGCCTCATGGCAAAGAGCTTCAACAGCATGGTCGAATCGCTCGAATCGGCTAAGAAGGAGATCGAACAGTGTCACGTCGAGCAGATGCAGAGGGCGGCTAAACTGGCTTCTCTCGGAGAGATCATCTCGGGTATCGCGCACGAGATAAAAAACCCCCTGGCGGGCATAAGCTGCGCCGTTCAGGTCTTTCAATCCGATTTGAGCGAAAGCGACAACAAGCGGGTAATCACTACCGAGATATTGAACCATATAAGAAGGCTCGACAGGACCGTAAAAGACCTTCTGAATTACGCCAAGCCGAAGCCCCCGAATTTTTCTCCTTTTATGATAAGCGACGTCCTGGATAAAGCGATCTTCTTCGTATATCCCGAGGCAAAAAAGAACAACGTCGTTATTGAAACCGTGATTGAAAACGATATCCCCGAAGTCTTGATGGACCCCGATCAAATGCAGCAGGTCTTTCTGAATCTGATCATAAATGCCGTTCAGGCGATGCCTGACGGCGGAAAGCTCAGGATCTCAATCTCCAATATGAACAACAGCGACGCGGAAGGCAAAATAAAAGGACAGTTAGAGGCTGAGAAAATAATAGCGGTCAAACTCGAAGACACCGGAAAGGGGATTGAGCAGGCGGATATGGAAAGCATATTCGACCCCTTCTTTACGAGGAAATCGAAGGGCACGGGACTCGGGTTATCCATAAGCCAAAGGATCGTTCAGGAGCATGGAGGCGAGATCGAGGTAACGAGCGAGACTGGCAAAGGCAGCGCTTTTACGATATACTTGCCGGTAATTCAAAAGAGCGGAAATAATTAATATTTTTCTCATAAATGCCGATTAATAAGATGTTCGTGTTATTTAAAGCCGATTTTCATTAAGGGGTTTTTGGTGCAGGGCAAGATTCTTGTCATCGACGATGAAAGATTTATAACAAAGGCTCTCAAGCAGCACCTTGAGAAAGAGAATTATGAAGTATTGACCGCCGAAACGGGCGAAGAAGGGCTTGAGGTGTTTAAGACCGATGCGCCCGATATCGTGATACTGGATTTGAACATGCCGGGCATAGGCGGTATCGAGACTCTCAAATTAATCAAAAAACTGAACGACGACGTTGTCGTGATCATCATTACCGCTCACGGAGACATAGGGACGGCTGTCTCTGCGATTAAATTGGGGGCTCATGACTTTGTTGAAAAACCTTTCGAGCTGGACCGGATTTCGGTTCTCATAAAAAAGGCTCTGGAAACGGTTCAACTCAAGAGAGAAGTAAATTATTTCAGAGAAGAGAAATTCGATACCTACAGCTTCAGCAAAATAATAGGGGAATCACAGCCTATGAGGGAAGTTATGGCGCTTGCAAAGAAAGTAGCGGCAAGCGATGCGAACACCATCCTTATTCAGGGAGAGAGCGGCACGGGCAAGAGCCTTCTTGCAAGGGCGATACATTACAACAGCCCGAGGGCTTCGGAGCCGTTCGTTGAGATTACATGCACCGCGATTCCGGAGACGCTCATTGAAAGCGAGCTGTTCGGGCATGAAAGAGGCGCCTTTACCGACGCCAAGGTGGCAAAGAAAGGGCTTTTTGAATTTGCCAGCGGCGGCACTATATATCTCGATGAGATAGGCGACATCAAATTGTCCACACAGGCAAAGCTGTTAAGGGCTCTTGAAGAAAAGACTTTTAAAAGAGTGGGCGGCCTTAAAGACATAAAGGTGGACGTAAGGATAATAGCGACTACAAATAAAAAAAACCTGGAAGATGCCGTAAGGAAAGGCGACTTCAGGGCCGACCTTTACTATAGATTAAAAGTATTCCCCATATTCCTTCAGCCGTTGAGGGAAAGGAAGGAAGATATAATACCCCTCGCAATGCATTATATCCATAGGTTCAATAAAGAATTCAAGAAAAATGTAAAGAACATCGCGCCGGAGGCCGAAAAGCTCCTGTTGAATTATCCCTGGTATGGAAATGCCAGGGAGCTCAGAAACGTCATAGAAAGGATATGCATCCTTGAAGACACGGATATCGTCTTTCCGGAACACCTCCCCTCGGAGATAATTGAATACAGCAGAACGGAAACCGAAAACGGCGCATCGATCGATCTTCCCCGCGAGGGGCTTTCTCTGAAAAACGTGGAGCGGGATTTGATCGTGCAGGCGCTGAAAAAGGCGGACGGCAATCAGACCAAGGCGGCCAAGCTGCTTGAGATATCAAGGGATGCCCTGAGATACAAGATGCAGAAATTCGGGCTTCTGTAAAAGCCCGCCTTTCACTGTTTAACTGATATTATCCTCTCGATACCGGCATAGTCTTGCAGCGTCTCAATATCTTTATACCCTGCTTCTTCAGCCACCCGGGCCGCCTCTTTTGCGCAACCGGCGCCGAGCTCAAGCATGAGTATCCCGTTATGTTTCAAAAATTGTCTTGCGCCCGGTATTATCGCTCTGAAATAATCAAGCCCGTCTGCGCCGCCGTCAAGGGCGCTTATGGGCTCCCAGTCTTTAATCTCAGGCTGGAGGGTTTTTATATCGGCGGTTTTTATGTACGGTGGATTTGATATGATGAGGTCAAATCGGCATTGTTCAGAAATAACTTCATGGCTGTCATGCTGAACTCGTTTCAGCATCTCCTTATTCTTAGACCCTGAAACAAGTTCAGGGTGACAGAACGGTTCAAAGAGATTCCCGCAGACAAATGAAACGTTGCCGATATTATTCAATTCAGCGTTTCTTCTTGCATATGATAAAGCGGTCTCCGATATATCAGTGCCGTAAACCTGCGCAGCAGGAAATTCCCTTGCAAGCGCAAGCGCCAGACAGCCGCTTCCCGTGCAGAGGTCAAGGATTATCAGTGACGGGTGACGGGTGAGGGGTGACGGGTTTAGTGTGGAGTTTTGTCCTTCACTCTTACCTCTTAACTCATAACTCTTAACTCTCTTTATCGCCTGTTCCGCCATCAGCTCCGTCTCCGGACGCGGGATTAAGACGCCTTTGCCTACAAGTATTCTCAACCCCATGAATTCCGTCTGACCGAGGATGTATTGCAGCGGTTCGCGGCTGATCCTTCTCCTGACGATTTCATCCAGTCCGGTTATCTGCTCTTCGGTAAGCTCGGGATTGTTGCGATAGATGTCGATGAGACTTATATTGAGAGTGTTTCGCAGAATTATCCCGGCTTCTTTATCGGTGGATTCGATGCCGGCGGCGGAAAGAGTTTTTGAGATGTCCTGTAGTTTAGAGAGAGCCTTCATTGTTTCGTATTAATATTCACCCTCCCCTTAATCCCCTCCCGTCAAGGGAGGGGAAATACTAATCCCTAAACCCTGATCCCTGCTTTTAAAGCTCCTTCAGCTTCTCCGCCTGGTAATGGGTGATGAGGCTGTCGATAATATCGTCAAGCTCGCCTTCAAGGACCGTCTGGAGCTTATACAATGTGAGGCCTATCCTGTGGTCGGTTATCCTGTTCTGGGGGAAATTGTAGGTCCTGATCCTCTCGCTCCTGTCGCCGGAGCCTACCTGTGACTTCCTTTCTTTTGCTATTTCTCTTTCCTGCCTCTCTATTTCAAGCTCATATAGCCTTGAACGCAATACCTTGAGGGCCTTCTCCCTGTTCTTTATCTGTGAGCGGCTGTCCTGGCATGACACTACCATCCCGGTCGGTATGTGAACGATCCTTACGGCGGAATACGTTGTGTTTACCCCCTGCCCCCCGGGGCCTGATGAGCAGAAGGTATCGACCCTCAAATCTTTTTCCTCTATCTTGATATCGACTTCCTCGGCCTCAGGCAATACGGCTACTGTTGCAGCGGATGTATGTATCCTTCCCGACGCCTCCGTCGCAGGGACCCTCTGGACGCGGTGCGTGCCGCTTTCGTATTTCAGACGGCTGTATGCGCCTTTCCCCTGTATCGACGCGATCACTTCCTTTATGCCTCCGACACCGGTTGAGTTAATGTCCATTATCTCCACCTTCCAGCCTCTGCCCTCCGCGTACTTGCCGTACATCCTGAACAGGTCGGCGCCGAACAGGGCAGCTTCCTCACCGCCGGTGCCCGCCCTTATTTCGAGAATGATATTCTTTGTATCGCGGGGATCTTTCGGGATCAGCATCAGTTTCAGCTCATCCTCGATCCTGGGTTTTTTCTCCTTCAGCTCGTCAAGCTCGGCGAGCGCAAGCTCTTTCAGGCCGTCTTCTCCGCCTGCGCTGAGGATATCCTCGGCATCTTTCATATCAGAGAGAGTTTTTTTATATTCCCTGATCTTCTTTACTATCTCCCCAAGCTCCGCCCGCTCTTTTGAGTATTTCTGGCTTTTTGAATAGTCCGAAAAGACGGCCGGGTCCTCAAGAAGCTTCGTCAGCTCGTTATATTTATTTTCAATCTCCTCAAGCTTATCCAACAAGAGCATCGCTGTCTCTCTCCTTTGTTTTTGAATCGGTTGATTCCGTCTTCAACACTTCCTTCAGCGCCTCGATGGCGACTTCCAACTGGTCGCGCGAGGGCGAACCCGTGGTCAATTTCTGCAGATAGAGTCCAGGCATGGCTATCGTGCGGATAACGGGGTTGTTCATTTTTTTGGAAGAATATTTTATAAATTCATAAGACAATCCCGCAATGAGCGGTATCAGGATCATCCTCGATAAAAACTTTTCAATAAAAGGCCATTCCTTCGGGATGAACGAGAAGATCAGTATGCTCATTGCCATAACGATAAGGAGGAAGCTTGTGCCGCACCTTGGATGCATCGTGCTGTATTTCTCCACGTTCTCCGGCGTCAGCTCAACGCCTGCTTCGTATGCATGAACCGTCTTATGCTCTGCGCCGTGATATTGAAACACCCTCCTGATGTCCTTGCTCATGTTGATGGACAGGATGTACGCGAGGAAAAAGATCACCCTGATAATTCCGTCAACAAGATTGAACATCAGGGAGCTTTCGCTTATTGAGTGGAATATAATCCCGAGGAGCTTGGTCGCATAAAGCGGGAGCAGCAGGAACAACCCGATCCCGAGTCCGAACGCAACAACAACGGTCATCACCAGAGAAAAAGAAGACGGCTTCTCCTCCTCATGTCCTGACGCCTCGGCGGAAAAAAGGAGCGCCTTTATCCCGATATTAAGCGATTGAACAAGCGCCACGACGCCTCTCAGAAGGGGCATTTTCAACGGCCCCGGCAATTCAAGAAGCCCCTCTTTTTTAATAATTATCTCCTTCTCAGGGCTTCTGACCGCAACCGTCCATATCTTCCCCGACCTCATCATTACGCCTTCAATGACCGCCTGTCCGCCGATGTCTTTCATGGTTTGCCTTTCTTTTGCCACAGACTTTCACTGACTTTTAAGTGCAAAAGTGCTATAGTGCAGAAGTCCTTTTACTTTTGCTCTTTTGAACTATTGGACTTCTGCACTTTTATCTGTGGCTATAAATAATAAAAATGGGGTATGCACTTGACGGCACCAACTACAATAGATAGCCGCACAGATGGCAGTAAAGCCACAACATCCAGTATCAGGTGTCATGATGTGCATACCCCATTTAATAAAAAAAGGAAACTCGTAATATCCGGCTTTGAATATAAAACGAGTTTCCCTTTTTAGCTTCGCTACTTCTTTGCGTATTTCTTTTTAAACTTCTCGACCCTTCCTTCGGCGTCGACCAATTTCTGCTTGCCGGTAAAGAAGGGGTGACATTTAGAGCAAATATCGACGTGTATGGAAGCCTGTGTCGACCTCGTGGTAAAAGTCTCTCCGCAGGCGCATACGGCCTTTACCTCTTTTATCTCCGGATGAATTCCCTGTTTCATTATAAATAACCTCCGCATTAACTATAGCAGAGAGAAGAAATATTTTTCAATACGGCCGGATGAACCGGGATTCGACGGATTGATTTAAGGGGGACAGGCATTGATGCGGTTTGGGCGATCCCCTATGCCTGGGTATTATATTTCATCGCCTCTTTTACCCCGCCGAGGACGTCCTCGATCTCGAACGGCTTGTTTATCCACTTAATAACGCCTTGTTTCTTAACATTATCCATCCCCGGATCGGAAAGATGCGATGAGATAACAATGACGGGCGTGTCGATTGCTAATTTCTTGATCTTCTCGACGATTTCAAGATCCCTTGCATCCGGCAGGTTTAAATCGGTAATCACTACGTCATACTGACTTTCGATAAGTTTTTGCACGGCGTCATTTCCGGTATATGCACAGTTGACCGAATACCCTTCAACCTTTTCAAAACTCTGTTTCAGCGACCAGCATATCAACTCCTCGTCGTCTACCACCAGGATTTTTACTTTCTTTGACTTATCCGGACCCATGCAGTTTCTTTAATACCCTGTCTTCTACAATGGAGTTTATTCCCTTTAGTAAAATATTGAAGCAAAATCAATGCCTGTAATTTCCGGCCTGTTTTACTATGAAAAAATCAAGTAGTTATTTGCGCATTGAGGCATTTTACTTATTTTATGCGGGATTTCACACATAATAACCCACTGGTAAATCAATTCAGCCGGCGCTCATCAGCCATAGTCATTTTTATGACGGAACACATTTTTTTGTTTAATTATAAAAAAACATAGTTAAGTGAAAATCTTGTAAAAAGCGGCGTAGGGCATGTAAAATATTACGGTATATGAAAAAAAGAATCTTTCTAATCTTTTCAATCCTTATAAGCTTGCAGTACGTCTTGCTGTTTGCACAAGAAGAAGAGAAAACCGTTGTAAAAGAAACTACTAACGTCCATTACACGGGCAAGTATTGCACGGAATGCCATGAAAAGACTCCGGTAAAAGGCGGCGGTAACTTCTTAAAATTCGGCGGGGATTTCACTCAATTATGCAGATGCCACGGTTATACGCCGGGCACATATATACACCCCGTGGACATCGTGCCCTCTGATGAAAAAAAATCAAAGATCCCGAAACAGTTTCCTCTCACAAACGGGAAGGTGACGTGTACGACGTGCCACGACATATATATGCAGTGTCAGTTCAGTCCGAGATTTCAGAGATTAAACAGGAGATTCCTGAGGGGCGCTCCTTATGTGAGCCGCACAATGCTCTGTTTCAGGTGCCATGATGAGAAAAAATATACAATGCTTGATCCTCACAACCAATTAACTGAAGCAGGCGAAGTCGTCGTAGAGAAGTGCCTGTACTGCCATACGGAAAAACCCGACGAAAAGCGCGAGACCTTTCAGGAAGTTAAACTTATCGGGAACCTTGAGGTCTTGTGTTACAGATGCCATTACAAACAGAGCCAGCTCCATCCTATTAACGCCAACCACCTGCGCAAGCCTTCGGAATACACTCTGGAAACGATGAAAGAATCGGAGAGAAAATACGGGATAATACTGCCCCTTAATTACGAAGGGAAAATCACCTGTCCCACCTGCCACAATCCGCACGAGAGGGGCGTCCTCCCCGGGGGAAAAGCGAGCGCTCAGGGAGCGAGTGAAAAATACAGGCTCCGTCTGGCCGGGAGAAATTTACAAATCTGCGTAGCCTGCCATAAGGATAAGTTCTAAAAGGTGCGCCTGGTTGTTGGCGAGTAATCCGCATTGGTAACTGAGGAGCCGTGATAATGGCAGTTGGTGCAGATCAGCTTATTGTTGGTATTGGTGCAGTTAGCCATACCTCCGCCGCCACTGTGACACGTATTGCACATATTGGGATTATACGGACGGTCGGTATTACAGCCCTCATTAGAGTGGTGGGTTATGTAGTAGTGATCTGTTTGGCACGAACCGTTGATCTCGTTATCATCTTTATGGCATCTGTCACAGATATAGTGCCAGTCTGTGGTTGAAAAAGAGCCGATATTCCCGCCAAGGATGCCGCCGTTTACCTCTTGTCTTGCCAGAAAAGCGTTCTGTGAGCCATGAGGCTCATGGCAGTCGGTACACGCAAGCACCTTGCCAAGACCCGATGTTCCTGAGGGATAAGGGTTATCACCGCAAAGACTTTCATCAGCATTACCCTTGCCGTGCTTCTCATTATTCCAGTCAATTGTCTTCAGATTTCTTCCAAGCAGCGTGCTGGAGATTATGTTTGTGTTGTTATGGCAGTCAGTACAGAAGGTCACATAATCCGCAAGATTTGACCCGTCAGTCGTAGAGGAGCCGTCAGGCTCATAAGTCGTTGTTGAATTATATATGTAAGGGGCCTGATAGCTTAGTGTGTAGTTGTTCATTTTCTCGGAAGCTGCGTCTCCCCATAAGCCCCATGCATTATTGTCTTTGCTGTGTTGACCGGGACGTGAAACCGGCCAGCCTCTGCTCCCGGAGGTATGGGGGTCCCGTTGGGCGCTGTGCGGATTATGGCAGGCTGCGCATGGATTGGAATCGGCTGTGTATCCCCATCTGCCGGTGATGAATGTTTTTATATCATATAGGTTATGCGATGTACCGGGAGAAGTAAAAGAAAAAGCCTCCTTCGTATCGTTAAGGGTATCGGAAGTCCAGCCGCCTGCACGGTAGCTGTAGCTGCGGTTTGTCAGCCCCCCTGTTTGATACGAGCTTACATCTGTATGGCATGTAATACAGAAGCTATCGGTCTGATTGGTATAATTTGTGTAAAACAATGAATAATTATCAGGTATCCCGCCCATCGGCTCAGGCTCGCTTCCCTCTATGCTGGCATGCTGCTCATGACAGTGGGCGCAATGTCCCTTTGAATATCCTATGGAAGAAAGGCTGGTCCGATTAACTCCGTAGGATGCGCTTCCATGCGCGGAATTAAGGTAAGGGCCGCTTTTTGCGCTGGAGGGATATAGTATCAGGCCGGCGATCCATGCAAACAATATTATAACTGCCTTGATTTTCTTATCCAGGTCTGTTCTTATCATATTAACGTTAATCATCTCAAGTTAATTTTTCGAAGTATGGCATACATTGCATCCGGATAACGCCGTTGATAATGTAAGGCTTTTATAATCCCACCTCAGCATCTTGTAATATTGTGTAGCATGGGCTCCGTGACAGGACAGACACATTACAGCGTCGCTGGCCGGATATGCTTTATTGTCGATACCCGAGTAAACGGTTGTTCTGGCAACAGGGACCGTAACGCTGTATTGATTGGAGGTCCCCGGGTTATAATCCGCATATTCGCCTGTGCCCAAGACCACGTCGGTAGGATGCCTCATAAAGGGGGAGGCGCTGTTGTCTCCAATTCCGGGGTCGCCATCCATCCATCCTATCAGATGAAATGCGCCGTGACAAGTGCTGCAGAATCCGCTTATTGTTTGATTATAAGGCCGAAAGCCTTGATCGGAATGGCAATTATTACAGTTGCCGCTAAAAGTCATCGGCGTGTTTGCCCCGAAATATTCATTATGATTGCTTGCATCCTTGTTCTGCCATTTATAGGCGCCCATGTTCTCATAGCCCTTTACTTTATAAAGGAAACGGTAACTGTTATAAACATTATCGGCAACGTCGCATATGCCATCCACATTTTTATGGTGGGCGCCCTTAAAAACAACCCCTGTTTTCCGTGTCCCGTGACAGCCTTTCAGCCCGGAGCAGCTAACATTCACTCCGATATTATCAGGATTATGGTGCCCGGGAGGTCCTGTGAGAGCGCCTTCGGGATTGCCGAGCTCTACGACATTATGCCCTCTATTATCTCCTAACGAATTAAGATACTTGAAATTGCCTCCTGCCAGATCGACTGCATTGTTATGAAGAACTTGTGGCGCTCCTGTCAGCGGATCGATATTATCGGAAGAGCCCATAGCATGACATCCCTTACAATTGCCGCGGGTCAACATCTGATTGGGAACATCCGAATTGTCGAAGTTCATGGGACTGCCGTTCTGGCTGTTGTGCATGGTGTGGCAATTGCTGCAGCTTCCGGTTATCGCCGACTTTATTTCATCAGAAAAAAAAAAGCACCAATGCTGCCGCAAGGCAGCTCATCAGAACTCTTTTTAAATTCATCAAGCTTGCAAAGACAGTCATTTTTATATATTAAAACCTCTAATAAGATAATCAGCAATTGTCATGCCAGATACTTTCACGATATCGTCAAATTAATGACGATTTTTTCAACTTTTAATCATTCCTCACATCTTGTGGCACTGTATGCAAAGCGCCCTGCTTCTCTCGGCAATAAGCATGAACTCAGCCGGCGCTGAATGCATGCTGTGGCATGAATTGCAGGTAACCGGTTGTCCGTTGCGGGGATCCAGCACCTTTTCTCCGAGTGGATGGGTGATCTTATGCTGCGATTCATGGCACCTGGCGCACATCCGTATTTCCTCTTCGCGGTAATTAAGCGGCCTGTCCGAATGCATCGGGATGTGACATTCAAAACACTGCCTGTTCTTGACAGGCACACATTTAACGGACTTTAATGCCTTCTCCATGAAGGCGGTTCGCCTTTCGGTGTTTTCATGACAGTTAATGCAAAGTTTCCTTTCATTCCTTGTGAGATTTTTCTTGCCCGAGGCGTGATAATCATGGCATATGATGCATGAATTCTTCTTATCTTTGACATGCACGTCGCTGTCGATATATTTATATTTGGAATCCTCCTTCTTATGACAGTCGTAGCAAAGGGCCTGACCCTCAAGCTTTAAGGTTATTTTTACGCCTGAAGTAATGGGATTATGGCACTTGTCGCATTTTTTGGTTATAAAGTCCAAATGACCGTAAGGGCCGAGCAGCCCTTTATCCTTAGAGCTGTGTCCGGTGTGACATGAAGTGCAGTCGAGCTCTTTAACTGCGGAAGATATGGAAACATTTGCCGATTTGCAGCGCGGGGGATGGCATTCCTGACACAGCTTATTAGGCGTCCGCTTAAGCAGGTTCCCCTCAACGGCTGCATGCGGGTTATGGCATGAGGAGCACTTTGATTCCTTAAACGGCAGACAGGCATACGGCTTCTCGAATTGATCCTTCAATTTTTCATGACATTTCCTGCAGAGCGTTTTCTCTTCCTCAACCAGAATGTGCTTGTATTGTCCGCTGTGGGCGTTATGGCACTCCGTGCATTTACTTTCCCGTATAGCGCCGTGCACCGTCCCGCTTTGCAGAAGATTCCTGATATCTTCATGACACCCGATGCATAGTGAATTGATGTCTTCGAGCACCAGTCCCTTAACGGTACTTACATGAGAATTATGGCATGTGATGCATTTCCCCTGCTTGAAAAGGAAATGCACATATTGGTCCGCCAGCTCTTTCTTCAGCTCTTTATGGCAGTCATAACAGAGCTCGGGTATTTGGGATTTGAGTTTGATCTGAGCGTCGGCAGAGTTGTTCGAAATAAAATTGAGGCTGACAAAAATAAAACAAATTGCAGTCACCTGTAAGCAGTGACGCAACCATAATTTTGAAATTTGAAATTTGAAATTTGAAATTTGAAATTTATTCATGACATGCCTCACATTTCCCCTCAGAGAAAGGTTCATGCGCGATATTCTTTAATAAGCCCGGCTTCTCGGCAACGTGCGGGAGATGACAGCTCGTGCAGGAGCCGATTTTATTTACAGGCAGTCTGTGCGCCTTCAGGAGTCTTTCCGTATCGACTATATGGCATTGAATGCACAATGCCGGATCCTTGCTGTTAAGCAGATTTTTCAAATCGGAATAGTGAGACCTGTGACAGCTCAAACAATCTCCTGTCTCCAGAGACAAATGCCCCTTTCTCGCCTGAGTCGTCACTATTCTTTGATGGCATGATAGACACAGTTCATTCGACTTATTTAATAACTGATATTTGAGTTTGGTCCCGTGAGGGCTGTGACAGGAAGTGCATTTCCCCTCTTCCACGGGAAGATGTTTGTCGCTGCTTTCTTTCATTTTGGTCTCGAGAGCCTTATGGCACTTGTAGCATAAATCCTTTACCGACATCGTGATGGAAGCCACGTAATCGCTTGAATGGGGGGCATGACACGCCTTGCAGTTCTTGTCTTTGAACAATGGATGAGTGCCCTCTTCCTTAACTTCAAGAAACATGCTTTCATGGCAGTTCAGGCACAACTTATCCTCAGGGCTGCTGAGCAGCTTTGCATTAGAAGACGCATGGGCTTTATGACATGCTCCACACTGTCTCTTATTCACCGGAGTATGGATATAGGTCTTAAAAAATTCCTTTTCTTCTTTCTTATGGCATGCATAACACAATTCAGTCAAAGGCGTTTTGATCATAATAGGGTTATCGGAACCGTGAGAATCGTGGCACTTATTGCATTCGATTCCGGAAAACGGCGCGTGGGTGTAAGACGCCTTTAAGTCTTTTTCCTCCTCGGGATGACATGTAAAGCATATCTGTTTTTCAGAGGCCTTTAAATAATAAGGGTTCTCCGACGCGTGAGGGTTATGACAGGCCGTGCAGCCCTCTTCTTTTATCGGTTTATGTAAATTGCTCACATCCACCCTGGGTTTGTCTTTATGGCAGTTCATGCATAATTCATTCTTATACTTGAGAGTGATTTTGGGATAATCCGTCGCATGCGGACTGTGGCACGTCATGCACTTGCCTTCATTCGTCAGAGGATGTCTGAAGGCCGTATCATATTTCTTTTGCTCCTTTTCATGACACGTATAACAGAGCTTGCTGTCCGATGCGCTAGTCTTCAGAGGATTCGGGTCGGTAACGGGGTTGTGGCATGAGCCGCATTGCCCGAGCTTTAACGGCTCATGCACGGATTCCCTGAGCAATTTATCGTTTGTGGAGCTGTGGGAAGTATGACAGCCGGAGCATTTGGATTGCGCTACCGGATAATTTTTATGAGCCGCAACGAAGCCGGCTGACGTAAAATTATGACACGACCTGCAAAGCTCGGTCTCCTCTTTTATGAGATTGTTTTCGTATTGAGAGCCGTGAGCCGCATGACAGACGAGGCAGCCGTCGTCAAGGGGTTTATGGCGCTTGGCGCGTGTAAAAGAGTCCTGCTTATGACAAATAAAACATTGCTCGCTCCCTGTTTTTACCTGAAGGGCCTTATTATCTGATGCATGAGGATTATGACACGGCAGACATTTTCCCTTCTGCAATACCGTATGGACGTGAGGCGTCTTCTCCATATCGGCTGCCATCTGTTTGTGGCATATATAGCAGAGCTTCCTTTCTTCCCTTTCCACAAAAGACTTGATCGCAAGTTTTCCATGCCTTAGATGACAGGCCTCGCAGTCCCTGCTTGCCATCGGCTGATGCACATACTTCTTGCTGAAATCGGTCTGCTTGTCCTGATGGCAGTCCATGCACGGCTTCGGCGCAAAGCCCTTTTTGACCCTTTGCTCTTCCGGCGCGCAGGCGACAAAAACAGTGAAAGCTGAAAACAATAAAATAAATTTTAGAGAAGAAAGGATGAAGGATGAAGGATGAAGGATGAATTCAAAAAATACTCTTTTTTCTGACTTTTGACTTCTGACTTTTGACTTTTGACTTCTATTTTTCATCGTTAACAATCCCCAAAAATTAAAATGCCGGATTATTTTTTAAACCTTCCCTGGAACGCTTGAACCACCTCTTCATTTATTTGTATCTGTGCGTCTTCTTTCAGCTTGTCGATGTATTCCGTGTAGAGCTCATGATATTTCTCATCAAACAGCTTCCTTCTGATAACGACCTTCACGTTTTCGAATTCTTCGAACTCCTTTTCGGTTCTCTCCTGAAGCCTGAATATCTTATAGGCTGAATCAACCTTTAAGACGGGGCTTAGGTCTCCGGGATTAAAGGTATCAATGATATCTTTTAACGGGTCGGGCAGCTCATTTTTTGTGCGCCATTCCGTTGCTCCGCCCATCTGTGCACTGGAGTCTTGGGATTTTGTTTTTGCCAGATAGGAAAAATTTGCGCCTTCCTCCAGGCTTTTTAATATTCCCTTCGCATCTTCTTCGTCATTTACGGATATATGATGGAGCTTGTATCTGACGGGTTTGACAAAGTCCTCCTTGTGCTCCTCATAATATCCCTCCATATCTTCGGTGGAAAACCTTATCCGGGGTATGAGCACCGTATTTAAAAATGTGCTCTTGAGGACCTGATTCCTGTAACGCTGGACCATATCCTTCAGGTCGGTATTTATCTCATAATGCCTGCCGAGCGCTTCTATATCCACAACCTTTGTATCAATCCACTGATTAAGAGCCTTCTCTTTTATTTTATTGTCATTAAAGGAGATCCTGGATACGAAGTCTTTTACGGTAAGCGCTGCATCTCTTACTTCAACCAAAGGCCTGTCGTCTTTCAGCAGCTTTTGTCTCTCGTCATCCCCGGCTTCCAGATTAATTGAAGTAAGCAGCTCCATATTGATCTTCGGGTTTTCCTTCTCGCGCAGGAAGTTGAGATACTCATCGCTTCTTTCTTTTATCTTCCGGGATTTGATCTCTTCTTCAATTTTTCTCTTAACTTTTTCGATCCCGTCAGGCGGGGCCTCCTGCCTGTCGATTAATTTTATAATGTAATACTTCTCGTTATTCTTCTTAACATCGCTCAACTCGCCGGGCTTGAGGCCCGATACGATCTCCTCCAAAAAACCACCCAGCGCCTTGCGGGTCGAATTCATCACCCCTCCGTCCTTTTTTGAAGAATGGGTGGAATATTCTCCGGCAAGCCGGCCGAAGTCTTCACCCTTTTTCAGTCTTTCCAATAATTTTCCGGCGTCATCATCCGAACCGGTCTCAATTATTCCGATGGTGGTCTGCTCGTAATCTTTTTTGTAATTGTCCGAGATTTCGTCTTCCGTTACCGACACCTTCTGCTCTATCTCGTCTTTATACAGCCTTACGACGGATTCCCTCAGGACGTACGCGCCTATTTTTGTCTTCACTTCCGGATAATTTTCCATGTCCATGCGCCGGGCCTCAAGAACGAGCATTCTGTCATCTATCAGCTTCTGCAAATACTCCGGGATATCTATCGCGCCCGTTGATGTAAGGTCCTCCCTCCGGTGCGCAATATTCAGGGAATATTCGAGGTCTTTATCCGTTATCGGTTCTCCGTCTACCAGAGCCAGAACGGCTCCTTTCTCCGAAACAGAAGCGCAGCCCGAGAAAGATAGGGCGCAGATCACGGAGCATAATGCATAGGATAATTTGAAATTTGAAATTTGAAATTTGAAAATATACATTTTCAGAATTAAATTAACGCCACTTTGCCGTCTTCATTTTTTTAGACAACTCCGAAACCACGCTGTAAGCTATTTTATCGACTGTCCTCGTCTCCCCCCAGTCAAAAGCGATTATGGCTTTTCCCCCGTTTGATTGCCGCGTATTATACCATAAAATTTTATTGTTCCGGGCGTCCAACAGCCTGACCGTCATGGCGACCGTCGTCTGTAGAGAAGATTCAACGACGTCGGGGTACTGCTCGACCGTCCCCAATAGAATTCCTGATACGCCTAAATTCCTTGAGAGGGCTTCGATTGTGTAGAAATCGAGCTCCCCTTTGTTAATTATTCTGTATTCCACGACCAATTTTCTGACGTCACCATATTCTATCGGCTCATACATCTGATTTCTGAAGAGCTCCGTTAAAAACATATAAGTGGCTATCATGCCGGCGTTCCTGTATTTGCTTTTGTTCTGAAAAGGTATCACCGCGATCCTGTAAACCGACTCGGCCTCTTTGGGAGACGGGCCTGCATGGAAGGAGGCCAACAACCTGTCCACCGCCTTATAAGTAAGTCCATCGATGCTTTTTATACTGCCCAGGCCGAGTATGCCGGCAAAATCGTCGCCTGCAAAAAACGCATGATCCGCCCATAAGATAAACCCGGTTGAAGAATCGATCAATCTCGCCAGGAGGCCGATTTGAGGGTTCTCCTCAGAGGAAAATGAAATAACGGCGCCTGCCAGGATCGCTTTAGTCCCTAATGCCTCCCCTGCTTTCTGAGCTTGCTCTTTTGATATGTACGCCGTGGAGCGTATTCTCTCCTTGCATAAAAACCTGAAAAGGCTTTCATCATCGATTGTTTCAAAGCCTTTTTCTTTTAATTTTGCGGTCAATGCGGGCATAACATACGCCAGGGCATCCTTGTTATTGCTGAAATTTTCAAAAGGAAGCAGGGCTACAGGTTGAGCGTGCGCCGTTACGGCACACGCTGAAACGACCACGAGCAGAATAGTAAAAACAAGAAAAATTATCTTCATTTTTAATATTTCTTAAGCGTACTAAGGGCTTCTCTTACAACCGCAAGGGCCGTTTCACTCATCGTCTCAGCCTTGGCCCCGAAATACCTCGCCATAAATCCGGCGCCGCCGCGGGTGAGCGTGATCGACCAGATAATATTGCCGGTGCCCGTATCGGCCATCATCAGGGTAACGGTTACTTCAGGCGCGGAGACGTTGCCTATCCTTGTCTCTCCGTATTGTTCGACGGTGCCTATAATGAGCGCCTCAACTTTAAGGAGCTTCCCAAGCGCCTTTATCTGCTTTTCGCTGAGGGATGAGATATTCTTGATATCCAGCTCGTTGACGGCCGCCATCACCTCGCCGGGCACCAGCACGTCGACAAGACCCGAAGCCAACAGCTCGCTGATGACCAGGTGCCTGACTACTTCGCCGGCCGCCTTGTCGTTGCTTAAGTTATCAAAGGGCATTACAGCCGCCCTTTTGAAAAAGCTCATATCCACGTCTTCCCGCAGATGATAAATAGGGGCGCTGCCCCGGCAGCTTAAAATAAAAAACGACATCAACAGCATAAAAAACGAGATAATTTTACTGAATGAATTCATGGCGCTTCTCCTTTTAAGAACTTTTATGTATAAACAATGCGTCAATAGCTTCCTTTATGACCTTCTTTGAGGTTTCGTCCAGGGTGGGGCCTTCAGCCCCGAAATGCCTCGTCCAGAAATCGGCGCCTCCGGCCGTATGCCACACCGACCAGATTATGTTTCCGCTCTTAACGTCAAACAGCCTCAGATTAATAGAGACCTCCGGGTACTGTACCGAAATACCTTTGCTGATCTCAAAGGCCCCGACCGATCCCATCATCAATGCATCCACCTTCAATGTTTCGCCTATATGCTTAAGATCAAACACCGATACCGAGTGAACGGATCTCACCCTCAATTCCTCCATCGTCCTTATTATCTCACCGGGCTCTATGACATCCGTGCCTCTGGACAACAGGTCTATGATGACAAGGCTCCTGATCTTATCGGCGGCGTAAGCGCTGGGAGTAAAATTCTCAAAAGGCAGCACCGCTATTTTGTTAATTTTGCTTATATCGACGTTCGGCCGGGCATACTGCTTTATTGGAGCGCTCTTGCATCCGTATGTAAAAAGTGTCAAACAGCAAAAGAGCAAAGACAACAGGCAAAAAGTTTTATTCCGCTTTTTTTCGTTTGTAACGTTCATAACATATAGCCCCCCCTCCCTTGACGGGAGGGGGCATGGGGGAGGGTGATTTTAAACAACGCTCTATAATGCAACGTCAGTATCACCCCCACCCTAACCCTCCCCCGTCAAGGGGGAGGGGAAGTTAGCTTTAAAACTCCGCATATTATATGTTACACCTGTCAGAATCTGCAATTCAGATTCGTGTTGAAGTTGTAACTGTTCGTCCTGGTTTCCTCCTTTTCAAGAGTATAACTGTATGAAAAACGGACGTCGGCAAATTTTGCTATGTACCATATCGCATATCCGCTGACGCTGTCAGAAGTCGACTGTGCAGCTCCTGAGTTTACGTGCTGATAGTTTAAATTCAGTCTGACCGAGGGAAGGAGAAGCCAGTCCGCCAATAATCCCTCTGATATGGTTTTATCTCCGGAGGAGTCCAGTACGTTTACGTTTGCCGAGAGGTTTACAAACCTTCCCGGCTGATAATTGACAAGCATCAAGGCGTTTTTTGAGCTGGACGACGAGCCGGTTGACGAGGTGCGGTTGAGACCGTAGTTGAGCGTGCCTGTAATCTTGCGCGTAATGCGCGCGTCAACGGTGCCGTTAATCGTATAAGTCGACGAGTTAGTGTCCGCAGTAAAAGATTCCGCCTGCGTGTACCCCAGGTCGGTGATCATGTTGAGGTTCTCGTATAATTTCGAGCCTATGCTTAATAAATATGAATTATTTGCCGAATCTTTTTCGCTGAAGCTCTCTCTTTCGCTTCTTGTAAATGAAAGGTTCGTATCAAGGGTCGGAAGGATTACTGAGTTGAAAGAGACGTTGTACGTGCTTGAATCAGTGTCCGTTTCTTCAGTGTTGTCGAAATTCTCGTTCCTCTGAAACCTTAAGGTCGTGGTAAGGTATCTGTGCGTAAGCCACGTCGTGCCGAAGCCGTAGTTTCTTGTGATGCTGCTTTTAAAATCCGAGCGTTCACCGGATATGGAATCGCTGACGGCGTTCTTAAAGACGCCTCCTAAGGAATTCATTACGGAGACGGGATTTTCATCAAGACGGTCTATGGAATAATTGAGTGAAAGACTCAGTTTGCTCAGCAGCTTCGCTGTTACAACCATGTTCAGCTCCTGGTTGAACGTGTTGAACACGTCGACGAGCTCCTCGGTCCCGATCTCGTCGGTTCCATGAGCCTCGATCTCGGTAACCGATACGTTATTGATGTCTGAAGTCGTAATATTCACCGCTTTAAAAAATGAAGCGTCCTCGGGGGTTAAGAATTCAATTTTATATATGAATAAATTACTAAGAGTGTCAAACGTCGTCAGTGTTACTCCCTTGACGGCAATTGGCGACCAAGTGCCCGCCTGGTTGAAATCGCTTTTAAAGACCTTCCAGTTAGCCGCGCTCCTGAGCGCGGCGTCACCCGTTACGTTATTAAGTGACTTTACATAAATAAAAAGCCGGTCCACCGGTCGCTGTGAAGAGACGGAGATGCCGATGTTGTGCAGCTTATTGGTTATGTTTTCCCTGCCGAGCTCGACCCCTGCGCTTGTTTCCGTATCCCCATCCACCAGGAGCCCGTTAGGATCCAGCACGCCTATATCTTCAGTTAAGGCGTCGTGCTTGTGCCAGCCGCCCAAGGAAGTCCTTCTATTCAGCACGGTTCCGGTTTGAACGGCAAACTGGGTGCTCTTATTCCTTGAATAGTTTCCCTGATAGAGTATGGAATAATTCGCCCTGTTATCCCAGAAGGCGTCCGAGTAGCCGGCATTATAATTACCGCTGAAATTGTCGTTTATCGTCTTTTCTATTGTGCTTATCCGGTCTCTGCCGGTATTGTGCAGATAATTGATGTCAAACCTGAATTTCACGTCGCTCGACGGCAATTCATACGTAGAGCCCAATGAATATTGATCGTTGGAGCGGTCTTTTTTTCTGTCGGAAAGGTAGTCGAAGTTATTCTGCCTGTCAAGATTAACGATCAGGGATGGAAATAACGTAGGGGTCAAATTAAGGCGTGAATAATATGACTCCAGAGTCTCCCTGCCTTCGCTTGACAGGTGCGCAGTCGACCACTTTTCCTGTCTGCGATAGCCCGCGTTGAGATTGTACATCGGATTCTGGAGTGTAACGTCAAACCCCGGCTCCAGCAGCCTCTGGTAGGCATCGGTCACTTCGCCTTGCGCATCGGCGGCGCGTGAATCAATGAGGCTGGATCTCAAATTTATGCGATAACTAAACATGGGCGTGACCGGCCTCTCAAGATTTAAATAATAATTCTGATTTAATGAGTCGGAGGAGGAGGTCTTTTCACCGTCTTCGGTCGCTTTTGAGGAGCTGCTGATTATATTCAGCCAGCCGCCGAGTCCTTCCCCGAAGGCGGAATATTCACCTGCCAAAATCATTATCATTGTCAATACCGCAAGCTTCCATTTTATTCGCCTCATAGTTTTAAAGCTGTCAGCCGATAGCTGTAAGCTGTCTGCTACTTCGGAAACATCGCTATGCCGTAGGGCTTCATCCCCACCGGGATAACCCGCTCCGGTCTCTTTGTGGTTTTATCAATTACCGAAATATTATTTGAGCCTCTGTTGACGACGTACAATTTCCTCAGCTCGGGATCTAATATAAAAGAGCGGGGAGAATCCTCCACTGCGATTGTTCCCATTATGGGCGGCATTACCGGTTTAAGGGGGTCGGCCGCCGTCTCCGTAACGGGCTTTATTATCGTTACTTCCCCTGACAGTTCCTTTAAAAGGTAAATGCGGTCGAATGCAGGCTCTGCCACGACCCCCGTTATGGAAGTCCCGACGTTGTTAATGGTGCTCACGGCTCCGGCAAGGTTCCCTTTGATGACCTGCAGGATATCGATAACCGAGAGCTTGTCCGAATTGTAATTTGCGACGTAAACCTTCCCCCTCTGGTAATCGACCGCAAGCGCCCTGGGTCTCCATTCCACGTTTAAATTGACGACCTCTCCGGCCCTGCCGGTCAGGACGTCGATCATTATCACGGAGACCGTGTTTGAATTTTGATTGACTACGTATACGTTGAGAAATTTTTCCCTGAAGCCTTTAATGATATTGACCTCCTCAAAGCTGAGGAATCTGCTCCCGGTAAGGGTCTCAATCGCCGGATCCGCAGCCGCCGCAATCGGTCCCCTTCCGACGTCTATTTTTTCTATCTCCTGTAAGGTTGACGTATCGACGACGGATACCGAATTGGTTTTGTAGTTGGTTACAAATATAAGCTCCTTCCCCGACGGCAGACTCGCGGCAGCCAACCCCTCCGGCTCACTGCCGAATCTGATAGGCGCTTCGCCTTCCACCCTGTTCGTGGTGGGATCGATAACGGAGATGCTGTTTGAGCCTGAATTGGCGACATAAACCTTCAAACGCTCCC
This sequence comes from Nitrospirota bacterium, assembly GCA_016217725.1. Lineage (GTDB taxonomy): Bacteria > Nitrospirota > Thermodesulfovibrionia > UBA6902 > UBA6902 > SURF-23. The sequence continues at coordinate 4,687 of JACRHB010000007.1, read as the reverse complement.
TGCCGATTAAGGCAGCAACGCCCCTCGGCTTTTTCCCTACCATAACGGTTGCCACGACGTTGCCTGATTGTCTGTTGATCACGGATACGTTGTTTGAATCTTCGTTGGTTACATAAATCAGCGACGTGCTCAGCTCGGGCGATTGACCTTTGATATTAAAAGCGGGATTGAAAGAGTATCCGTCTCTAATAGACGCATCCGCATTCCAGTTTATGAACAGAGAGGTATTCTGCTGCCTCTTTATATCAATGTTTATCTCCGCTTCTACGGCCTCAGCCGGCAAGGACAGGGTCGAGGCCCGTTCCTTTCTTTTAACAGTCGCGTCTTTTATGACGAATTTTAATTTCTTATATCGTCCTTCCGGCAGGGACTTCTCTCCCAAAAGGACTTGACGGCCGGTCATATTAAGGGAATTAATGCTTAAAGGCGTATTCATGACTTCCTTTGAAGCGCCGTCCTCGGAAACAATATTTACCGCCGACAAATTAAATGAAACATCCACGGACACCTTATCCGGCCCGTTCAGAAAAAGCGTGAATTGACCTTTGTTCGGCTCCGAAGCTTCATTCCGCTCCTCAACCGTTGAGCAAGCCAGAAGAATAAGGCAGAAGACAAAAGGCAAAAAGATGAATTTTAGAAAAATCTTATTTCCATCCTTCTGACTTCTGACTTCCGACTTCTGACTTCCTGTTACCATGCGTTAAACACCTGCACCCTGTTGTTAAACATATCCGCTACGAAAATCTTGCCGTCCTTATCGATAAAAATATCATTGGGGTACTGAAACCACCCTTCGCTCCATCCCATTCCGCCGAATTCAAAAAGATACGCGCCTTCGCCGTCATAAGCTGAAATCGTATGGCGCATATAATCCACCACGTAAAGCCTGCCGTTTCTGTTGTCTATGCCTACAGCCCTTGGACGGCTGAGCTTGCCCGTGCTGCCGCCCTTTTCGCCGAATTTAAAAAGCAGCTTCTTGTTCTCGTTATAAACATATACCTTCCCGGCCTCTTCACTTACAAGATATATCTTGCCCGCCTTATCCATCGCAACGTTGTTGACTTTCACCTTTCTCCCTTCTTCCTCAGGGGAGATCATATCCGTAAATTTCCCCTTGTCGTCCAGGACTACAACCCCGGGAAAGTATGTCCCGGCCACGTAAATATGTCCTTTTTTATCAAGGGTCAAACGATACGGTATAAAAGAATCAGCCCCTTCAAATCCTTCAATATAAATATCACGAACCCATTTCATGCATGCGTTAAAGACCGATATCCTCGGCCTCGGGATGTCCTGCGTTTCGGCCTGTGTCACGTAAAGATTACCCTCGGCGTCAACGGTCAGCCCCTGCGGCGATTGAATGCCGATATTTTTGCCGAATGAATAAAGAGGGTAAAGGTCGGATGTATATATGACAATCCTACCCTTGCTGTCGATAATATAAATTTCTTCCATAACCGGCTCGGCAAAGACAAAGGACGGAAATGATAATTTGTCATCATCTTCGTAAAAATATACACTGTCAAAATAGGTAAGCGCTACACTCATTTGCTGGGCGTTGACCGGAGGAGCTAGCAATAAGAAGCAAACAATAGTCAAAAAAATGAGTGGGAAGATTAAGGGTGCTGTTCTATAACACTTTCTAACTTCATGATAATAGATATTCTTCATTATAATCTGAATAACAAATCGGCATTTTTATATTAAAAAATTAACTTAATCCCGATTTGTCATTCCCGTCCCGACACTTCGGGATTATCGGAAATCCGGTATTCTTTAAAACCAACTGCTTCTGGATTCCCGCTCAAGGACTGCGGGAATGACGGTGTTAGTCTTATCGACACTATTCCCGGAAGACCTTATGAATGTTCCGGCAGTCTTACATGATAGCAATAAATTAAGCTGTAATTCAATGCATTTTTAGAAATAGTAATATGAGTATATTTTAGTGAATTAGAAAAAACGGTTGAGACCATTTTAGGTCGAAAAATGTGAATTCGAATCCCTCTCCCCTCAGGGGAGAGGGGAAGGGTGAGGGGTATTTTGAGTCAATGACGGCAAATCTCGAAATCTTTACACTAAAAAAGCCCGGCAGGTCGCTCTGCCGGGCTTCCGGTTTCTTATTATCCCTTACCTCTTATAACCCATCGTCTTTTTGGGTGTGACAGATGAAGCATCCATTGTTATTGGCGCCGCCGCCGGCTATTATACCAGCATAATTCCACCTCAGCATGTCGGGATACTGAGATGCATGGGACATATGACATGAGAGACACATGACTACGTCTGACCCTGGAGTTACTGAAGCACTGATGCCGGCTAAGCCTCCATCCGTAGCTCTCGCTACAGGCGCCTCCACGCGATATTGATTTGTGCCCAGGTCTTGATTGTTATACCTCGCATATTCCCCTGTACTTGGCAGCACAACATCAGTCGGATGGCGAACAAACGGCGAAGCTGTATTGCCGCCTATGCCGCTGCCATCTCCAAGCGGATCATCAAGCCAATGGAAGCTTCCATGACACGTAGCGCAAAAACCGCTCATCGTTTTATTGGGGGGCATTACACCGCCGCTTGTATGACAGCTCGTGCCGCACGCTCCGCTCATGGGAGTGGTATTCCCGAAATACTCATTGTGATTATTTGCGTCTCTGTTTTGCCATTTATAGGTCCCGTCATTTTCAAACCCCTTTACGCCCTTAAGAAACCTGTAGCTGTTATATACTTCGGTAGCCGTCAACATTGCGCCGCTCTCACCCTTATGATGAGCGCCTTTCATTATCTGTAATCCCATCACCTCGGGTTTCCCCCTGTTGCCGTGGCAGCCGATATTCCCTGCACAAGTTATTCTTGTGCTTAGTATTTTTTCATTATGCGCCGTAGGAAATGCCCCGGGCGCATATTCCAAAACATCATCCAGATTGTTACTATCGAGATCTATTACGTTATGCCCCCTGCTGTCACCGCCTGTATCGATGTATCTGAAGTTTCCTCCAGCCAAATCCGTTGCGTTTGTGTGGTATACCTGCGGCGCGCCGGTTGCAGGATCAATATTATTGGCAGTTCCCATTCCGTGACATCCCATACAATCACCCTTCAGCAGTAAGCCTTGGGGACCGGTTTGGCCAGGCAGCATATTGGGACTCCCGCCTTGACTGTTATGCATTGTATGGCAGTTTGCACACGTGCCTGTTACCGCTGCAGACGTCGGATTTGGAAATGCCGTTAATATGGTCACTATTAAAATTATCAGTAACGGTCCGGTTATTTTTATTCTTATCAATTCTTTCTTCATATAAAAAGCTCCCTCCTTCAGTAAGGAATCTGATTTATTTTAAGCAATCGTTATGCCAGCTTATTATTATTGTTTAAATTTTCTTGCGGTTAAATGTAACTTATTTAATTAATGAATTATTTAGATGTTTTTTAAATATCCAATCATAAACCTTAGTTAGCTTCTGCTGCGTCATCTTACTCAACAACTGTGTAACATTGCTTAACAAAAAAGCATTTAGCCGCAGAACAAAAAAAGCGGGTTTAGACTTGTAAGTCTAAACCCGTTCGAGGAGGTTTTATTTAAATCGTCTTATAATCCATCCTTCTGGGTATGGCAGACAAAGCAGCCTTTGCCGGCTTTAGCCGGATCAGTCGTGCCTGCCTGCATATCACTATAACTCCATCTCAGCAGGTCAGCCTGATCAGAGCCGTGAGGCCTGTGGCATGAAAGGCACATAACAACCGCTCCTGCCCTGGTAGGGCTTGAAGGATTGGTCCATGCTACAGGCGCTTGCGCATTGTATGTTACATCAGGGTCATAGCTGCCATATTCGCCGGTGTCAGGCAAGGCTATGTCGGTCGGATGTCTCATCCACGGACTTGCGCTGCCCATGCCGCTTCCATTTATTTCCTCGTATGGTCCATGAAACTGCCTGTGGCAGCCTGCGCAGAAAGCGGTAATGCTTTTATAATCTCTTAAAGCAGTCCCTGAGCCGCTGTAGCTGGCAGTCGTGCCCTTGTACCAATTATGGTTGGTGGTGGTTTCCTGTTCCCAGTCCAAGCCAGGGTCTTCTACGCCGGTAACATAGTCGGCATAAGTGGTTATGTTTTTGCGGGCCGCTGGCAGCGGTTGAGTAACTGGAGGATATGGCCCTACTCCATGACCTTTTAAAAACCTGTATACGCCGTTGTCCTCATGATGATACGTGAATACGTGACATCCGCGGCAGCCGCCCTGGAAAAAATTCTGGTCCGACGGAGCTGCGGCAAGCGTGACGTGACAGGCGGTACCCCCGCATCCGGCGGTATTTTCACCCGGCGCAGTGTTAAGATTGGCATCCTGTGCCGCTATACCATAAACGTTATGTCCCTTTGTGCTGTTGCCGGCTCCAACCCAATAGAAATTGCCGCCTGCCAATCCTTTCTGGGCGTTATATGACGGCTCGCTTCCATTCCAGACGATAGGCGCATTGGTTGCAGGATCCTTCCATGTAGCGCCATTGGATGCAAAATGGCACCCTATGCAAGGGTCTGTCTTGCCGTTGAGCGCCGTCATTAAATAAGCATTAGGTCCGCTTCCCACGGCATCACCGTCCTGGCTGTTATGCATGGTGTGGCAGTTATCGCAGCGGCCTGTTACTTTTGCGGAAATTTGAATAGGAAGGCTTAGACAAAGGATGATGAAAAGAAT
>JACRHB010000072.1 GCA_016217725.1 Nitrospirota bacterium | reverse complement strand
AGTCATGACCTGCAAGCAAAAAGTACCTTTTAAGGACTAAAACGTGCCGGCTTTCGGCTCTGATATAATATTGATTAAGGATGTAGATGGTGAAAAGAGCATCTGTTGACCACGGCATCTATACGGAAGAGCAGCTCTTGGAAATGGTGCGCCGCTGGGTTCCGCCGGAACGTGTGCCGCGCAGAATACGCATCAAGGATACATCTGATTTTTTCCGGGTGGACTTTGACGACGTTGTGGTGCTGGGCGGAGTGCCTTACCTTGTGCGCAGCAATGAGCGCGAGAGAAGGTTCGGAATGGATGATGAACAGAAGTTCTGGGTCAAGCGGGCGATAGATCTCATTACCGGCAGGGTGAAGATATTGAAATGGACTTTCTGGGAAAAGTTCAAGAGCAGGATAGGAAATCTGATCTTCGAATGTGTGAGGAGCCCCCGGAAAGAGGCGAGGATATTGAACATCGTCCGCGGCAGGACGGATTTTATGCAGGGCGAGACGTTCAAAGATTCCGCCGGGAACCCGCTCAGGGTCATGGATTTCATTCACGGTAAAACGCTTGATGAGATTATACCAACACTCGGAAATGATCATGAGGATTTCTTTTTTAACTACTATCACAAAGTGCTGTCGGAGTTTATTGCTGCTATTGAAGGCATACGGTTTCTTCATGAGAACGGTGAAAAGCACGGCGATATCAGGCGTGATCACATTATAAAGGACAAGGATACAGGCCTGTACCGGTGGATCGATTTTGACTATAATTACCGCCACAGAGCAAATAAATTCAGCTATGACCTCTTCGGAATTGGGAATACCCTTATTTTTATAACGGGCCGAGGCGATATCACAACGCACGACTTATCATTGAATGCACCGGATGTATTGAACAGACTTTCCTGGGAAGATGTAAATATCGTATTCCATAATCGAGTGGCCAATCTCAAAAAAGTATTTCCTTATATACCTGAATTTCTAAATCGGGTCATTATGCACTTTTCTGCCGGCGCGAAGGTGTATTATGGGAATACGTCAGAGCTGCTTGAGGATTTAAGGAAAGCGGTAAAAATGACGAAATAATACTAATAAAATATATGGGGGTGCGTCAAAAAATGACAAATGCATATTCGGATACATTAAAAGGAAGCGTTATGAATATTGAGACAAACGGAAATGTCAAAGACAAACACCTATTAATCGCTATTGACCAGACTGAAAATTCAAAACACGCCGTGCTTTACGTCGCTGAATTCCTCGGCGGTTTCCCCGGCTTCAAGGTTACGCTATTAAGCATTATTCAAGAGCCGGAGGAAGACTTTTTCGAGAATGAGCAGGAGCAAGGTGTATGGACAAAAAACAAACAGGAAGAAACCAACAGGATGCTCGAAAATTACCGGCAGGTATTAATTCAATCAGGTTTTCCGGAAGAAAAGGTCGGCATTAAATTATGCATAGGCGACGCCAAGTCACTGTCGGAAATGATCCTGTCATTTCAGTGCAATATGAACTGCTGCACGGTAGTTGTCGGAAGACATCATAAATCAAAAACGGAGGAATTCCTTTTCGGCAGCATATCAAATCAGCTCATCCACGAGGCCAACAACTGCACGGTGTGGGTGGTGGAATAATAGCTTACGGGATCAATCTCCAAGCGTCTCAAATATCCTGTTGAATTCCTCTAGCGATTCCTTAAAGGCTTCAAGCACCCGGGGATCAAAGTGTGACGGCATGGTCCTGCCGTCGCCTTCGGTGATTATTTTAACTGTCTTGCTATGGTCAAATGCGGGCTTGTAAGGGCGTCTGCTCCTTAAGGCGTCATACTGGTCGCAGATATTGTATATCCGTCCCTCAACCGGGATTTCTTCTTCTCTAAGCCCCTTCGGATAACCGTTCCCGTCCCATCTTTCATGATGGCTTATGGCAATAATTTCAGCCATGTGGAGTATTTGAGACGTCTGTCCGCTTAAAATGTTGGCTCCTATAGCCGCATGTGTCTTCATGAGAGCAAATTCTTCCGGGGTAAGCTTTGCCGGCTTGAGAAGGATCTCTGCGGGAATACCCACTTTACCTATGTCATGCATCGGCGCTGCGTAGAAAAGAATTTCTCTTTTATCGGCAGGCCATCCAAGCTTATCAGCCAATACTATCGCATAATGTCCCGCCCTCTTAATATGAGACGCCGTGTCTTCATCTTTGTATTCGGCTACCTTTGTGAGCTTATGTATTGTGTCGATGTAACTGTCTCTCAGTTGAGAGGTCTTTTTCTTTACCTCAGCGTCGAGTATTTCGTTGTGCTTTCTGAGAAAGTCTTCAAACTCCTTAACCTTCAGAAGGTTCCTGGTCCTTGCTATAAACTCCGACCTGTCAACGGGTTTTGTGAGAAAGTCATTGGCGCCGGCCTCGAGTCCCTTAATCTTTGAATCCTTATCTGCAAGCGCGGTGACCATTACAACGGGAATATACTGCGTTGATGCGTCGGCCTTGAGCCTTTTGCACGCCTCATATCCGTCCATCTCCGGCATCATGATGTCCAGAAATATCAAATCAGGATTGAAGGCCTTCGTCTTCTCCAAGGCCTCGTGACCGTCTTTTGCCGTCTCGTAGACATAACCGTAGCTTTCAAGGATAAGACTCAGGAATTTAAGGTTCTTCTCATCATCGTCTACTATAAGAATTTTGGATCTATTGATGTCGTCCGTCATATGGGGTCCCTGCCGTCGGGAAAATGTATATTCGAAAAACTATATCATTTTTTCAATATCCGATTCAATATCCGAAGGCCCGGCATCCTGTCTGTCTCAATTAAAAAATTATTATCGCTGTTTTTTGCTCAATGCCTCCAGTAATGCCTCTACGGTCTCTCCGTCTTCCGGATAAACCGCTGATCCTGTGCCGACCGTAAGGCCGTTTTCTTTTAATGTCTTTTTAATTCGCTCCGCCGAGTTTCCAACGGTCTCTCCGTCGGCTTCAAGCAGAACTATATAATAAATATCCATATCCCGACCATGACCTATAATCTCATGTTTGCGTATTGTCTGCTTCAGCGTTTCGGCAAAGGATATGTGATCCTCAGGCCTGTTCGGCTCAAGCCTCAACCGGAGCAATCCGAAATTGCCGCCCTTTCTTTTATAGAACGATATAATCCTCTTGATGTGCTTCAAAAGACGCTCCCACATAAGAAGCCTTGTTTCCGAATCAATTATGTCCTTGCTTAATGCGGCTGTTTCCGGCTCCGCCGCGTCGGGCCGTACGACACGCGGGATCACGAATGTAAACCTGCTGCCTTTACCCGGTTCGCTTTCCACCCGGATCCGTCCCCCGTGAAGCTCCACGAGTTTTTTACAGAGTGAAAGTCCGAGTCCCGTGCCTTTGTGTTTTTTTGTCAGCACCGTATCGAGCTGCTGAAAAGGCTTGAAGAGTTTCCTCTGATCTTCCGGCAAGACGCCTATGCCGGTGTCTGAAACGCTGATTTCTACAAACTCAGCGGTGAGTTTCGAGTTTTGAGCTTTGAGTTCAGAGTAAATTTTTTCTTCACTCTTAACTCCCAACTCCGAACTCAAAACTCGTCGCGCCGCGACGCGCACGCTGCCTCCGTCCGGCGTGAACTTCACGGCATTACTCAACAGATTGAAAAGTATCTGCTTCAGCCGCCTCTCGTCAGCCGTGACGTCGTCTATCCCTTCTTCAATCTCCACCGTTACCTTTATACCGTTCTTCAGCGCCCTTTCTTTGATCATCACCAGGCTTCTTTCCATCACCTGCCTGAGACTGAATTCACTCAGCTCAAGCTCTGCCTTATGCGCCTCGATCTTGGAAAGATCGAGGATATCGTTTACAAGACTGAGAAGGTGGTTCCCGCTTTCATTTATATCTTCGAGGTATTCCTTTTGACGGTCGTTTATCGGTCCCGTTAAACCGTCTTTCATAGCCTCCGAGAAGCCTATGACCGCATTGAGAGGCGTCCTGAGCTCGTGAGACATATTTGCTAAAAATTCCGATTTGGCCCTGTTGGCGGATTCGGCCTGATATTTTGCTGTTTCAAGCTCCAGCGTTCTTTCTCTGACTTTGCCTTCCAGATCCTCAATAAGCAGCCTGTTTTCTATGGCGACCGATGCGTAATTGGCAAAGACCTGAAACAGATGCATCCTTCTTTTTGTGAAGAAATGCGGTTTATTGCTGTAGAAATTTATGACCCCGATTACCCTGGCGTCGGAGTCGATGAGAGGCGCGGCCATCGAGGAGCGATAACCTCTTTTCAGAGCGCCCTCCATCCACGGAGCGTATGCATGGTTGATATCAATGTTATTCATAATACAAGGAGCTTTTGTCTTTACAGCCATACCGGTCGGACCTTTGCCTGCCGGCGAATCGTCCCATGTGATTTTTATATTAGACAGGTAACCTTCCTCAAAACCTGACTGGGCCGCCGGTATGATATTATAATTCCCTTCCCCGATTATGCCGAGCCATACCATTTTCAGGTCAAAATTCCTGATGGCAATATTGCATAAGGCTTCATAAAGATTTTCGGTTAATGGCACGGCGGAAATGACGTTGGAGGAATCGGCAAGCGCAAAGAATTCCCTGCCGTATTTTACCAGCTCTTCTTCGGTGCGCTTCCGCTCTATCATTCCGGCCAGGGTATTTGCCGCGGCCTGAAGGAATTCAACCTCATCCTGATCCTTGCGATGCCCTTCTTTCAGGTAAAGGACGATTACTCCCAGCAATTTACCCTTTGACAGGATAGGGACATTATAGTGACCGTGAGGGGTTAAGCCGTCATAGCGGTTTTCATGGCGCTCATCCAGACAATCGGCAAATTCTATCTGCCTGCTTACCGCCGCCCTGCCGCAGAGACATCTACCGAAAGGAACCTCGGCGCACAAACCCTGTAAGGGAACAGGCAGATTCCTGTTGGCCTTCAACATCAAAACATCCGGCTTATCTTCAACAAGTAATATGCCTCCTTTGGGCTCAAGGGGCAGAAAAGGAGAGGAGAGGATTATGTCAAGGACATGTTCGAGCTGCCCGGTAAGCGAAATATCTTCCAATGAAATATGCAGGAGAAAGTTCAGGACATTCTGTATCTGGTAATTTTTCTCGCTCTTCTTCAAAATGAAAGCCTTGTCGATGGCAAGGGCCACGGTGTTTGCAAAAGACACGGCAAGGTCTTCGTCTTCCTGAGTAAAGTTTTCGGCACCCCCCGCTTGTGTGAATTTATCCGCAAAACAGAGCCTGCCCACAACTTTACCGTATACGGAAACAGGCACGCCCAGGAATGTTTTCATCTCGGGATGCCCTTCAGGGAATCCGATAAACTCCGGATGCTTTGATATATCATCAACACGAACCGGCTTGTCATTTTTCAGCAGGTAGCCGAGCAGGCCTTTCCCTTTAGGTAAACCGCATGTTCCCCTGAGCGATTCAAAAACCTGAGGCTCAAGTCCCGACTGGATGAAATATTCATAACCGCCCCTGTCGTTCGATATGGCTATTACAGCGTACCTGGAATTAAGCAGATGCTTTGCATGGTCCGCAATCTTTTGAAGGAGGATATCCATGTTAAGCTCGCTCAATATCTCTTTTGAGGCTTCATAAAGGGAGTTAAGATTTTGGAGCAGCTTTGTCTTTTCATCAAACGCCAGGTTAAGAGATTGAGCCATTTGGTTGAAGCTTTGGGAAAGCTCGCCTATCTCGTCTTCTGATTTTATATCCAGCTTTTTATCGAGATTTCCCCTTTCGACGTCCTTTGCAGCGTCTCTCAATGCGGATACGGGTCTTAAGATACTGCGCCTTACGTAAATAAAGACAAAGGGAAGGAGCGAGGCGAAAAATCCGAGGGCGTAAATCCTGAAAAGGTCATGCTCTTTCACCTCATACCCGTAGTGGCTCTCGAGGAAGTTTGCAAGCGCGTCTAATTCATCAACATAACCATGTATCTTTAGATCGTACTTTTCGAGTATTGATCTGATATGCGCTTCTGGAGCGTCATCGGAAAGCTCCATTATACCGAGAAGCGCGGGTTTCAGATCCACGCGCCATTCATCGGCAAGTTTGTTTAATATTGCTTTTGCTTTTTCATATTCAAGAGGTCCGACTTCGAGTTGGGTATTCCCTTCTTTAAGCGATTTGATCGTCTTATCATACATATCCATTTCATATTCAAGTTCAGCAATGAGGGATTCCTTGATATCCGGGGTCAGCTTTACAACCTCTCTCTCTGTAAGTTTGTGGGACAGCCAGGCCATCTCAAAGGACCGGAATCTCAACTGACCGGCAAGGTTTATCCTCGTCGCCTGACCTCTGATATGCTCTGTAAACCGGAATCCTATGTAGACGTAGACGCTCCAGAAGATAATGCCGATCAGGGTTATAAAGATGAATTTTGCGGTAAGTGATTTTAAGGTGAGCATTTTCATTTCTTGCCTTAAAACTTTATCGTCCCTTTTGTTCCGTTACGTTATTACGGCTAGAAATAATGCCCCGCCGGAACTACTTGCGGAGTTCCCCCCGCGCAAAGGACGTCATGCCGTTTTTCCGATATTGAGGATTTCCCTGAAGCCGCCGAGATGTTTCTTGCCGTATCCGTGACAGTCTGTTTTGTCTCCCGGCGGCAACGGCTTATCCGGTCTGATTGGTAGAGATTGTGCTTTTTTTGTAGTATATTAACACGTTACGTTTTTCCACTGTATGATTTGAATCATAAAATGCGCAGGGCAAAATTCATATCTCATACGGAACTTGAAGAAAAAGAATTTTACTTAAAAACCCGCATAAATGAAAGATGTTGTAAAATCCGGCGTAAGTCGAACACCCAATCCGAAAAACGCAGACGCCCATAACAATCTGGTATGGCTTTATTACACGGAAAGAAGGAATATCGAGAAAGCTGAAAGCCTTGCGCTTAAGGCGTTGGAGCTTAATCCCTCGAAGGCGGACACTTACAGAGATACACTTGAGAAGATAAGAGAAGTCAGGAAGTGATGAAGGCCTTGTAAGCCAAAACAACAATCCTGTATCATATACGGCAAATGGCATATCGTGATTTGAGAGATTTTTTAAAAGTCCTTGACAGCAAAGGGCTTCTGAAGCGTATTAAAGCTGAAGTGGATCCCGTGCTCGAAATTGCTGAGATAAACGACAGGGTTGTAAAGGCGAACGGGCCGGCGCTTTTGTTTGAAAATCCGAAGGGATCAAAATTTCCCGCGCTTGTAAACGCATTCGGCTCTTATGAAAGGATGCGCCTGGCCCTTGAGGTGGAAAACCTTGATGACATCGGCGGGAGGATACTCGAATTCCTTGAACCGGAGATCCCCACCAATTTCATAGAGAAACTCAAAGCGCTGCCGAAGCTCAAAAAGCTCTCGGATTTTTTTCCGAAGATTGTTAAGTCAGGGCCGTGCAAGGAAGTGATTATCCGGGACAATCCTTCACTCGATATCTTCCCTGTTTTAAAGACATGGCCCGACGACGGCGGGAAATTCATCACCCTCCCGATGGTATTCACAAAAGACCCTGACAAGGGCGAGCGCAACTGCGGCATGTACCGCATGCACGTGTATGACTCGAGGACTACGGGCATGCACTGGCATATGCATAAGGACGGCGCGAGGCATTACAGGAAGGCTGAGCAAAAGGGACAAAGGCTGGAAGTCGCAGTCGCCATAGGCTCCGACCCTGCTGTCATGTATTCTGCAACCGCTCCCCTGCCGGAAGGTGTTGACGAGATGCTCTTTGCGGGATTTTTACGGAATGATACGGTAGAGCTTATAAAATGTGAGACTGTGGACGTCGAAGTCCCTGCAAATTCTGAAATCGTACTTGAAGGTTATTGCGAACCCGGGGAAAGAAGGCTCGAAGGACCATTCGGCGACCACACCGGTTATTATTCACTTGCCGATGAATATCCCGTATTTCATATCACCTGCGTTACTCACAGGAAGGATGCAATCTATCCTGCCACAATTGTCGGCAAGCCGCCGATGGAAGACTGTTTTATCGGTAAGGCGACAGAGCGGATCTTCCTCCCTTTATTAAGAAAACAACTGCCCGAAATCGTAGACATGAACCTCCCGCTCGAAGGAGTGTTTCACAATCTGGCGGTGATTTCCATCGACAAGCGCTATCCCGGCCACGCAAGAAAGGTAATGTACGCCCTCTGGGGAACCGGGCAGATGAGCTTTACAAAGGCGATAGTTATCGTGGATAAGTGGGTCGACGTCCAGGACCTGAGCGAAGTGGTATGGAGGCTCGGGAATAACGTCGATCCAAAAAGGGATACGGTCATAGTCGAAGGGCCTCTTGACGTGCTTGAGCATGCGTCCGGCATCCCTGCTTACGGCGGAAAAATCGGGATCGACGCCACCAAAAAGTGGCCTTCCGAAGGCTTTACCCGCGACTGGCCCGATGAAATAGTGATGTCCGAAGAGATCAAAAAACGTGTGACGGCTAAATGGAAAGAATTCGGATTTGAAAAGTGAGCTCGCTATACGGACGCCTGAAAAGACTTATTCTCTTTTAAACCGCCGATGAATTCCGAGTATTCAACCGTAGCATTTAAAAGCTCAACCCCCATCCCCCCGTAATGACCGTTATCTTTTGCAAGCCTCTTCACACGCGCGACAACCTGCATAAGCTTACTTTCAGACCGAATAATTATCACAAACATGGATTCGCAGGGAAGACATCTTCTTGTGCTTATAAACATCCCTTTTTCTGAAAGGTTCAAGATGGTTCCCGTGTAGAACATGTTCCCGTAAAAAAACCTTGCGCTCAAATTCGCCGGTATTCTTTCAACGGCTCTTTTTTCCATAAGTTTTAAATCCCTTCAATTAAATATTACTAAGCAAATAAAATGCCAAATACTGTTGTATTAAAAATCAAATAGTTAGAAGGGCGTCAAAGATAAGAACCTGGTTTTATGACAATAAAATGACGATTATCTGTTCTTTTGACGAGCCGTTAGACAGTCAACGGAGTTCAGAGTTCAGAGTTCAGAGTTTTTCTGCTGGTTCAATCTTGCAGATTGAACCAAACATTTAAGGTATTATATGGTTCAGGCTACAAGCCTGAACCAGCGAAGATTGGTATTATTGAATTTGTTCTAAACAAGAATACTCAAAGAAGATTGGAGGCTGTATGAAATACCGGATCGGCAAACCGGGGCGGATCATTGTCGCAAGATTTGAAGACCATGAAGACGTGCTCGGGAACCTTGTAACCATCTCAAAAAACGAAAATATCAGGGCCGGGGTTTTTTATCTTGTGGGCGGAATGCGCGAGGGGAGGATCGTAGTCGGCCCTGAAAAAGATGAGCTGCCGCCGAAACCCGTATGGAAGGCGCTTGGAGAAAGCCATGAAGTCGTAGGTCTGGGGACGATATTCCGGCAGGGAGACGAGCCGAGGATACACTTTCATGGGGCCTTCGGCAAGAAAGACATGGTCAAGGTCGGATGTCTCAGGGAGAATTCGGAAACCTTTCTTGTACTGGAGGCAGTCATCCTCGAGATGGAAGGGATAACCGCAACAAGGGAGCTGGATCCCGTTTCGGGGATGGTGTTGTTGAAATTGTAATATTTGCTTATGCACTTGACTGACCTATATACAACATATAGAAAAATCCGGGTAGTTTTCCATACCCATACATACTACATATTGAGGTTAGGTCAGTCAAGTGCATAAGCAGGTTGTAATAATGACCACCGAATGACAACTAAATCGAGTTTATGGATGTAACCTCCAACATTAATCTAATCTAAAGACCTACCATTTTCTAACAATCTTTTGTATAAAAGCAGTTCCAAATCAAATTATCCTGAAGGAAGAAAGAGGGTAATCAGGGGGAATTCTGTTTGCCGACAGTCCTTGATT
>JACRHB010000001.1 GCA_016217725.1 Nitrospirota bacterium | reverse complement strand
CCAAGAGCTGCTCTTCCGTATAGATGCCGTGGTCAACAGATGCTCTTTTCACCATCTACATCCTTAATCAATATTATATCAGAGCCGAAAGCCGGCACGTTTTAGTCCTTAAAAGGTACTTTTTGCTTGCAGGTCATGACTTTTAGATTACTTATCGGTCATGCAGGTTTGCTTCTTGAATAAGGGAGCAGCGCAACTAACAGCAACCTTTGCAAATAACGGAGGATTTTTGTAACCTAATACAACCAATTTATGGCTCTTTCTCATAATGAGTGGGTAAAGATGAGCTTTTCTAATTAAAGAAGAAAGGCGAGTTAAGAATTCCCCTCTAAAAAGAGGGGTGCAGGGGTGTGTATTAAGAGGGCTTTAGAAGACATTAAAGACAGTGTGTAATAGAATAAAAATAAATACACCCCTTAATCCCCTCTTGATAGAGGGGAAAAAAAGACAGTCAGTCCAAATCGGAGAATTTACCCGCTTGAGATGAGAAAGACCCCAATTTATTAATTGCGTTTGTAGTAATACGATTTTCTGAAAGGGATTCATGACGCTTAAAGATCACTTTGAAAAGTCCGGCAACTGGCTTTTTCGCCGGCGCAGCTACTTCCCTGTTCTGATACTTGCCGCCGCTCTCCTGGGATTTCGCGGGATGGAGCGCCGGGAATACGACCCTTCTCTGAATTTCCTGTGGGAGATATTCTGTCTTGCAATAGGGTTGTTCGGACTGTCCATACGGATTATAACCGTCGGCTTCACGCCGAGAGGGACGTCGGGAAGGATTACCGAAAAACAGAAGGCCGAATCCCTGAATACTACCGGAATATATTCGGCAGTCCGCCATCCGTTGTATCTTGGAAATTATTTCATGTGGCTCAGCGTGGCTATGCTGCCGCAAACGTGGTGGGTTCCCGTTTTTACGACCCTTATATTCTGGATATATTACGAGCGCATAATGTTCGCGGAGGAAGAATTCCTTCGCGGTAAATTCGGGGAGGCCTTCCTGATTTGGGCCGCGCAGACGCCTGCGTTTTTACCTTCGTTCCGTAAATGGAAAGCGCCTGAGCTGCCCTTCTCGCTTCGTACCGTCTTAAGGCGCGAGCCTTCCGGGCTGCTCGGACTTGTGGCGGTGTTCACACTTTTCGCAATCGTGAAAAACTTTATCTCAACCGACAGCGTCAAAATCGATCTTTTCTGGACCGTCGCGTTGTCCTTCACCGCATTAATTTATGTAATCCTTGTCTTTCTGAAGAAGAAAACAAAGCTGCTTCATGTCCCCGGCCGGTAAGCCGTAACCCCCCCGCCTTTCATTCTATTGCTTCTCAATCCCTATAAATTTTATAATGGACTGTTTATTATTCCTGAAAAACGCATTCTTAAAATGCACCCCTTTAAATATTATTCGGGATAAAAGGAGAGGCTAAATGAACGCAGCGACAAAGGGTAAGATCACCGACGTAAAGGAGCTTGAAAATATCGCGAAGAAGATACGTCTTCACATACTGCACATGCTGACCCGGGCAGGCTCGGGACATACCGGCGGTTCGCTTTCCGCGGTAGATGCAGCCGTTGCAATCTATTTTTCAAAGATGAATTTTAACCCTGAAGACCCCTCCTGGAAAGACAGGGACCGGTTTATCCTTTCAAAAGGTCATGCGGCTCCGCTTCTTTACGCGATCATGGCGGAGGCGGGTTATTTCCCCTTTGAGACCATCGGCACGCTGAGAAAGATCGAATCCCCCCTCCAGGGACATCCCTGCTGCAAAAGCCTCCCCGGCGTGGAGGTTTCAACCGGCTCGTTAGGACAAGGGCTTTCGGTCGCCAACGGCATGGCGTTGGGGTTACGGCTCGATAACAACCCTGCAAAGGTTTACTGTATCATGGGAGACGGAGAGATACAGGAAGGGCAGATATGGGAGGCGGCCATGACAGCCGCTCATTATAAGATCGACAACCTCTGCGCCGTCGTCGATAACAATGGGTTGCAGATCGACGGCCCCGTTCAAAAAATCATGGGCATCGCCCCGATACATGATAAATGGGCTGCATTCGGCTGGCATGTAATCGATATCGACGGGCATAATATGGAAGAGATCCTTAGAGCGCTTGATGAGGCTGAAGGCGTAAAAGGCAAGCCCACGGTCCTCATTGCCAATACTACAAAAGGCAAGGGTGTATCTTTCTTTGAAGGTAAAGTAGAATATCACGGAGTCGCGCCGTCGGCTGAAGAATATGAAAGGGCGGTGAAGGAGATCAACAATGGGTGAGAAGAGTCAGCAGTCAGCGGTCAGCAGTCAGCAGTCAAATGTAGGGGCGTATGGCAATACGCCCGATAAAAAACCTAAAGCCACGCGGGATGAATACGGCGATACGCTGCTTGAACTCGGTAAGAAGCGTCAGGACATTGTAGTCCTTGACGCCGATCTCTCATGCTCGACAAAGACGAACAAGTTTGCAACGGCGTTCCCGGAAAGGTTTTTCAACATGGGCATTGCGGAGCAGGACATGATCGGCACGGCTGCCGGACTTTCCTTAACGGGGAAGGTTCCGTTCGCTTCCACCTTTGCGGTCTTTGAAACAGGCAGGGCCTGGGATCAGATAAGACTGACCGTCTGCTATTCAAATACAAACGTTAAGCTCGT
Source organism: Nitrospirota bacterium (assembly GCA_016217725.1). Lineage (GTDB taxonomy): Bacteria > Nitrospirota > Thermodesulfovibrionia > UBA6902 > UBA6902 > SURF-23. Next base: position 9,034 of record JACRHB010000001.1, on the reverse strand, counting down.
TGCAACTCACGGAGGCATAACCGTCGGGGAAGACGGGGCTTCGCATCAGGCGCTTGAAGACGTGGCGTTGATGAGGGCGCTCCCGAACATGACCGTGATCGTCCCGGCAGACGCGGCCGAAACCGCTTCGGTGATCAATACCATTGCGGATTATAAAGGACCCGTGTATGTGAGACTCGGCAGGGCCAAGGTCCCTTATATCATGCCGGATGATTATAAATTCAGAATAGGCAAGGCATTCGTATTCCACATCGGCAGAGACGTCAACATCGTCGCTTCGGGAATTATGGTGGCCATAGCAAAGAAGGCAGCCGAAATGTTATCAAAAGACGGCCTAGATACGGGCGTTATAAACATGTCCACCATAAAACCTCTTGACGGAGAAGCCTTGCTGAAGGTCGCAAAAAGCTCGAAGCTCATTGTAACGGCTGAGGAGCATTCCGTAATCGGCGGGCTTGGAGGGGCGGTATGCGAATTCCTTTCGGAGAACCATCCCGTGCCGGTAAAGAGAGTGGGGATTCACGACTCCTTCGGCTGTTCAGGCAATCCGGATGAGCTGATAAAATTTCACGGCCTGACCGCGGAAGATATAGTGAAGACGGTTAAAAATGCAATAAACCACAGTTAGGAAAAAGGTCGGCCACTGACGGACACAGACAAAAAGACAGACTGAAGAGCAAAGATTGAAAAAAAATGATCTTGGTTCTTGGCTCTTTGATCTTAGTTCTTTATTTAGTCAGTGAAAGTCTGTGGCAAAACATTAAGAATTTTCTCTGTGGCTTAAGAAAAAATGATCCAATTTTCAAACGTCTCCAAAAGCTATGACGAAGATGTTGTTCTGAGAGACGTTTCATTTGCCGTTGAAAAAGGGGAGCTCGCCTACATAACGGGACCGAGCGGCGCGGGCAAGACAACACTGCTCAAGCTCATCTACTGCGCGGAGCGGCCCGACAAAGGACAGATAGTCGTTTCGAGCTGGGACACGGCAAAGCTAAAGCAAAGCACCATCCCCTACCTCAGACGCAACGTCGGCATAGTCTTCCAGGATTTCAGGCTGCTGTATAACAAGACGGTCTTTGACAACGTCGCCCTTGCGCTTAGGATCCACGATATGCCCCCGAAAGAGATTAAAGGAAAAGTCAACGACGTATTGAAAGAAGTCAAATTGGCGCATAAGGCGGAAATCTTGCCGCAGCATCTTTCAGGAGGAGAGCAGCAGAGGGTCGTAATCGCGAGGGCTATGGTCTCAAGGCCCACCGTCCTTCTTGCAGACGAACCCACCGGCAACCTTGACGCGGAGACCTCCAAGACAATCACCAACCTGTTCAGGGAGATAAATGCAAGGGGCACTACGGTCCTTATCGCAACCCATAACGACTCCCTTTTCCACGGCACGGGACGAAGGGTATTCCACTTGAAAGATACGCATATTGAAAAGGAGACCATAGGTTGAGGACGTTCATTTACTCTTTACAAACGGCGCTGAAAAGCTTATGGCATGAAAAATGGATAAACCTTCTCACCGTCCTGTCCGTAGGCGTCGGCCTGTTGATACTCAGCCTCTTCATAACGATCTCATTAAATATAGATTCCTCCCTGAAGCGCTGGTCCAAAAACTTCGGACTGGTCGTATATCTTGACGAAGGATTGACAGGCGAGGCGGAAGAGACGTTAAAACAGTTTTTCCTTAAAGACCCTGACTTCTCGGAAGTAAAATACGTATCAAAAGAACAGGCCCTGCAGGAGCTCCGCAGGATGCTGGGAACAGGGATTTCGGTGCTTGAGGGCTTTGAAGACAACCCCCTGCCGTCTTCTTTTGAGCTGACATTTAAAAGGAAGCTGCCGGAGCCTTCATTCGTCAGGAGGAAGGCGGACCAGTTAAGACAGATGAACGGCGTGGACGACGTCGAATACGGAGAGAAATGGCTGTCTTCTCTCCATACCCTTTCCGGCGTGATGAGGACCGGCATAATCTTTTTAGGCGGCGCCATATTCATCGCCGTCACGTTTGTCACTTACGGCACGGTCAAGATACTCTTCTATAGAAGGAAGGATGAAGTTGAAACCTTGAAACTGCTTGGGGCGACAAGGCACTTCATAAGACTGCCGTTCTTAGTGGAGGGAATCTTCATCGGCATACTCGGCGGGATCATAAGCTCCGCTGCGCTCTACGGGTTATACTCGTTTATAATTTATAAAGGCCCTCAATATCTGCCTTCGATCAGCGCATTCATAATACCCCTGCCTCTGAGCGTATATATACCGGCCCCTGTTGCAGGAGCGGTTATGAGCTTGATAGGAAGCTTCTTTGCAGTCGGGAAGATAAAATACTAAGTTAAAAGTTAAAAGTTAAGAGTTAAGAGTTGAGAGTCAAAAAAGGATTCAAGGATTCAAGGGGTCGAGGAGTCGAGGGTGAAAAACCCGTCACCCGTCACTTGTCGCTTGTCACTGTAATTTTGCTTTTCACTTTCAACTTCTCACTTCTCACTTCTCACTTCTCACTTGCTTCCGCCGCCGATACGAAAGACCGGCTTAAGGAAGTGGAAGAAAAGCTTAGGGAGAAAAAACAGGAAGTCAAAAAGGTGATCGAACAGGAGAAGTCCATCCTGTCGGAGATGGAAGACATAAATAAGAACATTAAAAAGAAGCAGAAAGAGCTTAAGAATTATGACGCTCGCATAGCTCATACGCAATCGGAGATCACTGCCCTTCAGGATGAGATCGGATCGCTTACATGCAAACTAAAACAGAGGAGAGAGCATCTGAAGGAGCGCCTGAAGGCCCTCTATAAACAGCGGCGCGACGGCGGCTCGCTCATACTCCTCACCGCAACCGACTACAGCGACCTGATCAAAAAGACAAAATTCCTGGGCCTCGTCGCCCACCGGGATAATAAGCTGTTGAAGACGTTCAGCAATGAGATAAACGAATCCAACTTGAAAAAACAAAATCTGGAGGCGCTGCAGAAAGACCTCGAGCTCAGCAAGAACAACGTCCGGGAAAAGACAAAGGAGATGCAGGCCGAGCGCGACAAAAGAGACAGCCTCCTCGCCTCGGTCAGGAGCCAAAAGAGCTCTTATGAAAAAATGATCAAAGAGCTTGAGGAATCCTCGGAGAAGCTCCGTCAAATGATGGAGAGGCTCGAAAAGCAGGAGACCCCGGAGGCGGCTGCCGATAAAGGTTTTGCGGCCTTGAAGGGGAGACTGCCGTGGCCGGTCGGCGGCGAGGTGGTCGTGCCGTTTGGAAAATACAACGACCCGCAGTATAATATTGCGGTTTTCAAAAACGGGATAGAGCTCCGGGCTGGTAAGGGGGACGAGCCGAAGGCGGTGGCTGAAGGCAAGGTCGTCTATGCGGACTGGTTCAAGGGCTACGGGCTTCTGTTGATAATAAATCACGGCAGCGGTTATCATAGCCTGTACGGGCACCTGTCCGAGATTTTTCATGACACCGGTGATATAATTAAAAAAGGAAACGTTGTCGGGAAAATAGGCGAATCCGGGCTGTCGAATTCCCCTACACTCTATTTCGAGATACGACATAAAGGGAAGCCGGTCGACCCGATGCAGTGGTTGAAGAGAACAAATAATAATAAAAAAAATAGATGACATTGAACGGAGGAAGAATGTTAAGACGTAAATCGACTTTTGTCTGGCTGTTGATTATTGCCGTTGCGGTAAGCGGATTTCTTGTCGGCAAGGGAATTTTTCCGGGGAGAGTGGACGCCGTCGAAGACGGACATTATACAAGGATCAAGACGTTTGCAGAGACCCTTTCAATAGTAAAGCAAAACTACGTTGAAGAAGTGAACGAAAAGGAGCTTGTTCAGGGGGCGATAAAAGGGATGCTCAATTCACTCGACCCCCATTCCTCGTTTCTCCCTCCGGAGGCGTTTAAGGAGATGCAGATCGATACAAAGGGGGAATTCTCCGGACTCGGGATACAGATAGGCGTCAAAGACAAGATGTTGACCGTAATCGCCCCAATCGAAGATACGCCCGCCTACAAAGCCGGCGTCAAGGCCGGAGATAAAATACTCAAGATAGCTGGTGAACCGACCCAGGAAATCACCCTTCAGGACGCGGTCACAAAACTCAGGGGGCCGAAAGGCACTTCCATAACAATAACGATAATGAGAGAGGGTTTTGAAAAACCGAAAGATTTTACCATCGTCAGGGACATCATACAGCTCAAGAGCGTCAAGTCCAAAGTCATTGATGAAAAGATCGGCTACGTAAAGCTCACCCAATTTCAGCAGAAGAGCTCCTCTGAAATGGAGGAGGCGCTGGAAAAACTTAAAAAAGAAAATATCAATTCGCTCGTGCTCGACCTCAGAAACAATCCAGGCGGACTCCTGAACGCCGCGGTGGAGGTTACGAGCCACTTTCTGCCGGAGGGAAAGCTCGTTGTTTATATTAAGGGCAGAAGCGGCGACAAGCAGGAATTTCATACCGTCAACAACAATAAACATTACGATTACCCCATGGTCGTCCTTGTAAATGAAGGCAGCGCCAGCGCCTCGGAGATCGTAGCCGGAGCGCTTCAGGACTGGGGACGCTCCGTAGTGCTTGGAATGCAGACCTTCGGGAAAGGCTCGGTCCAAACGGTAATCCCGTTGAGCGACGGCTCTGCTCTCAGGCTGACGACGGCAAGGTACTATACCCCCAAGGGAAGGTCCATACAAACAACCGGGATCACACCCGACATCGCCGTTAAACCCATTGTTAAAGAAGAAGTGAAGACACACCCGGTCATAAGGGAAAAAGACCTCAAGCAGCATCTCAAAAATGACGCGGCTAAGGAAAAGGAAACGGATACCGACGTGGAGGAAGACAAAGACATCGAGATGCCGGAGGCTCCGGTCGAGGTCTCAGAAAAAGACGACCTTCAGCTTCAGCGCGCGCTGGACCTTTTAAAGACCTGGAAGGTATTCAAAGACCTGCCGAAGGCGGGTTAAAAAAAATTAAAAATTAAAAATTAAAAGTGAAGGGATTTTGAGAAATTTATTAGAGCAAGCTGAAATGTCTTGCTTTGTAAAAATACACACCCCTCGTTTGCAGGAGGGAAAGCATGTTTAATTTATCCCCCGCTTTGTGTATCGCCTTTGATTAATATATAGTAGATATTGTGAAATTTAAAGATCTGAATATTCCTGAAAAGGTTCTTGAAGGAATCAAGGCCGCAGGGTTTCAAGAGTGCACCCCGGTTCAGGCGCAGACCCTGCCTGAGGCCCTGCGCGGCAAAGACATTGCGGCCCAGTCCCAGACCGGCACCGGCAAGACCGCGGCCTTCCTTATCACGGTATTCTCCCGCATGCTCCTGGCGCGTCAGCCGGGACGCAGCCTGTCGCCCCGCGCTCTCATCATCGCGCCGACGCGGGAGCTCGTGCTCCAGATAAACGCTGAGGCAAAACTGCTGGGCGGGACCGCCGGCTTCAAGATTCTCCCGGTGTTCGGCGGCATTGACTATCATAAGCAGCGCGAAGAGATCGCAAAGGGAGTTGACGTGCTTATAGGCACGCCGGGACGGCTCATCGATTATCTCAAGCAGAAAGTCTACAGTCTGAGAAAGACCCAATTCCTGGTGATTGACGAGGCGGACCGCCTTTTTGACATGGGCTTCATCAGCGACCTGCGGTTTCTGCTTAGAAGGATGTCTCCTTACGACAAGCGGCAGTCCATGCTCTTTTCAGCTACACTGTCCAACCGTGTGCTTGAACTATGCTATGAACACATGAACATGCCGGTGCATTTCTCGGTTACGCCGGAGATGGTAACGGTAGAAAAAACGGAGCAGGAGATCTATCACGTAGGCAAGTCCGAGAAGGTCGGACTGCTCCTCGGGATCCTTAAACGGGAGCCGGCCGGCCGCTATCTGATCTTTTGCAACACCAGGGCCGCGGTTGAGCGCCTTGATGTTCTTCTGAACGCAAATGGTTTCGCAACAAACTCCATTACCGGAGACCTTGAGCAGAGGAAACGGATGAAGGTTCTTTCCCACTTCAAGGATGGTACAGTACCGATCCTTGTAGCCACGGACGTGGCGAGCCGGGGGCTCCATATAGATGGGGTGACGCACGTGATCAACTACGACCTGCCCCAGGACCCGGAGGACTATGTACACAGGATCGGCAGGACCGCCAGGGCCGGCGCCAGCGGCAGGGCGATAAGCCTGGCCTGCGAGGAATACATTCATTCCCTCTTTGACATCGAGGAATTTATCAGACAGAAGATACCCGTCATGCAGTTGACGGATGAAATGATCATCGTCGATTATCTCAAGAGGTTCCGTTACACACGGAAGAATAATGCCGGGCCGCAGAGAAAAGAATCCCGACAACGCCCCCGTGGAAAAAGACACGTCACAAAGCGATAATATTAAGTTTTTCTATTAAATTTTCTATTAATTTTTTCACGACCGTAAAATTTTCTTGACGCAACACGATATTTGTGTTAATTATTAACTATTCACTACACGTAACGATCCCAGCAGACGCAGACCATTTGTGTAAAGGGGATAGAAACAACAGGTTCTCAAGTTAAGACGGCTGAACTGTCAAATGGTGCAATACTCCACTAAGTTAAACTGTTTTGTTTGATTTATACGCGGAGGACTGACATGGGGTAAAGAAACTTTCTTCATTCTGTGAGCTTATTGTTTCAAATTTCCGGTTATTTGTCCTGAAGCATCCTATCAGCCGATTCCTGCGTTTTCTCAATAGGGTCTCAATCTCGTCTGTCTCTAATAGGAAATCTGATTATTGTTTTTGTTTTAAGCAACTAAGGATATGCATGTTTACCGGGAACCGAAGCCTTAATAATTTTTCGAGCAGAAAGGGGAGCTATCAATATGAAACTGATTAACATATTATTTATATGGTTGGTTCTTTTCCCTGTCCTTGCCAGTTTCGCGGATAAATCTCCAAAAGGAACATTTCCTGGCAATGACGATAATTATCCTCGTCCAGTGAATGTAATAAGGATTGTTCCTCATCCCTATGATACTAACATTGTGTATGCATTGGATGAACAGCGCGGTATTTTTAAATCAGTGGATAAAGGAAATACATGGACAGTAAAAAACTCAGGACTTGATCAACTACCAGAAATTCTTCCTCTAGGCACCTCTCTTGAGTTTTTTACCGAACTGGTTGTGAACAGTGTCTCACCGGATATCCTGTATACTGTAAAAAATTGGCTTATTTTTAAGTCTCAAGATAGTGCTGAAACCTGGTTTTTCTCTGGTAAAGGCACGGAAAGTTTTGAATATGGGATGACCACACCCTTCTATGCGATAAACGAAGTGGTAACTCATCCTACCGAAACTGAAATAGTTTATGCGGGTACAGTTATAGGAGGAGCCACAGGTGGGGTTTTTAAATCGACCAATGGAGGCATCACTTGGACACAGATTGCTGGGAACAATATCCCAGGATCCGGGATAGACAATGATGTCAGCCCAATCGTGATTGATCCCTCAAATCCATTGCGAATGTACGCAGGTGGAGCCCACTCTATCATTTTTCGTTCCACTGATGGTGGATACCACTGGAAGAGTTGTAATCCACCGGGGGTCCAAGGAGGGTTATGGACCATGGGCATAGCGTTGAATCCATTGAACCCGGCGGAAATATTTATGGGTACTTATTTATTTTCACCAGAAGAGACAGCGAAAACGTTCTTGAGTAAAGATTATGGAACGAGTTGGAGTGAGATTAAACAAATAGAAGGTGGGATACAGAGTATCCAATTTGCCCCCAGTGATCCTAAAATAGTGTATGCTATTTCCAGATCAAGTAATGACCCTTTTTTATACAAGCCCAACCCAAAATATACAACTCTTTATCGTTCCGAAGATCACGGTGTTACCTGGACTGATCTCGGTTGGCATGTGCTAAGATTTCAAACAGTAGCAGTAGACCTTTTTGACCCAAAGCACATTTATATAGGTACACGCCATGGTGGAATAATTCAGTCCTTTGATGGAGGGGGAACATTCAGTTTCCCGAAATAAATTTGAGAGGAGTACAGAGAGGAGGGAATAAAGTTCTGTGCAACTTTTTTAAATTAGATATTTTATTTGTGAACGGCAGTTAAATTTTAAAGGGAGGGGAAAATGAACAACAAAAAGAAGAAAATATTGACAACATTAATAATGATATGCGGAGTGATATTTGTTGCGCTTTTTATAGCGGCAGTGCCAGCTAATGTGAGTGCTGGAGCAAGTGAATATGTTGTCTTGCAGCCTGGTCCCGTGGATGGAAAGGATGCATATGTTGATTGGTGGAACCCAGATACAAATTACGGAGATTTTCCATGGTTCTATGGTATTGGTTTGCCTCAGCACGCTGCATACGTCCAATTTGATCTATCTTCCATTCCCGTTGGCTCCACAATTCTATCAGCAAAAATTGCGCTGTGGGCGGAATATATGGACGGAACAATATATTTCAGAAGGGTTACATCTTCCTGGGATGAAATGACCATAACATGGAATAATCAGCCCTCAACTGATATCCCGGAGATAACTGCGCCCATTGCGCGCACTGCTGAATGCTATTGGGGATGTATTTGGGCATTCGAGATAACCGGGTTAGTTCAGTCGTGGGTTGATAACCCCGATCAAAATCATGGTCTGAGAGTAAATGCAGACACCCCCGGTATCGGTTGGTTGATGGCATCATCAGATAATTCTACCTATCCTACCCCAAAACTGGAGATAGAATATGCATCAATAGCATGGATGGACAATGATAGTGATGGTTATACCTCAGATATAGATTGCAATGACAATGACCCAACAGTTAATCCTGGCGCATCTGAGATACCGGTTAACGGAAAAGACGATGACTGTAATCCGGCAACCAGAGACGACGCAACCCATGAAATATATTATTTCCCGACTTCATATATAAACCAGCAAGCTAAAAAAGAAAACGCAGCAAAAACAAGAGATTAAGACAGGGAAGGCGGAAAAGCCCGATGTAGTGCCTAATGGCATAATATATATTGACTTAATTTATTTTCTCTGATAT
>JACRHB010000074.1 GCA_016217725.1 Nitrospirota bacterium | reverse complement strand
ACCAGGTATTTCTTCGGCTTTTTGCAGCAAACGTTTACGCGTCAACTGTGGGTTTGTTATGGTTAATGTTTTCATGCCCACATGGTGCCATTTTATAGCATATTATGTCAAGTTATTTATTGCCGTTAGTATAACAACTAAAAACCAACAACTATATTCATTTTGCATTTTTAATTGCCGCTCTGACTGCTGAAAAGACTTTCTCCTGCACTTCCTTCAAGGTCCCTTTCACCTTGCATCCCGCCGCCGCGAAATGACCGCCGCCGCCGAAGCTTTTTGCGATCTTCTCTACGTTGACCCTGCCTTTTGAGCGAAGGCTTATCTTGAAAGTATTGTCGCCGTCCTCTCTGAAGAAGGCCGCCGCCTCAATATCCTTTACTTTCCTCGGAAAATCGACAAAGTCTTCAGAATCTTCGGATGTGGCCCCCGTCTTTTTGAACATGTCGGCGGTCGTGGTCATCCACGCTATGCCGTCTTTCTTATCAAGCGTTGCAAGCGAAAGCCCCAACAGCTTCATTGATTTGTACGGGATGTTTTCAAATATCTCTTTCGTTATGCTCCAGGGGCGGGCGCCCGCCTCCACAAGATGACACGCGGTTTGCAAAGATTCAGGCGACGTATTGGAATACCTGAAGCCGCCGGTGTCCACCAGTATCGCAGTATATAAATTTACGGCTATGTTTTTATCTATAGGTATCTTGAGAGCGGTCAAAAGCTTGTAGATCAGCACTCCCGACGCAGCGGCATGAGGGTCAATGAAGCTTGCGGCTAAAGACCTGTAAAATTCGGCGCTGTCAGAATCCCCGGGAGGAATGTGATGGTCTATAACGACAGTGTTCTTCCCCGTCAGGTCCTTGAAGCCCGTCCTTTCCGGGACGTTGCAGTCCACTATCATCAGCACGTCGTAAATTTTCTTTGGCGGCGAATTTTTTATCAGCTTCGCTGACGGGAGGAATTTCAGGATCTCGGGCACGCCGTCCCTGCTGAGAAGATAAACGTCTTTCTTCCCGATTTTCTTTAATCCGAGCGCCAGCGCCAGTATGGAGCCTATCGCATCGCCTTCGGGATTGATATGCCCGGCGATAAGGAAAGATCCGTTTTGTCTGATGACGTTCAAAAGCTTAGAGGATATTTTCATCTTCGTCAATTGAGCTCCTTTCCGACTTGATCTCATCAAGCAGCTTATCTATTTTCATCCCGTATTGAATTGACTCGTCAATCCTGAAGATAAGAGACGGGACGAACTTCATCTTCAGCCTCCTGCCGAGCTCGCCTTTTATAAAGGACGCCGATTCGGTCAGCTTACGCACGGTCTTATCGGCGTCTTCCTCTTTCAGAACGCTCACATATACAGTTGCATTTCTCAGATCATCGCTCACCTTCGCCCCGGTGACAGTGACGAACCCGAGGGTCTTGTGTTTGATCTTGTTTTGAATAATGTCGGCGATCTCTTCACGGATTAAATCGCCGACCCTGGCGGAACGCTTGTATGGGTGCATAATGGGCTAAGTCTCTCCTAAAATGATTTTAGTCTATTTTACGGATTAATCAAACAGTAATCCAGCAAAGATATAAAATCCATAAATTTATTACGAAAAATTTAAAAGATGAAAGATCATTCGGGAATTTAATCTAACGGCACAAGCTTGATCTCATAAAGCTTCGGCCATAATTTCCCCGTGACAAACAGCCTGTCGTTTTGTGGATCATATGCAATGCCGTTAAGAGCCTTTTCAGCCTCACCGTCTTTGTAAGGAGCAAGCCCTTTCAGCTCCAGCCATCCCGTCACACGTCCCGTTTGAGGCGAGATCCTTGCTATCCTGTTTGTCAGCCATACGTTTGCAAATATTTCACCGTGAATGTATTCCAGCTCATTGAGCTTAGGCACAAGCCCGTAATTGTCATGCGCTTTTATCCGTCCGACCTCCTCAAACGTTTCAGGATCTAAAAAATATAAGTTCTCGGTCCCGTCGCTCATGATCAGATTCTTTCCGTCATGGGTAAGGCCCCAGCCTTCCGTGCGGTAATGAAATTCCCGGAGCGATCGGAAGCTCTCTTTATCGTAAACAAAGCCTTTATGATTACGCCAGGTAAGCTGGATTATCTTATCCCCGAATACGGTGACCCCTTCTCCGAAAAATTCAGGCGGCAGCCAGCGGATTTTCAGGACGTCTCCCGTTTCAAGCTTCACCTTCCGCAGTGATGATTGCCCGAGGAGCCCGGTTCCTTCGTACAGGACGCCGTCGTCTTCATAGCACAAGCCCTGTACGAACGCCCGCGGGTCATGCGGGTATTCTTTAACGATTTTATAAGTGAATACAGGCGGCGCCGTATTTTTTGAGACGGCGCTTTCATCGGCTCCGGCGGATTGTGAGTACGACAAAAGACTCAGGACGAACGATGCGAAGAAAAGCAGCCGGGGCCGAATGCAACATCCTTTATTGAAATAACCTTTCATGTCTGATCCGTTTCATTTTACCATGCGGTATGGACAACTTGCGGGTTCCTGATGAAACGGCTCGATAAATACGTAAAAAAACGGCTGCATGCCATGCAGCCGTTTCTCATAATTTGTTGATCCGGGTCTCACATCGCCTCTTTGCCTCTTTCGCCGGTCCTTATCCTGACGACGTCTTCAAGGGAAGATACGAATATTTTCCCGTCGCCGATCTCCCCGGTCTTTGCGGCCTGCTCTATTGTCGATACCGTTTTTTCAAGAAGCTCTTCAGGTATGACCACCTCTATTTTCAATTTGGGAACGAAATTGATATCGTATTCGGCTCCGCGGTAGAACTCTATGTGTCCCTTCTGCCTGCCGAAGCCTTTGACCTCCGTAACCGTCATCCCCTGTACGCCCAATTCATTCAACGCCTTTTTAACGTCGTCAAGCTTGAATGGTTTAATTACCGCCTCTATCTTTTTCATTTATCCTCCGTTATCTCAAGGTTAGAGTATCGAGCTCAGAGTTTGGAGTTTTATT
>JACRHB010000073.1 GCA_016217725.1 Nitrospirota bacterium | reverse complement strand
GGCATTATGGAATATAAGGCAAAGCCGGAATACGGCAAGTGCGTTGACATTGTCACAAAAGGCGCTATCAAGCAGATGATGGTTCCTGCCCTTATCCCGGTGGTGGTTCCTATCGCAGTAGGTCTTCTCCTCGGCAGGGAAGCACTCGGGGGAGTTCTTATCTGAAGTATCTTAACCGGACTCTTCCAGGCTATCGCGATGACGTCCGGCGGCGGAGCCTGGGATAACGCCAAAAAATCCTTTGAAGACGGCGTAACCGACGACAAAGGCAAAGTGCACAAGAAGGGCAGCGACGGACACAAAGCATCTGTCACCGGCGACACCGTCGGCGACCCGTACAAAGACACGGCAGGCCCCGCGATCAACCCGATGATCAAGGTCATCAACATCGTGGCGCTGCTTATCGTTCCGCTGTTATAGAAATAAGGTTCTCTCTTCATCGGGAGGAGGGATAGGGGCGAGGGACTTACCCCGCCCCATAAATAAAAATCCAGGGGCTGTTCGGAAACGGACAGCCCCTTTTTTATGACGCGGATTTGGCAACCCTTCAGTGACGAGTGAATTTGAAGGTTCCCCTCTTTGAAAAAGAGGGCTGGGTTCCCGTTGCCGCGAAGCATTGCAACGGGAAGTGGAGATTTTGTAGAATGAATTTAAAAAATCCCGCCCTTTGGTAATCCTTCAGTTACAGGGCATACCCTGTCATTCTGAGGAGCGAAGCGACGAAGAATCTCCTGCTTTATTAACGCGTTGAGATTCTTCGCTTCGCTCAGAATGACAATGTCATGCACTATTGCCACCCATAACTGAGGGGTTACGCCCTTTGCCAAATTGTCATTGACGGCGGAATCTTAAATATGATTAAATTACTTAACAATAATAAAGGGGACAAAATAAATGAGAGAAGCAATACGATATTTAAATAATGCAAAAGAGATATTGAAATCTGCGCCGATAGAGGACGATACTTACACCGATGTTAAGTATGTTCAAGAAGCCTGCGGCACTGCATACCTTGCGGTGCTGAAAGCCGTTGATGAATATCTTATAAGCAGAGGAGTCAGCGAAAAAGAACTGCCCCAATCCGTTGAGGGATACAGAGAGTTGTTGAAAAGATATTTATCAATTCATAACGGCAAGCTTACGAGAGAATTTGAAAAACTATACAAGGAGCTGCATATTGCGGGATATTATAGAGGCCTGCTCGAGGACGTTGACGTAATAAAAGTCGTTTTTAAATCCGCAAAGGCGTTTATCGATAAGATCAAGTAGAAGGCTGGATTTATTTCTCATACGGCTCTATATGAACGACAACGTCGACAACGGAAGGGAATCTCTTTTTGATGGCTTCTTCCACCGCATGAGCTACGTTATGCGCTTCTCTCGTGGTTATGTCGGGGTCGACAAGACAATGCAGGTCGATGCATATGTGATCTTCGTTGCCCCTGGTCCGGATTTCATGGCACTCCTTTACCCCTTTGATTATGCGGACCAGTTTATTGATTTCTTCCGGATTAATGCGGGCGGCGTCGGTAAGAACGGCCGCGGCGGATTTCAGAATTGAAAAACCCATCTTTGCAATAAAAACAGTGATGACAAGCGCTGCAACCACGTCGATAACAGGGTATCCGATCTTTACAGCTATAAGGCTGATTACGACAGACAACGAAATAAAAATATCGGTCTTTGTGTGCAAAGCATCTGCAATGAGAAAATCGCTTTTCAACTCCCGTCCTTTTTTTGCTTCATATGTCATTACCAGTATATTTACCAGTAGCGTTATTGCCATAACTATAAAACTTACGTAAGTCACGTCAATGCTGGAAGGAGTTTGCAGCCTGACATAGGATTTACGCAATATTTCAGTGCCTGCTCCGAATATCAGGACAGCTATGGCAATTGTTGAAAGGGTCTCGAATTTTCTATGCCCGTAGGGATGGCTTTCATCGGGCGGCTGCGACGCTACCCATATGCCGATAAGTCCGATAATATTTGATGTGCCGTCAGCGGATGAATGGACCCCGTCGGAGAGCATACTGATAGACCCGATCGAAAGACCATAGATTATCTTTGCCGCAGCGACGGAGATATTCAGCAGAAGGGTATAAAGGAGAACTTGTCTGACTTTCTTAAGGCGCATCATAGTGTAGATTATAAACTATTTAAGCTTATTTGCCGATACAAAAACTGCTGAAGATTTTATTGAGAACGTCGTCAGGCGTGGTTATGCCTACTATTTCACCGACTGAATCAAGGGCGTCCCTCAGCTCGACCGACAGGAATTCGGGAGAGGTTTTCTCACCGACAGCCGTGATAAAGGAGTTAATTGAAGCAAGGGCTTTCTCAAGCGCATGCACGTGTCTGACGTTTGTGACGACATTCGCGCCGCTT
>JACRHB010000071.1 GCA_016217725.1 Nitrospirota bacterium | reverse complement strand
ACCAGGTATTTCTTCGGCTTTTTGCAGCAAACGTTTACGCGTCAACTGTGGGTTTGTTATGGTTAATGTTTTCATGCCCACATGGTGCCATTTTATAGCATATTATGTCAAGTTATTTATTGCCGTTAGTATAACAACTAACAACTAAAAACTAAAAACTTATTTAATCTGCTTGACCAGTATGTCCACATCGACCTTTTGTACGTCGGACCTTAAATTTGAATTAGGCAAATTCAGTTTGGCCTTGTATTTCAAATTGCTGTTAAGGCCGGATATGTCTATGGCTTCGGTTTTCACGTTATACATCTTTGATACAAGGCTTATCGGCCCTTCAATGATGATTGTTTCGGGGATTACCTTTATCTCAAGGATTACAAAACCGCGCTCGGGCCGGCCGACAATCGAAGGCTGCACCGAGACGGTTTTTTTCATCTGCTGCTCAATGGTCAAACTGATCGTTTGAGGGTCGATGCTTGTCACTTCAAGCGGTTTCGGCAGTTTGATATTTTCCCGGGTGAGTGTGAAAAAAGACCTCCCCGCCTTCGCTTCACTCAGGTCTATCACGGCGTCTATTTCATTCTGTTTAAGGTTCTTGAGAATCCTCTCCTGCCCTTCGATGGTCACGCTGACCGTCTTCGGAAAATCCACCACCTCAAGCTCCGGGGGGATGTTCACATACATAAGCGGGACGTCCATAACGAGGCCCGAACGACCGCTTAATATTACAAAAAACCACAGGGTGATCGCCAGGAGGAGGGAAGCGATTTTCAGCCATATGTTTGTCGTAATGATATTTTTTTTCATTTTTTCATTTCTTGCGGCTTCACGAACTTTTCGTTAAGAAAGTTTCTGAGGGCGGTAATGTCCAGCTTTTTGTGAAGGGCGCCGCCTGCCGTGGCGGTGATGCTTCCGGTCTCTTCGGAGACTATTATGACTACAGCGTCCGTTTCTTCAGTCAGTCCTATTCCCGCCCGGTGTCTTGTGCCGAAAGATTTCGATACGTCAGCGCTCAGGGTCAGAGGGAGAAAACAGCCTGCCGCAACGACCCTGTTTCCCCTAATGATGACGGCGCCGTCATGTATCGGAGAGGAGGGATGGAAAATGCTTAAAAGCAGCTCGCGCGACACCTTGGCGTCAAGCTGGGTGCCCATTTCTATAAAGTCCTTCAGATTGGTTTCCTTCTCTATGACGATCAGGGCGCCTATCTTCCTGTTGGCAAGGGCGACGGAGGCCTTCACGATCTCTTCAAGCGACCTGAGCTCTTCGGCGCTGGTGAAGGTGGGCAGAAAGCGAGCCTCGCCCATTTGAGCCAGCGTCCTCCGTATCTCCGGTTGAAATAATATGATGAGCGCAAGCACTATCTGCGCCCACATACTCTGGACGATCCAATCTATTGTGTACAGTCCGAGATATTTTGAAAGTACAAAGGCCAAAAACAGCACGCCGACTCCGATAAGCATTTGAGCGGCCCTGGTGCCTTTGATGATCAGGAGCACTCTGTAAGCTATTACGGTGACAAGCAGGATATCAACGACGTCCTGCCATCTTATGAGATTGAATATCTTCGTTGTCATATAAGTTTTTATAACTTAATTCCCCTCTTTGACAAAGAGGGGTTAGGGGAGATTTATTAATCTTAAGAATCCCCCTCGTCCCCCTTTTCCAAAGGGGGGAGTAAACATCCACCGGATTATTGTAACAGTTCAGGCGTTATTTTAAAATTTGAAATTTTAATTTGCAATTTTTAATCAAAATCTACATAATGATTGCCCTTCCGTATATATAAATAAAGTGTCCGTTGATTTCAAGGTCGTCCTTTTTCCAGTCAGCCGGCAGCGGCCAGAAAGGCTCGGCGTCCTTCAGCGCTTTAACGGCAGCTTCGTCAAGCTCTTTATGCCCGGAGGTCCTGAGAAGCTCCACTTCGCCGAGCTCGCCGTCTTTTTTTATTGAGAATTTAATAAAGAGGTCGCCTGATATACCGAGGCGCGCCGCTTCTTTCGGATATCGCCAGATGCCTTCTATCTTTTCCTTCAGCATTCTCATATATCCCCTGTTCTTGAATTCAGGAATATCAAAGGTCAGCTCTCTGTCAACCCGGGGCTCTTTCCGTGCAAATTTCTCTATGGTATTTTTATCGAAAAGCGAAGAAGGCGGTATTATGGCTGAGCCGTCCTTGCTCTGAGGTAAAACACCTTTTTCATCCGGAAATCCGTTAAGCTCCTCCTTAACCCCTTTCTTCACATCACCCTGATCCCTTGTTGACGGCGCAGCCTTCCCTTGACTCTTAACTCTTGACTCTTGACTCTTGATTGCGCCGCCGTCGCCGAATATTGTTTTGGGCGGCTCCTTTTCTTCAACAACCTTTTTCTTTTGATCTTGAACAAACGGCTTACGGGCTGCCGTAGAAGGCTGCGATATTTTGGGCCGGGCCGGTTT
>JACRHB010000069.1 GCA_016217725.1 Nitrospirota bacterium | reverse complement strand
TGATTGACTGTCTTTTCTTCCCCTCTAATAAGAGGGGATTAAGGGGTGTGTTTATTTTTATTCTATTAAACACTGTCTTTAATGTCTTCTAACGCCCTCTTAATACACACCCCTGCACCCCTCTTTTTAGAGGGGAATTCTTAACTCGCCTTTCTTCTTTAATTAGTAAAGCTCATCTTTACCCACTCATTATGAGAAAGAGCCAAAAATATTTTTATGCCGCCCCGGTAGACAACGGGAAGCGTCTTTGAATAGAATTAGACTGTGCTTTTACCGTTACCCATGATATTAAGAACGATACTTAAACCTAAAACGGCAGTTAGCCACGAATGAACACGAATAAACACGAAATAATAAAACGGTTAAGGTAAATATCTTTAACCAAAATGGTGATGAATAGAAAAGTCATAAGTTTCTTTTCCTTCGAGACAATTCGTGAAAATTCGTGGCTAAAAAGCTTTTTTTAGTCTGGGAGATCAAGGAAGGGAGAAACAATGGCAGATGAAATTCTATGGGTGAAAAACCTGAGCGACGCCGTGGCATCGGCAAAGAAAGAAAGCAAACTCGTTTTGATTGATTTTTACGGCCCTACCTGACATGCATGCCAGAAAATGGAAACAGGTACGTTTCCAAATGCAGACGTGCAGGCCCACATCAAACAATACTTCATACCCGTCAAATATGAATCGGGACAGGATTCGGAACAGTTACAGAGATTCAGCATAGTCGCAACGCCGACGTTTGTCATCCTTGACGGAATCGGAGACGAAGTCTACCGGATGATAGGTTATTACAGCCCGGAAGACTTCATGGGACAGCTTATAAGCGCAAGGCAGATCGTGACGAAATTGTAGATAGCGTAGGGGCGTATTGCAATACGCCCCTGCAAGTTACCGATTAAAACTTCACCTTCGGCGCTGCTTTCTCAGCCTCCGGTATTTCATAGTATGTGGCATTTGATACGCCTGCCAGCGCAGCAAAGAGTCTGCCGAAGACCGTTCTGATATAGGTGTTTAACATCTGCACTGCTTCGTTGTATCTCTTTCTTTCTACAGCAATCCTGTTCTCCGTGCCCTCAAGACTGTCCTGGAGCTTCAGGAACGATTCATTCGCTTTTAACTGAGGATAATTTTCTTGCAACAAGAGCAATCTGGATAACACGCCTTCAAGCTGAGTGGACGCCTGCATCTTGTCTTTTACGGTGTTTGCCTGGAAATATTTTGTCCTCGCGTCCGCGATATGCTCGAACAATTCTTTTTCATGAGCGGCATAGCCTTTTACCGTTTCAACGAGGTTGGGTATCAGATCATATCTTCTTTTCAACTGGTTCTCAACCTGCGCCCACTGCGCCTTTACCTGCTCGTCCATCGCAATCACGTTATTATATCCGCCGATTATCCATTTCCCGAATATAAACCCGATAAGCAGCAAGACGCCTAAAACAATCAGGGTGATTTTTAAACCTTTCGACATATACGCCTCCTTATAAACGGTTTTTATTTTTTAACTAACAACTAACCACTAACAACTAATCACTGTTTTTTCACCAGCTCCCGGACGACCCGCCTCCTCCGAAGCCGCCGCCGCCCCCTCCGCCGAAACTGCCTCCACCGAAACCTCCCCCACCGAAACCGCTTCCGCCGCCCCAGCCGCCCCTCCTGCCCCCGCCGAGCATATTCATCGCAAGCAGTAAAAGCAGCAGGCGCGGATGTTTTATGAACATGTAAATCAGTCCGATAAAAAAGAGTACGGCAAAGACCATATTCAGCAAGGAAGGTTTTCCGCGTTCAGCTATACCGCGCTGAGAACGCATTCTCATCTTCGGCATACCTGTTATTTCAACGTTTGCATCGGCTGCGATCACATTGATGACCGCCAATACCGCAGCATATATTCCGTTGGAATAATCACCCTGCTTGAAATACGGGACAAGATATTGCCTGCCGATGCTGCCGGTCAGGCTGTCCGGCAGCAGGCCCTCAAGGCCGTAGCCTGTTTCAAACCTGTACTTCCTGTCCTGAAGCGACACAAGCAGGAGGGCGCCGTTGTCCTTGCCTTTCTGCCCCAGCTTCCATTTGTTATGAGCGACGTTGATTGAGAACTCCTCAAGGGATTCGCCTTCAAGGGAATTGATTGTGAGCACGATCATTTGGGCCGTGGTCTTTTGCTCAAGCTCCAGAAGGTATCCGTTCATCGCCGCTTCCGCGTCATCATTTATAATCCCGGCAAGATCAACCACGTGATTGTAGGGCTTGTCCGGGATGGCGATTTCAGCAAAAGAAGAAACTGCAACCAGACAAAAGCAGAGCAGAAAAATAAATGCAAAAAATCTATTCCTTAATCTCATCCACTATCTTTCCTAACTTCTCCGTAGCATTATAGTAATCTTCAAATAAGGTGTTCAGGTCCTGCTGAGAGAGCTTTGTCTTCTCGCGCTTTACTCTCAACACGTTAGCAAAGATGTCCGTGTTAATATTTGCTGCATCAGAGAGGGATTTAATGACTTCCCTTTGTCTTATAGGGGGCAGTTTGCCGAATAAAACAATTATCCCCCTGAAAAGGGGCACGTAACCTGTAATATGTTTTGCAAGTCCTTCCGCCAGGATTTTCCTGTTGCCAAGCGATGAAATATAGCCCTGCCTCAGAGAGATGAGTTTGACTTTCAGCTCCCTCTCGCATTGCTGTCTTAAGTCCGCTAAGCTGATCTCCAGGTTTTCGAGAAGGTCCTCCCCGAATACGGTTACATGGCTGAGTTTGAAGTTAAGAAATTCGATCGGGAACACATCGAGGGATGTATTTAAATACTCCGGCGTCATGATAAGCGGGGCCGCAACCCTATGTTTGCTGTATTTCTTGCCGAGGAGCATAAGTTGTTCGAGGAATTTCATGTCCATCCCCTTTAACACAATGAGAGAGTTGACATCGGAGGTCTTTTCATTGAAATCGTCCGTAACCGCAGTGCCGGTAATGTAGATGGAATGAATTTTATCCTGATATTTACTCAGGATATCATCCAGAAAGGGCTTAATATTCTTTGCTGCGAGGGGCTTAAGTTTTTCAAGAGAAAGCTCGGACATGTCAAATCCTCCAAATTTTGCGCGTGTGAAAAAAGTTTAACTATTCTATCCGTAATGGAATATAATATCAAATCAACCTAAATCCCCTCCTTTACAGGGAGGGGCGGGGGAGGTTTCTTTAATTTTTCAATACCCCTCCAACCCCCCCTTGTAAAGGGGAGGATTTATACAACATACCGGGAGGTGTCTTATGGCGGACAGAGTCATTATTTTCGGAAAGGCGGGCTGACCCTTCACCGAGAAAGCCAGGTCGGCTTACGGCTGGGGAGCGGAATACTTCGATGTGAAAGCGGACAAGCTGAAGTTGGATGAGATGCTCAAATATTCCGGCGGCCAGAGGAAGGTGCCCGTAATCGTCGAAGACGGCAAGGTCCAGATCGGCTACAACGGCGCCTGAGGGGTGTGAGCGCCGGCAGGTCTGCCGGTGGAAAAGTAAACTTATTACTTCGTCGGTAGTGTTGATGAAGGCATAATGACCGTACACATTACCGAAAGAGCGCTATCTTCACGTCAATTTTCCGGGCATCCCAAGGGATCTCATCCTATAGCTGTCCTTCTCAACAACGCAGAAATAATTATGCAGCTTGTCCTCAGTATACTTTTTTAACAATGCCGACAGCTCATGATGTATTGAATCAACTTCGGCGAATTTCCCTCTTAAAAGAATTACCCCTGCGGAGATATTCTCCTCAAGAAATACAATCGCTCCGAAATCTTTGTCCCTCGTAAGGTAGGCAACCGTAGTTTGATAAACATCCTGATCCGTCAGGAACTTCACTATACTTTCTCCAGGTGTATCTCCTCTGAGCGCACTATATCAAGCGCATAACGGACACATGCCTTGATATCTTCAATATCGATGTCAGGATAAAATTTTTCAATAATATCAGAGAAAGGTATACCTTCCTGGACGAGTTCGAGAACGTCTTGCACGGTTATCCTTGTTCCGGCTATACAGGGTTTGCCAAAATGAACTCTTGGATCAATAGTTATCCTGCCTTTTTTGCTTTTAAGTGCTTTCATTTCGTCGCCTCCCAAATTTATGAATAGGCAAGTTATATTGCAGCACAATGTGCAGTTCCCTTAAAAAAGTTGTGACGGGGAACCCGACGGGCTCAATTGGATAGGTGAGAGCTACGAAGTCAAGACCGGTTCCGGCGTCTTCGGTGAGGTTTCTTTCCTGCCCATGATAAAATCATCAATCGCCCGCGCTGCTCTTTTGCCTGCGCCCATGGCGCTGATGACGGTGGCGGCGCCGGTTGTGATGTCGCCTCCGGCGAATATTCCGGGGACGTTGGTCCTGCCGTCGTGATCGACTTTGATATAGCCTTCGCCCCAGAGGGTCAGGCCGTCAATGGAGCGGACGAGGATTGGATTTGACGTCTGGCCGATTGCCATTATCGCCTGATCGACTTCGAGCGTAAATTCCTCGCCGGAGCACGCGGGCTTTCTTCTTCCTGATTCATCGGGTTCGCATAATACCATCTTGTCGCATCGGAGCGCCTTTACCCAGCCTCTGTCGTCGCCGATTATCTCTTTGGGGTTTGAAAGGAAAAGGAACTCAATGCCTTCTTCCTTTGCGTTCTCGACTTCTTCGTGACGGGACGGCATTTCATGCTCGGTTCTTCTGTAGACGATATAGACTTTTTCCGCTCCGAGTCTTAAGGCCGTCCTGGCGGAATCCATAGCGACGTTGCCGCCGCCGATGACCGCGACATTTTTCGCTTTCTTTACAGGCGTATCGTAGGCAGGGAATTTATGGGCCTTCATGAGATTGACCCTTGTGAGAAACTCAGAGGCGAAATATACGTTGTTCAGGTTTTCTCCGGGGATGCCGAGATATTTGGGCGAGCCTGCGCCGACGCCGATGAATATCGCTTTAAAACCGTCTTCAAGAAGCTCGTTGATGGTCTGTGTTCTGCCTACTACCCAGTTGAGGATAATCTTTACGCCGAGGCCTTTGACGAATTCGATCTCGCGCTGAATGATCTTCTTCGGCAGTCTGAATTCGGGTATCCCATAGGTAAGCACTCCTCCGGGTTCATGAAGGGCTTCATAGACCGTTATGTCGTAACCGAGCTTTGCAAGGTCGGCGGCTACTGTCAGGCCTGCGGGGCCTGAGCCGACAACTGCAACCTTGTTGCCATTTGGCGGTAATATTTCGGGAAGCTCCGCCTGTCCTACTGTCGCCTCATGGTCGGCGACAAAACGCTCAAGGGCGCCGATTGAGACAGGGGTTTTCTTTTTCCCGAGGAGGCAGTTGCCCTGGCACTGGCGCTCCTGCGGGCAGACCCTGCCGCATATGGCGGGGAGCATGTTGAACTCCCTTATCTTCTTTAGTCCGCCGAGATAATCTTTCTCTTTGACGAATGCAATGAATTTCGGGATGTCAACCTCGACCGGACAGCCTGCAATGCAGTGAGGCTTTTTGCACTGAAGACACCTGTTCGCCTCTTTCACCGCCTGTGCTTCAGTCAGTCCGAGGGAGACCTCTTTGAAGTCGTTTTTTCTTTTTTCAGGATCTCTGAATCTCATTTCTCTTCTTTTTCCTCAAAAACAAATGCAGCGCCTGTCCTTCTTCATCTTTATAAAAATTCAGGCGGCTTTCAAGCTCTTTGAAGTCCACTTCATGCGCGTCAAACTCGGGCCCGTCAGCGCAGGCAAACCTTGTCTTCCCTCCGATGTTTACCCTGCACGCGCCGCACATGCCTGTGCCTTCTACCATGATGGGATTGAGGCTGACGATGGTTTTCACGCCGTAAGGCTTTGTCAGCTCCGAGACCGCCTTCATCATCCGTATAGGCCCGACTGCAATTACGATATTGACCGGCTCTCTTTCGATTACCTCTTTTAAAACCTCAGTGACCAGGCCTTTTCTGCCGGAGCTTCCGTCATCGGTCGTAATCAACGTTACATCAGCGCGCTCCCCGAATTTATCTTCCCATACCAGCAGCTCCTTTGTCCGTGCGCCGAGGATCACTGTGATCTTATTCCCCGCGTCTTTCAACGCCTTCAGGATGGGATATAGCGTTGCGGAGCCTATTCCGCCGCCGACAAGAACGCAGTGTCCATATTTCTCAATCGGTGTCGGATGCCCGAGAGGTCCTACCACGTCTTTTATTGAATCACCGGGATTAAGCAAGCTCAATTCCACTGTCGTCTTGCCGATCTTTTGAAAAAGCAGAGTAATGGTTCCCTCCCGCCTGTCAACGTCGGCAATGGTAAGCGGGATCCGTTCGCCTCTTTCATGAAGACGGAGGACGACAAAGTTCCCGGCCTTCGCATGTCCGGCGATGTAAGGAGCGCCGACCACCATCTCGTAAACCAGCGTGGCTATTTTGTTTTTATCTAAAATTTGGAACATTTGTTAATTACAAAATCTCCCCTAACCCCTCTTTTCCAAAGAGGGGAAACACACCCCTCAATCCCCTCTTAATAGAGGGGAAGAAAGTCTCCCTTTGGAAAAGGGGGATAAAGGGGGATTTTTCTATCATATTTCAATCCATCATCCCGTGCGCAAGCGTGATGACGTAAACATTCTCAGCTCCCGCCTTCTTCAGGACATTAGAACATTCCCGCACTGTTGTGCCGGTCGTAACTACGTCATCTAATAATGCAATATCTTTACCTTCAATCAATTCGCTGTTTCTTACCTGAAATGCCTTCTTCATGTTTTTTCTTCTGTCGTGTGAGTTAAGCCCCACCTGCGGCGCTGTGTCCCTCGTCTTGACAAGACAGTCAAACTTCGCCTCAATCCCCAAGCCTTTTGCCATGTATTTTGCAAGAAGGGCGGACTGGTTGAACTCCCTTTGCCTGAGGCGTTTCTTATGAAGCGGGACCGGGATTACCGTGTCAACTTCCGGCATATCAATGCTGAGTATTATATCAGACAAAGGTTTTGAAAGTCTTTTGATGCCGTGGAATTTAAACAGGTTGATCGCCTTCTTCAACGCGCCTTCATACAGCCCGAAGCTTCTTGCGTATGTGAATGCAGGCTCATCCTCAAGACATTCACCGCATGTCGCTGAAACGTCGGAGACAAGCGGCCTCCCGCATTTACGGCACATGGGTCCTTCATAGGGAGAAATTGCCTGCCAGCAGTCAGCGCATATCGGCGCGGTTTTGTGATCCTTTGCAGGCCGTTTACAGACCGGGCAGGTTTCGGGGAAGAGGATGTTGAGGAAGCTGTTAAGCATAGCGGGCTATTATAACACCAATCGGCTTTTGTCATAAAACAGGGAATAACGCGGGAGGAAGAACGAAAAAGGCGCTTTATAAACAGACTCTAAATAATGTTAATATATCCGCATCATGAAAATTATCATCAGAGACATAAATGAGACGGCCGCCGCCTGCGACGCCCTGGTATTGCCTTTTCCTGAGGGAGAGAAATCCGTCCCGTACAAAGACATAAACAGGGCCTTAAACAATGCGACGGACAGGATCATGTCTTCAAAAGAATTCACGGGAAAGCTGAACGAGGTTTGCCTGATCCACACGCAGGGCAAAATAAAACCCGACAGGATATTATTAGTCGGCCTGGGGGAAAGGGAAGAAATTACGCGGGATAAACTCCGCCGGGCGGGCGGCAGGGCGGCTTCATACTTAAGCGGCCTGAATATGAAAAACGTCGCCCTTTCCACAAGGACCATATTATCTCTGAGGCTCTCGCCGGTTGATTTCGTCGAAGGCGGTCTGCTCGCGGATTACAGGTTTACGCAATATAAAAAAGAAGAGGACCGCAGAGGCCTTGAAAAGCTCACCATCCTTTCAGATCAAGATCTGCACAAACAGATAAGACGGCTTGAGGCTGCCGTATCCGCCGTGCATTTTGCGCGTAATCTGGTCAACACGCCGTCAAACGACATGACCCCTTCCGCTCTTGTTAAGGCGGCGCGTTCCTTGAGAAAGGTATCCGTAAAAGTAATTGATAGACGTCAGGCTGAAAGGCTCGGCCTGGGCGCTTATCTCTCCGTGGCAAAGGGCTCCGCCGAGCCCCCGAAATTTATCGTCATTACATATAAAGGTAAAAACGTTAAGCCGATTGCGCTGATCGGTAAAGCAATAACCTTTGACAGCGGAGGAATTTCACTTAAGCCGAGCGAAGGCATGGAAAAAATGAAGTACGACATGGCAGGCGGCGCTGCGGTGCTCGGAGTGCTGAAGGCTGTATCTGAGATGAAAATGCCGCTTCACATCATAGGCATTCTCCCGGCAGCCGAAAATCTGCCGGGCGGCAGCGCTTTTAAGCCCGGAGACGTTGTAAAAACCCTTGAAGGCAAAACCGTCGAGATTACCTCTACCGACGCAGAGGGAAGGCTTACGGTTGCGGATGCGATCGGTTATGCAAAACGCCTTAACCCTTCTGCGATCATCGACATAGCGACGCTTACGGGGGCCTGTTCCATAGCGCTGGGAAATGAGGCGATAGCGATGATGGGGAATGACGGATCCCTCATGGAGAAGATGAAGAAGGCCTCTGAGGAAGCCTCCGAGCGCGTATGGCACATGCCTCTTTTTGAAGAATACCTGGATTACATAAAGAGCGATATTGCGGACCTGAAAAATTCCTCGGGCAGGACAGGCTCTCTTGTCGCCGCCGGATACTTCCTCAAGGAATTTGCGGGCGATACCCCGTGGCTGCACCTTGACATCGCAGGCACGGCGTGGCTCGACAAGGACAGACCGTATTCGCCGAAAGGCGCAACCGGCATCGGGGTGAGGCTGCTGCTGAATTTTTTAAGACTGCTCTGAAACGCCCTCTTTCTTCGTTATTCAGAAATGTTACAATCTACTGCATGAAGCAAGAGATCCTTGAAGCGGTTTTAAAGGTGCATGAGCTTTTTAAAAGCAGAAGCCTGACGCTCTCAGTTGCCGAATCCTGCACAGGCGGATTAATAAGCCATTATATTACAAGCCTTCCCGGCGCAAGCGTATTTTTTAGAGCCGGAATAGTCTCTTATTCCGAAGAAGCCAAAAAAATCTTTTTAGGCGTCTCGCTCCGGACCATCATCGATTTCGGGATTGTCAGTGAAAAGACGGCGCGTGAGATGGCTGAAAGGGCGCGCATGATCGCAAAAACGGATTTCTCAATCTCCACCACCGGCAACCTCGGCCCCGAGGTTTTGGAGGAAAAAGAGAAGGGACTTGTTTATATAGCCGTAAGCGGAAGAGGGAAAACCGTTTCGCGGGAGCTTAAATTAAAAGGCGACCGGGATGCGAATAAGGAAGAGTCTGCGCTGGAGGCGCTGAGGCTGTTGATTGAGACGGCAGAGGAGAAGTAGCCCGGGGAATTATTCCCCCTCTGATATTTACATCTCTCTTCTGCCTTCGAGGGATTTGGAGAGGGTGACTTCATCGGCAAACTCTATATCCCCGCCGATCGGCAGCCCGTAAGCGATGCGGGAGATCTTTACTCCGAGAGGTTTAAGAGCTTGAGAGATATATTGAGCGGTGGTCTCTCCTTTGGTATTCGGGTTTGTTGCAATTATAACTTCTGAAATGCCGCCCTGCTTGACCCTTTCAATCAATTCCGAAATTTTAAGCCTGTCGGGGGTGACGCCGTCAATAGGAGAAAGCGCCCCGAGAAGGACGTGATAGAGTCCGTTATAAGCTTTTGTATTCTCAATGACGAGCAGGTTGCTCGGCTCCTCTACGACGCAGATCGTTTCACCGTTTCTGCGGGGGTCCTTACATATAGAGCAGATCTCTTCTTCAGTGATGTTGAAACACCGCTTGCAGAAGCGCGCCTTTTTCTTTATCTCAATAATGGCATTCGCTATTGATACGGCTTCTTCTTCAGGCATCCCCAGAATAAAAAAGGAAAGGCGCTGGGCGGTCTTCCTGCCGATGCCCGGAAGCTTTGTCAGCTCGTTTATCAGATTCTCAACAACGCCGTTGTTCATATTAAAAAATTATATCCGCAGATTACACAGATTACACAGATTTACGCAGACAATAAAAGATTGTCATTCGTCATTGAAATACAATTACCAGCGTCCATTGACAAGTGACAAATGACCAATGACTAATCTGTGGCATCTGCGAAATCTGTGGATAACGTTTTTATCCAAATAAATTTCCCAGCCCCGGCAGGTTCATGCCTCCCGTGATCTGGCCCATATCTTCGGAAACCATCTGCTGCGCCCTGCGCAGGGCTTCGTTTACCGCTGCTGTTATCAAGTCCTGAAGCATTTCTATGTCGTCGGGATTGACGACGTCGCGCTCGATCTTGATGGAGAGTATCTCCAGGGCGCCGTTTGCGGTGACGACGACCATGCCTCCGCCGGATGACGCCTCAACGGTCTTCTTCTTCGATTCTTCCTGTATCCTTCCCATCTCCTGCTGCATCTTCTGCGCCTGCTTCATCAGGTCGCCGAGCATTTTCTTTGACATACATCCTCCTTTAACTATTTAGAGTATGTTTATAAACTCAAACATTAAGCCGTCATTCCCGCAGTCTTTTGAGCGGGAATCCAGTCTTTTTAACAAGTTCTGGATGCCCGATGACTGACTTCGGGCATGACGAAAACAAAAAAAGTCAGTTTATAGACAGACTCTATTTATCATCATCATTCTCTTCCAACGATTTTACATTTATCATTGAACTGTTGAAAATCTTGATTGCATCCTGGACGATAGGCTCGGAAAAAACCTTTTCCTTCACCTTGCCGATATCTTTCTTGACTTCCTTCTTAGGCAAAGAAAGGATCTTTAATTTCAGGCCGTGTCCGGTCAGCTGCTTGAGCAGCGGTTCAATGACTGAAGCGTTTTTCTTAATTGAATCCGCAAGCACGGACATCCCGCCGTTGAACCCGATTGCAAGCTCCGTTGTCGTCAGATTGACAAGCTTCGCCTCCGCAAGTTTACATGCAAGGAGATGATCTTTGGCATCCAGGCGTTCAATCAGCTCCTGCCAGAGAGCATCCTTATTTGCTGCTGCCGATTTTATATCGGCGGCAGGCCGCCCTGGCGGCTCAGTTTTTTTTTCCGCAGGGGGTTCAGGTGGAATTGCGGATTTCGGATTTTCGATTTTCGATTCGGATGCGGGTGGATTGTGTTTATCTTTTGCATTACCGCCAGATGCGGCTGCCCCGGGTGAGGACTCCCGCACATAATTTTGCTCCTGCTCCTTGCCGAGCATTTTAAGAATGTCATCGATGGAAGTCATGCCTTTTATAAAGGACATCCTGAGGAGGCCGAGCTCAAGGGTATATCTTGGGTTTACCGCGCTCCTTACCTCTCCCTCAAGCCTGAGAAGCTCGGTCATAAATAAAGTCAGCTCTTCGATGCCGACGTCCGATGCGGCGTCCCGCAGCCTCTGTACGTCTTCCCGTGGAAATTCCAGAAGCCCTTCCGCATCCCGGGTCACTTTTACGACGGCGATGTTCCTGAAATGCTCCACGAGCTCTTTTGTTATCTGCCGCAGATCGCTTCCCCTGTCCGTCAGCTCTTTTATTACAGAGAGGGTGCCGGATATGTCGCCTTTCAGGATATTCCCGGAAAGACCGGAGAGTAGCTCCGCCTCAGGCAGGCCGAGAAGCGATTGAAGCTCCTTCTCGGTTATGTCATTACTGAAAGAGTATGCCTGGTCCAGAAGCGTAAGCGCGTCTCTCATGCTCCCGTCAGCCGCCTTTGCCAGCATATCCAGCGCGGTGTCTTTTATATTTATTTTTTCCGTGTCCGTAATCTTTTTAAGCTGCTCTTTTATTTCGTTCTTGGCAACCCTGCGGAACGAGTGGTGCTGGCACCTGGAGAGGATGGTGGCCGGCACCTTTTTCGGCTCAGTCGTGGCAAATATAAAGACTACGTGCGGCGGCGGCTCCTCAAGGGTTTTCAGGAGGGCGTTGAAGGCGGACGTGCTCAGCATGTGCACTTCGTCGATTATATAGATCTTGTACTTACCGCCTGACGGGGCGTACTTAACCGTCTCTCTCAATTCCCTTACGGCTTCAACGCTGTTGTTTGAAGCGCCGTCGATTTCAAGCACGTCTACCGAAGACCCATCAGTTATCGACTTACAGCTTTCGCATTTGCCGCAAGGCTCGCTGCCGGTCCTTTGCATGCAGTTCAGCGCCTTTGCAAGGATACGCGCCGAAGACGTCTTCCCTACGCCCCTCGGGCCGGAAAATAAATAGGCGTGCACCACCTTATCGCTTGAGAGCGCGTTTTTGAAGGTCTTAACCACCGTCTCCTGACCGACGAGGTCGTCAAAGCCTTGTGGCCGCCATTTTCTTGCAAGTACGATGTAACTCATAAAAAAGTTGTTAGTTTTTAGTTGTTAGGGATTAGTAGCCGGCTAACATAACGTTTTGTTTTTCTTCTGTCTTTTTACTAACAACTAATCCCTAAAAACTAGCAACTGCCTTTTAGAGGCCGGGCCTTCAGGTTATCCTGCGGCACCCGGGATAACTGCTTACCGCTGCTTCCTTCCGGACCTGACGGGGTTCACAGCATACCGTTGCACAGGGCCCGAAGACCCGACCGTTCTTAAAAAGTTAGAAGTGAGAAGTAGGAAGTAAGAAGTAAAAAACTTCAGATTATTGATAGCCTGTGTCTTCAACTTCTCACTTCTCATTTCTTACTTCTCACTTGTTTTCTGGCGGAGAGGGAGGGAGTCGAACCCTCGAGACGGTATTAGCGCCTACACGATTTCCAGTCGTGCTCCTTCGGCCACTCGGACACCTCTCCAATAACTAAAGTAATTAGCTGTTAGGGATCAAGGGTTAGTAAAAAAACTACTATCTGCCTTGTTTATTCAACAAATACCTAATCCATAGCTGCTGTCGAATTCGTGCCGTGAAGATAAAACCGCATGCAGACGCAAATAAATTTGAGGGTAGTTTAACATTTTTTAATCCGCTTGTGTATTACTACCCTTTTCCTCTTCCCATGTGCGGAGTAATTCTGAAAGAAAGATATTCGGAGAATTGAGAATGTCGTTTCGTGCGGCATGGAAGAGGGGATTATGTACAATAGGTTCTCTAATTAGAGTCTGTTTATAAACTCACGATTTTTGCAACATGAGGGCAGCGTCGAATATATTTGCCCAGTTTTTGTCATTGCATGGAGACAAATAATCACTCTCACAGCTTTCCACAT
>JACRHB010000067.1 GCA_016217725.1 Nitrospirota bacterium | reverse complement strand
GTCTTTGCTTTGCCATCTTAAACTCCTGTTTGATATTAAGATGGCTTTACTCTATCAGGTGGGTATCTTACTTTGCCTTTATCCTTCCGGATGTCTACTAATGATTTTTACAAGATGTCTATAAATGATTATTCCGTAACACCCACCTGTATTTTTTTTGTTGACTTTTCCGTAAATATATGAAAATTTAATGCAGATGCTATTTCTACCATCCTGTCGCTAATATCCGCACGGCGCAGATACATGAAAGAGAGGAAGGATTGGATAAGTACGACAAACATCCTGAACGCAATAAGGCCGAAGATATCCTGCGTTCAAGGGAAGAAGAGCTCAGGGCCGTTATCGAAGCCGCTCCGGACGGCATTCTCGTGGTCAACAATCCCGGCAAGGTCATACATTCAAACAAACGCTTTGCCGAAATGTGGCGCATCCCCGGGGAGCTTATCAGGACGAAAAGCGACGAGAGGCTGCTTAATCACGTCCTGGAGCAATTGGAGGCCCCTCAGGCTTTTCTCTCAAGAGTGCAGTCCCTCTACGAATCGTCCAAGACGGATATTGACGTTCTCTATTTTAAAGACGGCAGGGTCTTTGAGCGTTATTCCAATCCGCTGATGCTTGAAGACAAAGTCGAAGGGCGCGTATGGATTTTCCGCGACGTGACCGAGCGCAAGAAGGCGGAGGCTTCGCTAAGGAAGGCAAAAGAGGAGATCGAGGCGTGGAACAAGGAGCTGGAAAACAGGGTTGAAGAAAAGACGAGGGAATTAAAAGAATCACAAAGCCGCTTGATCCAGTCTGAGAAATTGTCGGCGATGGGTCAGCTTGCCGCAGGACTGGCGCATGAATTGAACTCGCCTTTAGCCGGATTAATACCCTTGATCTCGAAATTCAGGGAGAGAGAAAAGGAAGGCTCGGAGGCCTACAACGAGCTCGGCCTGATGCTCAGGGCCTGCGAGCATATGGCCCGGATAGTCAGAGAATTCGGCTCCTTTTCGAGAAAAGGAAAAGACGAGTTTACAGAGCTCAAAATTAATGAGATAATTGAAAACACGCTGAGCTTCAGCGCCGCGCAGTTGATACAAAACGGGATCCATCTGGTCAGGGAATATGCGGACGCTCTTCCGGTGATCAAAGGCAGCAAAACCGAGCTTCAGCAGGTTGTTTTAAATATGATCACCAATGCCCGCGACGCCATGCCTGAAGGAGGCAAGTTGATCATAAGGACCTGCGGCTGTCAAGACGGGAGGATGGTCGCAATGGAATTTATTGACGACGGCGTCGGCATTGAGAAGAAGGCCCTTGAGAGATTATACGAGCCTTTTTTCACGACCAAGAAACCCGGGGAAGGGATAGGCCTCGGTCTCTCGGTTTCTTACGGCATTGTAAAGAGGCATAAGGGAGAGATTTCAGTCGAGAGCAAAACAGGGAAAGGGACAAAATTTACAGTCCTTCTGCCGGCGGCAAAACAAGCTTAATTACCATTAAAGAAAAGCACAAAGGGGGATGAACATGAGCGGGGAAAAAGTACTGGTAGTCGATGACGTTGAAATCGTATTTTCAGCTTTCAAGGAAGAGCTCGGGGAATTCGGCTATGAAGTCGATACCGCCTTAAGCGGCGAGATGGCCGTTGAAAAGGCAAGAGCGAAAAAGTATGACGTCATATTTATCGATATGGTTATGCCCGGAATGGACGGCATTCAGACGTGCAGGGCGCTGAAGCAGATCACTCCTGATTCAAAACTGATCGCAATGACCGGCCAGATTTACAGCGGACTCGCAAACAAAGAACTGGAATTTGTAAAAGCCGGCGGCAAGGTATTTTATCTCTACAAGCCTTTTCAAACCGGAGAGATCCTGGAGGCTACCGTAAAGGCTTTGTCGGAGAGAAGCTGATTAATGATTCCCTATGCGGCTATCTTGCCGCGGCATTACGTGATACAATGTATATAGCTTCAAGGATCTGTAAGATAGGAAACTGCGCTCGAGGATTGTGAATTACTACAATTCTTCTATAGTAATATGATAGACTATTCAGCACATTGTTTTAGCTTACTGACTGAAACAGTAGTGAGTAAATCTTAGTGGTTAGTTGTTGCTATAATAATTTCAGGCACTTATCATTTTTCCACTAACCCCTAACAACTGATCCCTAACAACTGTCTTTATCGCCCCCTTAGCTCAGTCGGATAGAGCACAGGTTTCCTAAACCTGGTGTCGCAGGTTCGATCCCTGCAGGGGGCGCTTTGTTCGAGCCCTGTTTTTCGGGCGCTGGTCATTTCATGATTTTTCTGTAATAATTTCATTATCATGACGAGCTTCCTTGCTCTCATTACACTGATGGCCTGGCCGGTGATCCCCTTGTTCTGGATCCCCGTCCATTTATTTACGCGCTTTTTCAGGAAGATAAAATTGCTCACTTATATAATGCCGCTTATCACGTGGCTTCCTGTGGCTTGTCTGATATACCTGTATAGGGACCTTCTGCTTCATTTCAAAATAGCCTTTCCGGTAATCATCCGCGCAGCAGGCGTAATCCTGTTGGCTGCCGGTACGGGGCTGCATGTATGGACGGGAAAGCTTTTGAGTCTCCGGGGGCTTATCGGTTTGCCGGAAGTGTATGAGAATATGCACGGGAGGTTTGTTGCTGCGGGAGCTTTTTCCATTGTCAGACATCCTACGTATCTCGCGCATACGATGATGTTCACGGGTGTTTTCTTTGCGACCGGCGTGATCAGTGTCGGCGTTATCACGGTGGTCGATTTTTCAGTAGTAAATCTTATTATTATCCCTCTGGAGGAAAGAGAGCTTTTAAACAGGTTCGGAGAAGAATACAGGGATTACAGAAGTAAGGTTCCGAAATTCTTTCCACGTAAGAGCTCCGGGGTTAAATAAATATCTCTACCGGTGCAGACAACGATCTTCCGGATCGGGCAGGCCGGGTTCTTCCGTCTTTGAATAGTTTTACGTAACAATATAGAATAAATGTTATTACTTATTATGGATGAAGTTTATTTTAAAAAAGGATAACACACCCCTTTATCCCCTCTTTTTAGAGGGAAAAAACAAAAGATCATTCCGGAGGTAAATATAGATGGAGAGTGTTCTCAAAAAAGTTGAAGAGCTTGCCTTGCTGCATGACAGGATAGATCCGAAAATCGTCAAAGAAAAGAACATCAAGCTGGGTCTGAGGAATGAAGACGGCTCGGGGGTATTCGTAGGCATCACGAGCAAAGGGCAGGTTATCGGATATGAAAAAATCATCACCGGAGACGGCGGTGAAAAACTGCATCCCGTACCGGGAAAGCTTTATTACTGCGGTTATGACGTTGAGGATTTGATAAAGGGAAAAGAAAAGGAAAAGAGATTCGGCTTTGAAGAAACAATTTACCTTCTTTTGACCGGCGAGCTTCCTGCTAAAGAAGACCTGAAAAGCTTTTCAAAAGAGCTTGGGAAAAGACGCGCACTGCCTGACGAGGCCAAAGAGCTGATACTCAACAGGCCTGAGCACGACGACCAGATGTGTTCGCTGCATACAATTGTATCGGCGATGCACCTCTTTGATAAAAATCCCAACTCCACCGATTTGAGGGATGTAACGCGGCAGTGCCTAGACCTGGCAGCCAGGTTCCCGACGATCATAGCCTACAACTACCGGAAAAACCTGATGAAAAAAAATGACTATAAAAAACTGCTCGACCCTGATCCCGACCTCGGCACGGCTGAAAACTTTCTCTACTTGCTCTCCGGCAAAGTCCCCGACGGATTCACTGCCGAGCTGTTCGACACCATGCTGATATTTCACGCCGAGCACGGCGGGGGCAACAATTCAACGTTCACGACAAGATGCGTCTCTTCTTCCGGGGCCAACACTTACATGGCGATCTGCGCCGGAATAGGCTCTCTCTCAGGCCACCTCCACGGAGGCGCCAATGAAGCGGTCGTCAAAATGATCGACGACATAAAAAGAAACGTAACGGATTGGAAAAGCGATGAAGAAGTGAAATCGTACCTTATAAAGCTCCTTGAAAAGAAAGCGGGAGATAAATCAGGAAAGATCTACGGGCTGGGACACGCGGTCTACACGTTGTCGGACCCGAGGGCGGTATTCCTCGAAGTAAGAGGAGCAGAGCTTGCAAAAATGTGCGGAAGAGAAAAAGAGTTTTCGCTTTACAGGAGAATTGCAAAGATCGCTCCGCAGCTTGTCAAAGACAAGAAAGGCAAAGTCGTTTGCACGAACGTCGACTTCTACTCCGGTTTTGTCTACCAGTGCATGGGAATCCCGAAAGAGCTTTTTACACCGATATTTGCAATGGCAAGGGTGGCAGGCTGGTCGGCGCATAGGATAGAGGAGATAATACAGGGAAGGATCATCAGGCCTTCATATTTTTCGTCATTAAAGGGAATGAGGAGCTATATTCCTTTGTCAAAACGCTGAGTGAAGGAGACAAAAGCGTGAATCGTGACCGGTTAACGTGTCCGTAATAAGAATAACCGGACACGGAATACGGACACGGATACCGAATTTGTCTATACAAGCGAGACTTTGCCGTTTAATACAAACTCCACGATCTCGGGATCAAACTGCGTGCCGACATTATTTTCCAGCTCTCTCATAACGTTCTGAATCGTCAGCGCGTCTCTATACGGCCTGGCAGACATCATTGCGTCGACGGCGTCGGCGATAATGACGATTCTCGCCGAAAGCGGTATCTGCTCGCCTTTAATCCCTTCGGGATACCCTTTTCCGTCATAGCGCTCGTGGTGATGAAGTATGACGGGAATGGCGTCTTCAAGGAAGGG
Organism: Nitrospirota bacterium; assembly: GCA_016217725.1. Taxonomy (GTDB): domain Bacteria; phylum Nitrospirota; class Thermodesulfovibrionia; order UBA6902; family UBA6902; genus SURF-23. The sequence goes on along the minus strand of JACRHB010000067.1, from coordinate 22,412 downwards.
AACGGACTGCACGATCCGGACCCCTATGGCCGGGTGCCTTTTTATCTCCGTATATTCATTTAACGTCAGCTTGCCGTTTTTCTTGAGGATATTTTCATCTATGCCGATCTTGCCGATGTCATGTATTGAAGCGGCGTGCTCTATCTCCTTGATCGTCTTCCTCGGCACCCCCAGGGCGCCCGCCAATGAAGCGGACAATCTTGCAACCCTGTTTGAATGGTTGTAGGTATAATGGTCTTTGGCGTCTATCGTAAGGATCAAGGCCTTTACGGTCCCTTCGTAGCACATCATGATATTGGACCTCGCCTCGTTTATCTGCTGCTCCAGATTCGAGGCCCTGTCCAGCAATATGTCTCTTTCCAGCTTCAGTCCCGTATTGGAGCGCCTCTTTGACAGCCCTTTTTCAACGACCATCAGTATGTCGTCCTTGTCAAAAGGCTTCAGTAAATAATCAAAGGCCCCGAAGCGTATCGCATCCCTCGCCGTTTCAAGACTGGCATAGGCGGTCAATAAAATCACTTCGGTATCCGGGTGTCTTTTCTTTATCTCCTGCAGCGCCGTTATGCCGTCCATTTTGGGCATCTTTATATCCATCACTACCAGATCAACGGGATTCTGCGCCATCATATTAATGCCTTCAGGCGCTCCCGAGGCAGTTGAAACCGCATATCTGTCCTTAAGCACCATCCTTATGGATTCCCTCGGAGCCAGCTCATCATCGATGATAAGTATCTTCTCCCTACTGTCCACTGACAAAGCCTCCTTTATATGAAACCGCAGCGCCTCTCCTGTCGAGGGCCGGCAGTTTGATTATGAACGTATTGATCCCTTCCTTGCTCTTTATATCGAGACTCCCTCCGTGCCCTTCGATAATCTTATAACTTATCGGCACATTCAATTCATCTCCTAAGTTTTTAATGTCGAACAACGGCTTCAGCAAATCCTGCTTTTTCTCCTCTATGGATTCATCCCCGTCGTATGTAATCAAAAGCTCCACAAAAGGAGGGCTTTCCATTAATATGTTGGCTGCCATTTTTATGGAGACGCCCTCGGGTATCTTGTCTACAATGCTTAATACGAGATAATAGATCGCCTTTATAAGCTGTTTTTTGTCCGCGTTGATATAAAAAGGCTTATCAAACAACTGTCTTGAGAATTTGTGATCTCCGGGCATATTCCTTGAAACAAACTCCGCCGCCTCGTTCATAAGGTCGTTTACGTCTTCTTTAGCGAAGTTGTAATCCTGCGTGCAGGAGAAAGTCACGAGCTTATCGATCAGGCTGTCCAGCCTGTTTATGGACTGGCTTACTGTGGAGACGTAGAAATTATGCAGCTCATCGTCCGTATGTTTTTCATTAAGGAGCTGCACGTACGTCTGGATGGAGGTCAGGGGATTCCGGACCTCGTGCGCTATCTTCGCCATAAGGTCGTTGACCGCCTTGAGCTTCTCGGCCTTCCTGTACTGCTCCTCCAGTTTCTTTGAATCCGAAAGGTCGGAAAAGACGATCCCGGCTCCGACCGGATTCCGATGCTCGTCAAGGAGTCTGTAGCTGTTTATGCCGAGCGGCAGGTTTGACGGATATAACGTCACCTCATGCCTTCTGTAAGAATTGCCGGTAGCCATGGTTTCATACAGGATATCGCCCAGCGGAGACGGCAGCGACCTCAAATCCTTCCCGGTAATCTGCGACGGATCGAGGTTCAGGATCTCTGCGGCCTGTTGATTAAAAACGGTGACCCTTTCATTTTTATCGATCGCGATCATGCCGCTGCTCATGCTCGAAAGGATATTGTTTGTGAACTCCTTCTGATACCACATGTGGTGATAAATGTCTATGTCCTTTATTGCGGCTGCAAGGTAATTGCATAGCAAATAGATTATCTCGAGCTCTTCCTTGTAAAAGGGCTCTTCCGTGACCTTGTTGTCGATGTTGAAGATACCTATCAGCTTACCCTTGTGTATCATGGGAAAGGAAACGGAGCACTGCAGGACGTCCATCTCTTTTTTTATGTTTACCGATTCCGTATCGGAAAAACTGACCGGCCGGGTCATTATCCTTCCGGTCCTTGAGAGATAGGATGCGAGCGAACTGTCTTTCTTAAGCTGGATGTTGTCGGCGAGATACGGGTCCAGGCCGTAATGCGTCTTGACGTAAAAAACGTCCTTTTCGCGGAGCATGACGGACATCCTGCTTACGCGCGCTATCTCCATCACGGAATCGACGAAATGGTTGAAGAGCTTCCGCATGTCGAAGCTCGCCGTAAGCATCTTGGCGAAATTGACGATGACTTTCTCCTGCACGTATCTGCCGCCGGGGGCCGGGTCGCAGCGACCCGAAAAGACTTCCGCTTCGGGAGGCTTGCCGCAGACGTTCATCTGAGCCGGCGAGATCAGGTCATGCGACTGTTTCAGCAATCTCAATTCGTTCTTAAACCTCTGCCTTTCAAGGGCGCGCTCGGTTATCATGGCAAGCTCGTCTCTTATCGATTCCTCATCTATCGAATCGAATACGCTTCGCGGCAGGGTGTCCTTCGTATATTTATCAAGCTTCTCCGGAGTAATAAGGACTACCCGGTCATTGTCGAGCCGACCCAGGAAATCTCCGAGCGTGGACAGCTTGTGGGATACGGTGTCGATCAGAAGGAGATTAAGGGGGATGTTGCCGTATAAATCCTCAAGCTCTTCAATCGATTTTAAAGGGTAAACAGTATATTGCCTGAGCGCATTTTTGACCTCGGGAATGATATGGTCGTCTCTGTTGCTCAACAGCGCTAAAAGTTCCATTTGTCAACCTCTTAAAATAATTTTTTTATTATAATCATATTCACTCATTCTGTACAGGCAGTGAAATCGTGAAAACGGTCCCTTTCGACAATTGACTTTGGACCTGGATGTCCCCGTTATGGTCTTCAATAATTCTCTTGCTGATGGCAAGCCCGAGCCCCACTCCCCTCTCCTTTGTCGTGACAAAAGGATCAAATATCTTCGAGACGTCGTCCGGGTGGATGCCTTCTCCGGTGTCCGCAATCACTATTTCAACGTTTTGATTAGCCGGCTTTATATCGACCTTCAACGTTCCTTCTCCGTGCATGGCCTGACAGCCGTTGATTATTATATTTCCGAAGGCCTGTTTCAATTTCGCCGCGTCACCCGTCATATTAACCGCGCTTCCATTATAATTTTTTTCTACGGTAATCCCCGACTGCTCGAACTCGAGCTTGTCTTTAACGTGATTGACTATCCCGTCCAGCAATTCCGTAAGGTTGAAGTTGTTCATCCGTGTCGATTTCTTCTTGGAGGAGAAGTCGAGAAGGTCGCTTATAAGACCGTCTATCTTTTCTATTTCACCGACGACGATTTTGGAAAAAATATCCCTGAATTCCGTATCGTTGTATTTCTCGGGCATCAACTGGGCGAAGGTCTTTAACGAGGTGAGGGGATTTCTGACTTCATGGGCAAAGGTCGCGGACATCATGCCTATCGACGCAAGCTTCTCGGTGTAAAGCTTGTCCTTGTAGAGATTGGCGTTTTTTACCGCGATGGCGGTCTGGTCTGAAATGGTCTTGAGCAGGTTGATGTCTTCATTGGTGAACACGTCGCCCGATATTTTTCCCCCGATAATCAGTATGAGCGTCGGCTTGTTATCGACAAAAACGGGCATTGCCGCCTCGCCCTGGAAAAGCTCAAGCTCTTTTTTGATCTGCCCTGCGGCCGGCATGCCGATGATGTCTTCAACCCTCGGCAGCTCGTCCTTAATTAAAATATCATTTGATGCGGAAAAGAATTTATTCAATCCATCGCAACCGATCGTCCTGATCCCTTCTTCTTTTTCAGGCTCACTTTTTTTGCTTTTTTCCTTTTTATATAACGTGTGATAAACGACATTGTAGTCTCCGCCCGTCACGGCCGCCAGCAAGTAAACACTCTTCAATCCCAGCGCCTCATAAATGGTATTGCCGATGAATTTATATATATTATTCAAATCAAACATCGAGGTCAGGGTAGAGCTTACCTGCTGGATTATAGCGTAATAATCATAAGTCTTTTTATAAAAGATATTGTCGATGATTTTTTGTATCCTGTTTCTGAGGGGGTTGAAAAGTATGGCGATTGTCACCGCGGCAGCGGCCGTGATTGTCAGGGAAGTTATGCCTACCAAATCGGATAAATATTTCGTCATGGAAATGACAAGGACGACAAAAACACTGGTCAAAATGCCTGCGGCAAGGGAATAAGCAGCGGTTTTTTTGAAGACGATGGTAATGTCCATAAGGTGATAACGAAATATGGCGTAGGTAACGATACAGGCATATAAAGGAATGCTGAAATTGCTGACCGGATAAAGACTTATCCCAAATGCGGGGAAGAGGGTTAGTGCGCCACCGGCAAAACCGGTCCCAAACCCGATGAGCATATATAGGGCTTGAGCGCGTTTAAGCCCACTCCCTTCTATATATATTTTGTACAATTCATAAAAGCCGAGTATTGCCACTATCCCCCAATTAATGTATAGCATGGAATAAAGGGCGTTTGCTTTGTTGTAATATAGTGAATTAAAGACCAGATGAAAACCGGTGAAAACCTTATCTGTTGTTATACTGAGAATGACAAATGATATAGCCTGGCTATATGCATAAAAAAGTGTTTTCCGTCGTTTTAGATTCCCAAATACGCATATTGTATGGAAAAAGAAAACGGAAATTAACGTTGCGCCTCCAAGCCCGACTCTCCATCCAAACAGAGCTGCTTCCGGGTTATCAGCCTGCCCCACGAGAAATGAACCCGCCCCCCAGATAGCAACGACCAGATTCATAACAGCCCATATCTTGTGGAGCTTTGTCTTTCCGAACAGAATAATGACGAAAAGCAGCGCTATGCTTGTAACTACTATCAACAACCCTGACAAAGCAAATAAGTTCATTTTACTAAGATAAGGAATCCTTTCTGTTCAATATAAACTTGGCCGTCCTTCGTCCTAAATAGGTTACACCGCTGACCCCCTGCGCAAGAGTCGTCCAATGACCCGTCAAATATAGATTACGTATAGATGTTATTTGAGACAGTCCTTTTAAAGCAAATTGCGCCGGCGTCCAGTCCCAGCCGAAAGCTGCGCCTCTATGGTTCAAAGTCCATTTCTGCAAGGTCTTAGGGGTTGCTGCATCTTTAAATAAGATATGTGATGATAATTCCGGTATGATCGTTTCCATTTTACTTATAAAAACGTCAATCAGTCTTTTTTTGTTCTCATTCCAATATACATCACTTTGAAAAGGCACGTTGACATGCATAAGGACTCTTTTTTTGCCGGACGACACACGAACTGTAAACCAATCAATTTGATCTACCGGGCCGTTGGCCGTTAAATGATAAAGCGCATCAATATCATAATGAGGAAGGAACAAAACGAGTGAATCCAAGGGCACATCGGTTATCCTTCCGTCGGTTCCCAAGTATAAAATGAATGAGGACAAGGAAGTCGTCATTTTACTTAGTAAGCTTGTTGTCTCATCATCCATCGATCCAGGTCCTAAAAGAGAAAGAAAGGTTTGGGTCGCATCACAGCCGGAAATGACGAATTCGGAAGAAAGATATTTTTCTTTTTTTAAAGTTATGCCGACAGCTTTATTATTTTCAACACTTATTCGCTGAACCCGGCAGGGAAGCAGTATTTCCCCGCCGTACTCTATAAAACGCTCCATAAGAATATCTGGAAAAGACTGGATGGAGCCATCGGGGTAATATCCCCCATCCAAGATAAAATCTTTACAAACAACGGCTCCGGCAAAGGCAGATATTTTATTTGCAGGCAGACCGGAGTTGCTTAACAAGAGAAAAGAAAAAATCGATTTCAGGTTATTGTCGGTAAAATATTTGTCAAGCAAATCCTGAAACGTAATGGACCTTAATGCGCTGAATGAAATCCCTTCGATATTTTTCAGATAGCTGAAAAATTCATTTGTCCTGTTTGCTTCCTTCGGGAAGTAATGCTGAAATTCCTGGATCGTTTTATCCAGATCATTCCACAAGTGAATCTTTAAATCGGGGGTTACGATAATATCTGATGGATCATATCTTTTAAAACCCAATCTGCTCTCGATTTCCAATTCTTTAAGGGCCGTTCTGATATTTCCATCATCCCTTAAGCTGCTTAAGGATTGCACGCACGCGTCGAAATGAAACCCTCCCCGCGTGAACGACGTGCAATAGCCTCCCGGCTTGGCGTTCTTCTCGACGATCAAAACCTTCATCCCCGCCTTTGCCAGATAACAGCCGCAGACCAGACCGCTTATTCCCGCGCCTATGATGACCGCATCGTAATCGTACTTATTCGACATGCTAATTTACCCTCTTGAATATCACCGCCGCATTATAACCCGCAAAAGCGCAGCATATTTTCATTACTGTATTAAGCTTCATTTCAACCTTTTCACTAACCGTAGATATATTGAACAAAGGGTTCGGATTCAGGTTATTCAATGTTGGCGGAACTACCCCATGTTTGACTGCAAGCAGGAGAATGGCGGTTTCCAGCAGCGCGCTGCCGCCCAGGTTGTGGCCGACATACGGTTTAAAAGCGGTAATCAGCGGTTTCCTGGAATCTGCGCCGAAAACGTCATTTATGGCCTTTGCCTCATAGTAATCTATGGCTTGAGAACCGACGCCATGAGGGACGATCAAGTCAATTTCATTGCTGCCGATATTGCCTGTCTTAAGCGCCCTGGAAATCGCCTTCTGATATGAACCGCTCCCGATTTGCGGCGTGGTCACCTTCCAACCCTCCAGGTGAAACCCTCCTCCGAGGTATTCGGCATATATACCGGCGTTTCTTTTCAGGGCGTGCTCCATGTCCTCCATGACTATACCGACGCCTCCGTCCCCGAAGACCAGCCCGTTGCTGTCGCTGCAAAACGGCTTGATCCTGCCGTCTGACGAATACAAGCCTATGTCCCTGAACCATAGGTATTTGTATATCTCGGTATAATCGGATGCCGCTACGACAACTGCCGGGCTTTGCCCGCATTTAATCATTTGTGCTGCCGACTCAAGCGCATACAAACCCGAGGCGCAGGCATTGTTTATGAAAAGGGAGTAGTTATGTATGTTGAATATCCTGGCGACATGAAAAAGAGTCATAAAGGTCTGCACGTCATACCCGCTTTTAAGCCCGCCTCGGTACAGCTCTTCATAGAATTGTTTTTTGGGAACGGATGAAGTCGTTTTACTGTTAAGCGAATCAAATGCCATATGACTGAGTTTAAGCACGAAGTCCATAAGCCCCATGTTCTCGTGTGTTAAAACCAGCCCTATGCCGTTTTCCTCATCTTCGCAGCTTAACTTGCTGTCATTTAACGCAAGGGCGACCGCCGCAATCAGGTAATATAAGTCTACGGGGAGGTCGTCTCCCTCTTTCCAATCTCTTATATAAGCGAGCGCGCTTTCGTCTACGTTAAATTCGGCAAAGTCGAACCCCTCGATCGTATGGGCGTAAAAACTCTCCCACAACTCTTCTTTGATTTTTATTTCCTTTGTTCTCAAGCCGGTCCTTCCCCGGAGGATACCTTCCCAGAAAGCGTCTTTGCCGATCCCTGTTGACGCCAACGGACCTATGCCCGTAATAACTATCCTTTTTTCTTTAGCCATAATTTCTAATGGAACTTCTTTATCACCAAACATGAATTATTGCCGCCGAAGGCGAAACCGTTATTTAAGGCAATATTCACTCTCTTTACTCTTGATTTATTCGGCACACAATCTATATCGCAAATCGGATCTGCCGTCTCAAAATTTATTGTCGGAGGGATAATGTTGTCCTTGACAACAAGACAACAGGTCAAGGCTTCTATAGCGGAAGCGGCGCCCATTGGATGCCCAAGCATTGATTTTATCGAGCTGATGGGAACAGCTTTATAATTTTCACTGAATACTTTTTTAATGGCGGCGCATTCATTTTTATCATTTCCCTGGGTGCCGGTGCCATGTGCGTTTATATAATCAACTTCTTCTTTTTTAATATCCGCGTCTTTTAATGCCTTTCTTATTGCCTTTTCGATGCCGTCCACCTGAGAGGCCGTCATATGGTAGGCATCGCAGCTAAGGCCGTAGCCGGCAATTTCAGCATAAATGACTGAATCTCTTTTTAATACGGCGTCCAAAGGCTCAAGTACAAGAATCGCAGCTCCTTCGCCGACCATCATTCCCTTCCTGTTTTTATCAAACGGTCGGCATTTCTCCGGTGACATTGCGTATATTCTATGAAACCCGCTGAATACAAGTTTTGAAAACGCATCGGAGCCTCCCACTATCGCGCAATCCAGGTCCCCTTTTCTGATTAAATCGTACCCGTAACCTATGGCATAGTTTCCGGCGGCGCAGGCCGTCGGGACCAGAAAATTCGGCCCGTTGATTTTAAAATGGATGGAGATATTTGCCGGAATATTATTAGCCGAAGACTGCAATATCTTTATCCTGCTTATCCTGTCGGGTCCTTTCTTAACCCATTCATCAATGGATTCCTCCTGTGGTTTTTCTCCCATCGTGGTTCCCATAATGACTCCCGTCCTTTTTTGACGGATGTTTTTTAGAGGCAGGTTCGCGTCTTCCAAAGCCAAAGAAGCCGCTGCAACAGCCAACTGTGAAGTGCGACCAAAGTACCGAACCTTTCTTTTATCGATGAATTCTTCCGGATGAAAATTTGTTATTTCACCGGCATAGTGACATCTGAATTCGCCGGTGTCAAAAGAAGATACCCTGCTTATACCGGATCGGCCCTGCAAAACGGCTTTCCAGAAGTCCTCCCTGCCTATTCCTACGGATGAGACAACCCCCAAACCGGTGACTACAACCCTTCTATTGTTCATTCTTTCTTCTGAATACTGAATACAAGGTTTGCCTTTGCCGCAATCTTATCGCGCACCTTTATCACGCAATCCGTAATCGCAGCATTATCCAAAAACTTTACTCTATTGGTTTCAATGATAAGCTTATCCCCGGGATATGCGGGAGATAACAACTCCGCTTTTACTTTCCCTAAATAATAATCAGGATGTGCTTCGACTATCTCGGGTTTTGCTACGGAATAAAGAATTATTGAAGCCTGAGCCATCGCTTCAATCAACAGGACGCCCGGCATTATGGGCTTCCCGGGGAAATGTCCCTCAAAAAAGCTTTCATTGGGTTTGATATGCTTGACTGCTACAACTTTTTCAGCGCCGTCAATCTCGATTATTTCGTCGATAAAAAGGAACGGCTCCCTTTGAGGCAGGATGGACTTGATTTTTTCTTGGTCCCAATTCATGCAGTCCTTTTCAGGGGTTCGGTATATTCGACTATTTTTCTGATATTTCTTATCTTGGGTATTTCCTGCTCGGGTATGATGATACGGTACTTCTTTTCAAAAGCAGCCACAATTTCAATCGCTTTTAAAGAATCTATGTTTAAATCTTTGAAGAAATCCGCATCAGCGGTAAGCTTTTCAACAGGAACCTCCGTCACCATAGAAACCAACTGTCTTATTTCTTCCTCATAATTGTTTGCCATATATTCTCCTTAATGTTGATATCTCGATATAACCAGCGACGCATTGCATCCACCAGGCCCGTAATTATTGATCAGCACGTTGTTTATTCTTGCAGTCCGTGATTTATTGGCAACATAATCAAGGTCGCAGTTGTCATCTCTTATCTGATAATTGATAGTTGGCGGTATGAAACCGTCGGCCATACTGCCGATAGCAGAGGCGATTTGGAATAAACCGCCTGCGCTGAAGGTCTCTCCTAGCATTGATTTGATGGAGCTCACCGGAATGTTATAAGCATATCTGCCGAAAACATTTTTTATTGCCTTAGTCTCCAGCCTGTCCTGCTCGGGGACGGAGTTTGCCGAAGCGCCTATGTAATCTATATCAGTAATGTCTAATCCGGAATTGCTTATCGCCTTTTTCATGCTTTCTTTTAAGCCTCTCGCTTCCGGATCGTACTTGCCGATCTTATATGCTCCGAAACAATTGCCTATATCTTTAGCCTCGGCGTAGATATTTGCCTTTCTGCTTCTGGCATATTCTTCGTCTTCCACTACAATAACCGCCGCCCCTTCGCCCAAAATAATGCCGTTTCTTCTTTTGTCAAAGGGGCAGGACAGCTCTTCGCCTTTAATTCCCGCAAAAAAACCCAATCGATGGAATCCGATAAAATTAGCTAATGAAAGACACTCCACTCCGCCTACCAAAACCGCCTTAATCCTTCCGAGTCTGATGAAATCCATAGCGTAATCCAATGCGTCGATGCTTGAGCTGAAACCGGTCGAAATGGTGGTATTAAAGCCCTGAATGTTGAACCGGATCGAAACCTGGCTCGAGGCGGCGTTTATTACCATCCCGGGAAAGAGGGAAGCATCGGTGAAAAGAGGGCCGTCTTCTATCAATCCCTTGCCGAATTCCGCGATGTTCCAAAGAGAAGACAGGGTGGTTCCGGTGCAAACTCCGAAATCATCGGTATTGTTATGGTTGATATCAAGACCCGCGTCCTCTATCGCCAATTTTGCAGTTGCACACAACAATCTCGCCGTCCTGTCAAGACCCTTCAGCCCTTTAAGCCCTAAAAAATACGCGGGCTGAAAGTCATCGATCTCACCGGCCAGCTTGCATTTAAATCCATCCGTATCGAAGCGTTTAATGGGTTTTATTCCCGAACGCCCTTCCTTCAAAGCAGACCAGAACTCTTCCTTGCCGGTGCCGTTCGGCGCGATTACGCCGAGCCCCGTTATTACAATTCTTCGTTTTTTCATAGCTAACTCTGTTCCGGTAATTGTCATGCTGAACTTGTTTCAGCATCTCTCTTTAGATCCCGAAACAAGTTCGGGATGACAAAGCAATCATGAAATCTTCAACCAATGCTCAAACCGCCGTCTACTACAAATGTTTGCCCTGTAATGTAACCTGCGTCATCGCCGACCAGGAATTTGACCATCTTTGATATTTCTTCCGGCCTGCCGAGTCTGTTTAAGGGCACTTGTTTTTTTATTTGATTCTTATATTCATCTGTAAAATTCTTAAGCATATCGGTCTCTATAAAGCCGGGAGCTACTGCATTTACCCTGATGTTATAAGCCGCGACCTCTTTGGCAAGAGCTTTGGTAAAACCGATTATCCCTGCCTTTGAGGCTGAGTAGTTTGTTTGCCGGGACATGCCCGTAATGCCGCTTACGGAGGCGATGTTGACGACCACGCCGCTCCTCTGTTTTATGAGCGATACGATTGTCGCCCTTGTGAGGTTGAATGTTCCTTCCAGATTGGTGTTGATAACTTCCTGCCAATCATCCGGCTCCATCAGGGCCAGCGCCTTATCCTTAATTATTCCGGCATTGTTTATTACAATATCTATTCCGCCGAATAATTCCTTTGTATCTTCCACCCATGATTTGACGGCGTCATAATTTTTTACATCAACTTGAAATGATTTAACTTTAACACCCAGATTTATTATCTCTTTTTCGAGGTCTGCCGCTTCTTTATTATTTTTCAAGAAATTGAAACTCACGTTAGCGCCTGCGCCCGCTAATTCGACGGCAATAGCCCTGCCTATCCCTCTTGAAGCGCCGCTGATAATAACTGTCTTATTTTTGAGCAACATCGTCTTTTGTCTTTTTATATCTCTTGATGCCGAAGTCTTTTATATCCTGAGGCTCTTACAAAAGTCCCTGCAAAATGACTTGTGTCGTCATACCCGTGAAAACGGGTATCCGGAAGTCTTTGTTTTTCAAAGAAACTGGATTCCCGATTACTACCTCGGGAATGACGAATAAAGACTTTTGCAAGCGCCTCTCCTGTCAAAGATTAATAATAAACGAAAAAAGTAATTACGGCCTTATAGTTAACACATCAACAAAATTTAGTTTTTTAGAAAGAATTTCTCCGGCACTCAAGCAGCCTCTCTACCTTTATAGGTTTATAAGCAAGTTAAATAATATTAAAATATTTTATAAAAATTGAAAAACAAAATAGTAAAATAAATTACAGTGTTTTATTTTTTAACAAATTTAGCCGTAAAAAATCAAGTAATATTACAAAGTCGTGGTGAATGCTTTATTATTGAATTTTTCATTTCACTTTTCACCCAATTTTGTATTATAATTTTTGAGAGGTAATTGAATGACAATAGAATCAACGGTTAGATGTAAAGAATGTAATGGCAAGTTAAACCTGAAAATCGGCTGAAAGACAGTTCAACTGCACTGCATGGATTGCAGAAGAATCTATTCCATTAATGAATATATTAACGAGCTGGACGCAAGCGTATGGGAAAAATTATCCCACCGTTCATGTGACAGGGCTTAAGCCTGCAACATCGTCCGTCCGTTATTATTTACTGTTTTTTAATTGTCCCCGTATTGACAATTAAAAGCATTATAAATTATCATGTTTGATTAGTTAAATTTCGGTCTCCATTCTTGAGAGGGAATATGAAAACTATTTTTGCTAAAGATACAGACGTAGTAAAGAAATGGCATGTTGTCGACGCCGACGGTATGGTTTTAGGAAGGCTGGCCTCACAAATTGCATCAATTTTGAGAGGCAAAAACAAACCTATTTTTACACCTCATGCAGATACCGGCGACTTTGTTATAGTTGTAAATGCAGGTAAGGTTCGGCTTACGGGCAACAAACTTGAAAAAAAGGCATACTACCATCATTCAGGTTATCCCGGAGGGATAAAGAAGAAGATGGCAAAAGATATTATGAAGGAATCCCCCGAGCGGATAATCACGTCGGCGGTCCGCGGGATGCTGCCTAAAAACAAACTCGGCAGGCAGCAGTTTAAAAAGCTGAAAGTTTACAGCGCTTCGGAGCATCCGCATAAATCGCAAAAACCTGAGACTTTAATTTTAACTACCTAAAGGAGTTTTGAATATATGGCAGAAATTCAATACGGCGCAACAGGAAGAAGAAAGTCATCAATTGCACAAGTAGCTATAAAGCCCGGGACCGGGAATATTGTCGTCAATAAAAAACCGCTCAATGTTTATTTTCCTTTCGAGACTATGAAGATGATCGTTCAGCAGCCCTTAAATATTGTTGCCGTCAACGGCAAATATGATATCACTGTAAGGGTAAACGGCGGCGGAGTAAGCGGCCAGGCCTCGGCAATAAGACACGCAATCTCAAGGGCGCTTGTGCTGGTCAACTCGGATTTCAGGGGGAAGCTTAAAAAAGAAGGTCTGCTGACCAGGGACCCGAGAGTCGTAGAAAGAAAGAAATACGGGCAAAAAGGCGCAAGAAGACGCTTCCAATTCTCCAAGAGATAGGAATGTTGAAAGTCGCCATATTAGGAGGAAGCGGTTATACGGGTTCCGAGCTCCTGAGACTGCTTTCATCGCATCCGCATGTAAACGTAACTGCTGTTACCTCAGAACGCTCAGCCGGTATTTTAGTATCGGACGTATTCATCAATTTCAGAAATCCACATCTAAAATTCGAGCCTCTTGATTTAAGCTCATTGGAGAAAAAGGCCGACCTCTTCTTTCTCTGTCTGCCTCACAAGACCTCACAGGATACGGTTGCTTTTCTCTATAACGCCGGGAAAAAGGTTATAGACCTTTCGGCTGATTACAGAATCAAGGATGCAAAGATATATCAGGAATGGTATAACATTCCCCATTTATATACCCACCTGTTAAAAAAAGCCGTATACGGTCTGCCTGAGATATACAGGAAGCAGATTAAGAAATCTTCAATAATAGCAAATCCGGGCTGTTATCCGGTAAGCGCAATACTCGGACTCGCGCCGGTAATCGGGAAAAGTTTTTTAGATACCAATTCAATTATTGTGGATTCAAAATCCGGCACGTCCGGCGCAGGCAGAAGCCCTGCCCAGCCGTTCATGTTTTGCGAAGTGAACGAATCCGTCAGGGCATACTCAGTCACGACTCACCGCCATACGCCGGAGATCGAGCAGGAATTAAGCTCGATATCACGAAGGAAGATCAAAATCATCTTCACGCCACACCTCATGCCTATGGACAGGGGGATACTCAGCACTATTTATGTGCGTCTGAAAAAGGATATTAAGCTGTCGGACGTACAAAAGCTGTATCAGGAGTTTTACAAGAGCGAGCCGTTTGTCAGGGTCTTAAAAAACGGCTTATATCCCGCTACAAAGGCCGTTAAGGGAAGCAACTTCTGCGATTTATCCGTTTCCCTCGATAGACGAACCGGCTCGCTGATAATAGTAAGCGCAATCGACAATCTTTTAAAAGGGGCCTCCGGCACTGCTGTACAGAATATGAATATCATGTATGGCTTCGACGAAACGACCGGACTGACGGCATCTTCCCCTTCACCCTGATGCGGAAGGCGCCGAACAGAAAAGCATTTATTGTTCCGGGCTTCAGGTTTGCAAGTATACCTGCAGGGATAAAAAAATCAGGAACCGACGACCTCGCATTGATATTCTCGGAAGCCCCGGCAGCAGCCGCAGGAGTTTTTACAACCAATAAAATCAAAGCCGCCCCTGTAAGACTCGCCATTAAACGCATTAACTCCCACAGAGGACAGGCCATCATCATCAACAGCGGCAATGCAAATGCCTGTACAGGCAAAAGAGGATTAAAAGACGCCGAAGAAACGAGTGAAAAGACGGCAAACGAGCTCGGTATCTCTCCTGAGCTCGTTTATGCCTCATCTACGGGGGTCATTGGCAGGCCGCTTCCGCTTGATAAAATAAAAAAGGCGCTTCCGGAATTAGTCGGGAGACTGTCCCCTTCATCTCTGCAACAGGTCGCTTCAGCGATAATGACGACCGATACCTTTGCAAAGATATCAACGAGGAAGCTTCGGATCGGAAAGAAAACAGCGACGATAACAGGCATAGCAAAAGGGGCCGGCATGATCCGTCCCAATATGGCTACAATGCTCTGCTTCATATTCACCGACATGTCGATAAAACATCAAGCGCTTGATTCGGCGCTGAAAGACGCGGTAAAAAACTCATTTAACAAGATTACCGTTGATAACGACATGAGCACAAATGATACCGTGATGATTATGGCAAACGGCGCATTACAAAACAGCCCGATAACAAGGACTTCGCCTTTCTACGGGAAGTTTGCAGACGCCTTGAACGACATAACACATGAGCTTTCCAAAATGATCGTTCAAGACGGTGAAGGCGCAACCAAACTGATCGAGATTATTGTAAAAGGAGCGCGGAGGGAAGCTGACGCCGAGAAGGCTGCCAAAGCGGTTGCCAATTCAATGCTCGTAAAAACCGCAATATACGGACGTGATCCGAACTGGGGAAGGATCATGGCGGCGATAGGATATTCCGGCGTTGAGGTTATCGAAAGCAATATCGACATTTATATTAATAAAACCAAACTGGTCGGCAAAGGGATCGGAACCGATAAAGAGGAAATCGCCCGCAATATCCTTCTAAATAGGAATCCAACAATTACAATCAACTTAGGAGCAGGGACTAAAAGCGCAACGGTTCTTACATGCGATCTGACCAAAAAGTATATAGAAATAAATGCACATTACACTACTTGAGATTTTGTATCGCCGGTCACAGACTAATCTCTCGTATAAATGTTTAAATTCAATAAGCTTGACACAGATAACGTTCTCAGATATTGTAAGGTATACTTTTATGCGGAGGTCTAAAATGATGAAGATGCATGTTGCTTTCATGGCTTTGTTTCTCCTGATCTCTCATTATGTTTATGCCCAGGACGCGGAACAGCCTCAAGAATATATTATTCAGAAGGATGACACCCTCTGGGACATTTCGGGCAATAAATTACAGGATCCCTTTTTATGGCCCAAGCTCTGGAATGTAAATCCGCATATTGAGAATCCGGACCTTATTCATCCCGGGGATAAAATAATGCTTCCTTCCATGAAGGAATTAATGAAAGAAGCTGAAGCTGAAAAAGAGTCAGCGACCCTTCCTGCGCCTGAAAAGAAAAAACGAACCGTCAGGTTAAAGCCTGAACGTGAAACCAAGCCGACAGAGACCAACTCCGTTTTTACATTTCCTGAAGGATCCGCTAAAAAATACATTGTCGGCAAAAACCTGTATATCTCAAGCGGCTGGATAGCCGATATGTTCCCATCCATCGGCGAAGTGTCCTCTTCACCCCTGGGGCACAAGAGCGCCGGTGAGAATGATATTGTTTATCTGAAGTTTTATAAAGAAGAGCCTGTAAATAAATTTTTTGCCATCAGGGACATAAAGATAGTCAAGCACCCGAAAACGGGGAAAAAGCTCGGACAGCAAATAAGGGTTACGGGCGTTCTTGAAATTATCGGCTCGGACAGCAGCATTCCAAAGGCGAAGATCATATCTTCTTTCGAAGAGATTCAGGTCGGCGACGGACTTCTGCCTTATCGGGAGATGGAATCTCCACTCATTCCGGTTGTTGTCAGAGCTCCGCAAATGGAAGGATATATCGTAGAGACACACATGAATCAAAAAATGTCAGGTGAAGGCAACATTATCTTTCTCGATAAAGGTAAAAATGACGGGCTTCTTGTAGGCGATGTCTTCTCAACTATTTCCGACCCACCCGTAGAAAGGGCCACCGGCAAGATACAAGTCATCTCCGTTCAACCCACAACTTCTTCCGCTGTTGTTCTGAAAAGCAGCGAGGAAATATTTATAGGGGGCAAGTGGGGACAGAAGTAAAAAAATGAATAAGCCGCGGATTCCGCAGATAAACGCGGATTATTTATTAGCCACGAAATAACACGAACGAAAAAGAAATTTAATTTTCTATTCGTGCAACTTCGTGTTTATTCGTGGCTATGTTTTGTCATTTAATCTGTGTTATCTGCGAAATCTGCGGCTGAAGGATATTTATGAGCTGACCAGCGCCTTGAGGGCTTTAAGTCTGCTCGGATGTTTCAGCTTTCTCAAGGCCTTTGCCTCGATCTGTCTTACTCTCTCCCTCGTTATCGTGAGATGCCTTCCTACCTCTTCAAGGGTATGATCTCTGTCAACGCCGATGCCGAACCTCATCCTTATGACCTTTTCTTCTTTGGGGGTCAACGTGCCGAGCACTTTCTTGATATACCCTGATATCTCTTTGCTTTCAGCATCCGTGTAAGGCGAAGGACTGTTTTTGTCGCCGATAAAATCTTCCAGCTCGGTGTCTTCATCGCCTACCGGTGTCTGCAGCGCAATGGGATCCTGGATCGCCCTGAAGACCTCTTCAACCTTTCTGGTTGCAACCTCGAGTCGTTTAGCTATCTCTTCATCGGTAGGCTCCCTGCCGAGCTCCTGTGTAAGCTCTCTTGAAGCCTTAGTTACCCTGTTATAAAATTCCATCATGTGTACGGGCACCCTTATCGTCTTGGTCTGGTCTATAAGCGCCCTCGTTATCGCCTGCCTTATCCACCACGTGGCATACGTGCTGAATTTAAAGCCCTTCTCATGCTTGAATTTATCCACTGCTTTCATAAGACCTATATTCCCCTCCTGAATGAGGTCCAGAAGAGGCAGCCCCCGGCCCACGTAATTTTTCGCAATATTGACAACCAGTCTGAGATTCCTTGTTATCAGCTCATTTTTCGCCTCAAGTACAAAAGCCTGGGCCTTGCTTATCCTTTCCCACTTGGCTAATAATTCTTCTACTCTTACTCCAACCTCTCCCTCGATTTTTCTGAAGGCAAGCTGCACACGGTTCGCGAGGTCTTCCATCGTCGCCAATTTCATGGTGTTTATCTTCTTTTTGCTTTTCTCGGTTTTTATAAGATTCCTTAGAGACTTCAAAGAGGCACCGTATTGAGACATCTCGGCCGTCAAGCGCTTTGCCTTTCTTACCAGGATCTCAAGCCTGAATAAAGTCAAATCCATTATCTGCGATGCGCGCTCATCCTCTTCCAGCATCTCATCTTCGCTGACAAAATTATTCTCAATCCTCTTTGTTATCGGAAGCGGCTGAATAATTTCGGCAATTATGGCCTTGCCTTCCTGCAGTTTCTTAGCCAGATCAACTTCTTCGTCCTTTGTGAGGATGGAGATGTCGCCCATTGAATGGAAGTAAGCCTGGACGAGGTCTTCCGTCTTTTCATACTCTTCCGGCGTCTCCGCTTCTTCAAGGGGTAAAGCCTGTTCCTCATCGACTATGCGGACTCCCATATCGCTCAGGAGATCCATTAGATCCTCAATCTCATCGGGAGTGAAAAACTCTGAAGGCAGGGCTTCGTTTATCTCATCATAGGTAAGAACGCCTCTTCTTTTGCCTACCTCTATTATCTCATCAAAGATATCTTTTTCCTTCATAAACTATCTCCCTTATCGGCACTTAACTTTTAAGTTTAACATAATTTTTTGACAAATTCTATTTAAGCAAGAATTTTGGGTGTGCGACAAAAAAGTTGGAACCTTCAATGTCCCCCTCTTTGAAAAAGAGGGGTTAGGGGAGATTTTATAATAAATTGCATTTCTTTTATTAATCCCCCCTTTGCTAAAGGGGGGGATAACTAACAGCGACTTCCCTGAAGGAATAGTTTCCCAATAAATTTGTCGCAGACCCAAGAATTTTCACGCTTTCAATTACTTTATTCAAAAAAGAAGGAATGAATTAATTGCTCATTCATTAAATTAAAGAAATACACCATGATCATGAATTTATTATGAAACGCTCTAAGCTAATAATAATATATGAGAAGTCAGTGGAAATTCTTTCTTTATTACATTAGTATATCTTTAAACCTTTTCCCTGTCAAAAATTTTCTTTAATTTACCGTAGGTTTTCCGTAAATGCTCCGGCATCACCCTTGTTTCGGCTATAATCGGCATGCTGTCGGTATCGCCTGTCCAACGTGGAACAACGTGCAGATGCATGTGCGACTCCATGCCGGCGCCCGCAACCTTGCCGAAGTTGAGCCCGAGATTGAACCCGTCAGGGTTTAACGCCCTTTTTAATTTATCCGTCGATTGCTTTACCGTTTTGATAAGCTCAAACAACACCTCATCGGAAAGGCCTTCAAATGTAGGCGTGTGGAAGTATGGAACAACCATCAGATGCCCGTTGTTGTACGGGTATTTATTCATCAGCACAAAACAATGTTCCCCTCTGTATAATATAAAGTTTTTTCTATCTCCGGTCTTATTGTCCTTGCCGCTGTTTTTTGAGATGTCACAGAACAGGCAGCTCTTATGTTTATTTTCATCAAGAATGTACTCTATTCTCCACGGCGCCCACAGTCTCTTCATGCAACCTCCATTAAGAGTGATAATCTTATAATTTTTAATCATAAAAATGCAAATTAATAAATAGAGAGACCGGAGATCAAATAAAGAAGAAATTTAAAAAGGAAAAGCCGCAGGGTCGGGCCGGCTCTGTCCGACCCTGCGAATTAATAATCAGAACTCGTACTTATTTTGAGGTAAAAAGCCGACGAGCCGGTCTTCCGTCGAATCTTGCATTTCACAGATCCTTTCATCCAGCCAAAGCGTAACGATACGGTAGTCATCCGCCCCTTTTGATACGCGGTCAGTCAGTATCACGGGTTTCCCGTGACGCGGGGCCTCAACAAGAGAAACGTTTTCACGGATTATAGGCGATACTTTGCGGGGGAACATCTCATTAAGGCTGTCCATAATATCCCAGTGGATTCGACGTCTACGTTGAGCACGGCAGGGGATAACGGCTTCTATCTTAATATCCCGGTTTTTCGATTTAAAGGATTCTATGGCTGCAACCATTTGCTTTAACCCGTTCAGTCCCAGGAATGAGGTCTCGACCGGTACCAGCACATGCTGGCACGCCATGAGCGAATTCATAGTTTGGAATCCCAGGCTCGGCGGACAATCAATAATTACAAGGTCCCAATCGCCTCGTGTCTGTTCGAGACACTGAGCCAAGAGGTCATTTCCGGCATCTTCAGTAAACCATAGCCCCGTGGTTGCCAGCGCCATCCCGGAAGGGACAAGATCAACTCCGGGGACTTCAGTAGGGACTACGGGCAGCTCCGACGTATTTTGCAGCGCCTCGAGAAGCTCGTTCCCCTCGTTCATAACGCCGACGCTTATGCTTGCGCTTCCCTGAGGATCCATGTCTACAAGAAGAACCTTCTTGCCGATCTCACCCCAGCATGCTGCGAGATTTACCGCCGTTGTGGTTTTGCCTACACCGCCTTTGAGGTTGACTACCGATACTACTTTTTTCATTATCCTTCTTACCTCCCGTATTTTTCCAGTCGAATGCTGGATTATAGTAAAAAAGCGACTTAGTATCAGTTCTTTGATGCAGGTAATAATTTATAGATTTATATGGAACCTGTCAACTGATTTCTAAACAACCGACTTAGGTCTTAATTGATAAATAAACACCGGTATTTTATACTGGTCATTAAATTCAGAAAATATCGGCAGAAGAGGTTAAAAATAAAATGTTAAAAGCGGCGACCGCAAAAGAGCTGCAGGAGATAGACCGGGTTACCATAGAAAGATACGGGATTTCCGGCGCCATCTTGATGGAAAGGGCGGGGCTTGCGGTTGTATCGAGGACAAATGACCTTTTCCCGGATGAGAAGATAATTGTTTTGTGCGGCGGCGGCAACAACGGAGGCGACGGGTTTGTTGCAGCGAGGATTTTGCATAATCAGGGAAGAAGCGTAGAAGTTTTTCTGACTGCAAGGCCGGAGGCACTGAAAGGCGATGCAAAAGCAACTTATGACGCCGCTGTGAAATTCGGGGTGAAAATATTTTCCCTAGATAAATTCTTAACTCTTAACTCCAACCTCTCAACTCCGAACTCTATGATCGTCGACGCCCTTCTCGGCGCCGGCTTAAATAAAAACGTCAGGCATCCTTTATCGGAAGTGATAGAGAAAGTTAATAAATTATCGGCGCCTGTGATGTCAATAGATATTCCATCGGGCATTTCTTCAGACAACGGTCAGATTATGGGCTGCGCGATAAAGGCGAAATATACCGTAAGCTTCGGCCTTCCCAGAATGGGGCATCTGCTTTATCCGGGCGCCGAATATACGGGCAAGTTATTTATTGAAGACATAGGGTTCCCCCGAAAATTACTGAAATCGCAAAAGATCGCGGTTAACTTGCTCCAAAAAGAAGACATGACATCCATGCTTCCCCAAAGGCCGAAATATTCCCACAAAGGCACCTACGGTCACGTTCTTTTGCTAGCCGGCTCAAGGGGCAAGACAGGCGCTGCGCTTATGGCGGCAAAGGCATGTTTGAGGAGCGGAGCGGGTCTCGTAACAATCGGCATTCCGGAGACGCTTGTCAATGCTTTTCAATCAAGGGTTACGGAGGAGATGATCCTTCCTCTTCCCGATAAAGGTAACGGCACTCTTTCATACAAATCCATCGCTGCGATACTGGAATTGCTCAAAAAGCGCTTTGATGTGCTTGCGATAGGACCGGGGCTTTCTCCTGACGATGAAATACCCGACCTCGTAATCCGTCTTGTTACCGAATCAGACGTTCCGGCTGTAATCGACGCCGATGGCTTGAACGCAATGGCAGGCAAAACACGTATTTTAAAAAGGTGCAGAGCGCCGGTTATCCTTACTCCTCACGTCGGCGAGATGGCAAGGCTGTTAAGTCAGCGGTCAGCAGTCAGCGGTCAGCAGTCGGAATTGAAAAAAAACGAAAAACGAAAAACGAAAAACGAAATTGACAACTTAAAACTCAAAGCCCATATAGAACAAGACAGGATAAATACCGCTATTTCATTTTCAAAGAGAACAAGAACCTATCTTGTTCTCAAGGGCGCGCCGACGGTAATCGCTGCTCCCGAGGGAAATGCTTTCATAAATTCAACCGGCAACCCAGGGATGGCAACAGCCGGCTCCGGAGACGTGCTTACGGGAATGATCTCAGCTTTTCTCGCACAGAAGCTATCACCATTGAATGCATCGATACTCGGAGTATACATGCATGGGCTTGCAGGAGATTTGGCTGCTGAAAAGAAAGGGATGCACTCCCTGACGGCATCGGATATAATCAAAGAAATCCCAAAAGCTTTCAAGTCAATTCAAGAGATTTCAAGATTGCGTTAATAAGCAAATATTATTTTTATTTATCCTAAAAAAAGCTTTTTAGCCACGAATTTTCACGAATTGTCTCGAATGAAAAGAAACTTATGACTTTTCTATTCATCACCATTTCGGTTTAATATATATTTATCTTAAAAGGTTTGTTTCTTTCGTGTTTATTCGTGTTAATTCGTGGCTAACTGCCGTCTTTAGGTTTATTATCGGCGGCGTTGTTTTAGGGCTTTCAAGACTTAGAAACAAGCCCCAGGCTAAGCAGAAATAAAATTAGTTGCATTATGAAACGTTAGATTATTAAAATGCAACTATATCTTTCATGGACCTAAAATTTATAGTTAACGTCTTTTAGAATCAGTATTTTTTGAGCATTATCGCTTAACTATAATT
>JACRHB010000070.1 GCA_016217725.1 Nitrospirota bacterium | reverse complement strand
TGAAAGCAAAGCTGTTCATATGTGTCGCGTTAATTATCATTATTATCGGCGCGGCAAGGACCTATTATTTTACCTGCTTATGCACTTGACTGACCTAACCTCAATATGTAGTATGTATGGGTATGGAAAACTACCCGGATTTTTCTATATGTTGTATATAGGTCAGTCAAGTGCATAAGCAAATTATTTTATATCCGACTCACACCACGGTATCGAGAAAAAACTGATTGCAAGAGGAGAGGCGTTAAGTCATTCCCTTGCAAGGGCCGCGGAAGAGGGGCTTGTATCGGAAAACCTCGATCTGATAAAAAAGGCGGAGTATATAGTACGCAGCGAAGACGTGAGGCTTGTACAGGTCTACTCGACTATCTGGGACGCTATTGACGCATACCCGCTTGAACGATTAAGGGACTCTCCGCATTCCGAAGCGATCAGCCACTTTAAAAATTCCAATAGTCCTTTTTACAAAAAGACTGACGAGACATATGACTTTTATAACGCCATATTATTTAAGCCAACCGGGGATTCTCCGGAAATATCCATAGGCTATGTCAGGCTGACCGTTTCTGCTTCTCCAATGTATGACGAAAGCAGGAAGACGCTGGTTGATAATATTATTTCTTCAGTGATTATCATATTTATTATCTTAATGGCTCTTAATATGCTGATTAACCGTCTCGTAATTAATCCGGTATCGAGGCTTCAGAGATCCATTACGCTCTTCAGAAGCGGCGGGCGTCATGATATTGTTCCGGTGCGCTCCAATGACGAAATAGGCGGGTTGATATCAGCCTTTAACCAGATGGCGGAGACAATTGATAAAGATGCCGTTGAGATCAGGAAGGCGGGGGATGTCTTACGGCTTTCGGAAGAGAAATTCTCAAAGGCCTTTCGTTCGGGTCCGACGCTTATGGCAATAAGTACGATCAAAGAAGGCAGATTCATCGATGTGAACAACGCCTTTTTACGCACCTTCGGATATAAGAAGGAAGAAGTAATGGGCCGCACTTCAGTGGAGCTCGGCATATGGGCGGACCCTGAAGAACGCAATAAAATAATGGAACGCCTCAGCAAGTCCGGGATGATCAATAACGAAGAGATCGCTTTCCGCAAAAAGACCGGCGACGTGCTCACAATGCTCTGGTCCGTGGAAGTATTAGATATTGAGGGCCGGCAATGCATACTTGCGGTGGCACAGGACATTACAGAAAGAAAAAAGCTCGAAGCCCGGCTTTTACAGGCGCAAAAGATGGAATCCATAGGTCAGCTTGCCGGAGGCATCGCTCACGATTTCAATAATATTCTTACAGCTATCATAGGGTATGCTCACATTGTAAAGATGAAAATGGCGGAAGGCGATCCCTTAAAGATCAACCTTGACCAGATACTCTCTTCATCTGGAAGGGCCGCCAGCCTGGTCCGAAGTCTTCTCGCCTTCAGCAGGCAGCAGATAAGCAACCCCGTGCCGGTAAACATTAATGAAATTATAAAAGACCTGGTCAGGATGCTGTTAAGGATCCTCGGTGAAAATATTGAATTAAAGCTGGCCCTGTCCGGAGATCTGACGGTAATGGCGGACCGCGTCCAGGTTGATCAGGTCATAATTAATCTTTGCACTAACGCCAGGGACGCCATGCCCCACGGCGGGACTTTAACTATCAGGACAGGAGATATAAGACTGGAGACGGAATTTACGGCGCTATACGGATACGGCAAGCCCGGCGAATATGCCTTTATTTCAGTCTCGGATACCGGCACAGGCGTAGACGAAAAGATGAAGGACAGGATATTTGAGCCTTTCTTTACGACTAAAGAAGTCGGCAAGGGCACGGGGCTTGGGCTTTCCATAGCTTACGGGATAATCAAACAGCATAACGGATATATAACATGCTTCAGTGAGGTCGGTAAAGGCACGACATTTACCGCTTATCTCCCGAGGATCAAATTGGGAGTTGAAGAAACCCCGGCTGAAGAAATTCCCGACTCAGAGAAAGCGACGGAAACCGTGCTTCTGGCAGAGGACGAAGCGGATGTCAGAAAACTCACAAAGCAAATACTTTCAGAGGCCGGATACAAGGTTATAGAGGCAGTAGACGGTGAAGACGCTGTTGACAAATTTATCAGTAACATGGACCGGGTAGATATTCTACTGCTGGATGTAATTATGCCCGGGATGAACGGGCAGGACGTTTACAATAAAGCAAAAGAAATGAAACCGGATGTAAAAGCGCTGCTTGTAAGCGGTTATCCCGCGGATTTCATCCGGAAAAAAATTATCATTCATAATGGGTTGAATTATGTATCAAAACCTCTACCCCCGGACGAGCTTTTGAAAAAAATACGAGAAGCCCTCGGCAAATAAGCGGCGGGACCGAGTTAATAAATCCCCCTTCATTAGGTTATACCTAAATTGAGCGATTTTTTTTACTTCCCCTCTATCAAGAGGGGATTGAGGGGTGTGTTTTCCTTTATGCTCTTTCTGTTACACACCCCTACCCCTCTTTTTAGAGGGGAAAACTACATCACCTGATAGGTGAGATTTA
>JACRHB010000066.1 GCA_016217725.1 Nitrospirota bacterium | reverse complement strand
TGTTCGGGAAGAAAATAAAGGCGACAGCAGCGCTTATCGGCGACGAAAGAGGCGGTCTTTTTTGGATAAGAAATATTGAGCTCACAAAATAAATAACCGGGAGGTCTTATATCATGAAAAGAAACAATGTATGTCTGAGCATCCTTATGGCGGTATCCATAATTGTTTTTGCTTTCCCTCTTACAGGCCATGCAGTGCCTGCCGCTCCCGGCATTTACACACTTAACCAGCCCGACGGCTCAACTTTTAGGGCCAGACAATGGGGAGATGAGTCTCTCCACGGCTGGGAAACCGAAGACGGATACACAGTTGAATTCGACGAAGGCATTAATTGCTGGACGTTCATGACAATTGAAACGGGCGGCATACCCCGAAGGACTTCAAAGATCGTCGGGAGGGATTTCCCGCCTGCAAACGCGCCTAAGCATATAAGGCCATCGGGGCCTGCACGCTCAACAGCTTTTGTTGACGGTATTTCAAAGACAAGCTCAACGGACACGCCTCAACCGGCTCCTGCAACTACCGGCACCAATTACATCCCGGTACTTCTCGTCAATTTCAGCAATACGGCGACCGGTTTCACAACTACGGATTTTAATAACCTTCTTTTCAGCACGGGCAATTACAGCATGAAAGATTATTATGAGGAAGTTTCATATGGAGTATTCAGCGTTTCAGCAGGGCCTGGAGGTGTCTCAGGATGGTATACGGCTTCCGACACGCATGACTATTACGGGCAGAATGATGCATCAGGCAATGACATGTGGCCCGGAGACTTTGTATATGAAGCCGTTGCAGAGGCGGATGCAGCCGGCTTTAACTTTGCGCCGTATGACCAGGACGGTGATTGTTATGCGGATGTGATAAATATAATCCATCAGGGCTCGGGCGAGGAAGCCGGCGGGCCCTCAACGGACATATGGTCTCATAGCTGGAGTCTTAACGGCGCCCTATATTGGGGTCAGAGCCACTACGGCGAATACATTACAAATGACAACTGCGCTGTAAATCCGTCTATTAAAGTAAGGGTTAACGAATACGTAATCCAGCCGGAGGTTCTTTGGGGAGGGATGCAGACCATGGGTGTTTTCGCACACGAGTACGGCCACGCCCTCGGCCTGCCCGACCTTTATGATACGGACTATAGCTCGGAGGGCATCGGATACTGGAGTCTGATGGCAGGCGGTTCATGGAATTATGTGACAAAGGCCGGCGACCGTCCCGCCCATATGGACGCCTGGTCTAAATACAAACTCGGGTGGGTGTCGCCGACATTGGTTTCCGGCACTCTGACCAATGAGCCTGTTACTCAGGCGGCAACCGCCGCCGATGTCTACCAGATGCTTAATGGAACCCCGATGTCCGGGGAATATTTTCTTGTTGAAAACAGACAGAAAACAGGGTTTGACGCAGGACTGCCCGGGGCCGGCCTTCTGATATGGCATATCGACGGAGGCAAGATTTCAAACACCATAAACTTTAATGAGGTTAATAATGCCGAATGTTATCCGCCTTCCAATTGCTCTTCAAACCATTACGGCGTAGCGCTTGTGCAGGCCGATAATCTCTATGAGCTTGAAAAAGGAATTAACGGCGGAAATACGGGAGATCCGTATCCCGGCTCTGCAGGCAAAACGTCGTTCACGGACGGCTCATCTCCCAACAGCAAGCTTTACAATAACAGTCCAAGCAATGTCAGCATAACGGGCATCAGCTCATCCGGCCCGGTTATGACCGCCACTATGTCTGTCACTCCTGTGATAATCGCTGACCTGACCGTCTCAAGCGTTACGGCTCCCGCCACAGCCGGAGAAGGTCAGATTATCTCAGTAGGCGATACAACGAAAAACAACGGTCCTGACGTAGCGCCTGCCTCAACGACAAAGTTCTACTGGTCGACCAACAGCACATGGGATGCAGGAGACACATATCTTGGAAGCAGGGCCGTGCCTTCACTTGCGGCGGGAGCGACAAATTCAGGCAGCACAACCGTAACCGTTCCTACCAACACGTGCTCAGGCACATTCTACATCATAGCGAGGGCGGATGGCGACAATGTAATTGCGGAGACCAACGAAACCAACAACAACAAGAGCAAGACGATAAAGACAGGCGCTGACCTTATTATCTCTACGGTAACAGGCCCGACAACAGGGGGCGCAGGACAGACCATTTCAGTAACGGATACAACAAAGAACAACGGTGGATGTCCGGCAGGCGCGTCAACAACCAAATACTACTTCTCAACCAACAGCACATGGGATGCAGGAGACACATATCTTGGAAGCAGGACGGCGCCGGCGCTTGGAGCAGGGGCTTCAAGTACGGGCAGCACGTCCGTAACCATACCTTCGTGGGCAACTGCCGGCACGTATTACATCATAGCCAGGGCTGATGCCGATAATGTTATTTCAGAGACAAGCGAGACCAACAATAACAAGAGCAAATCCATCAAGATAGGCCCCGACCTTATAGTATCCGCTCTAAACGCGCCTTCAAGCGCAGTCAGGGGCGCGAACATCACAGTTATGGATACGATAAAGAACCAGGGCGGGGGATCATCAGGAGCCTCGACAACGACGTTTTATCTTTCAATAAACACCACATATGATGCAGGAGACACAGAGCTCGGCAGCAGATCTGTGCCGGCCCTTGCCGCCGGCTCCTCAAATACCGGAAGCGCGGCCATAACCATACCTTCCGGTATAGCAACCGGTGCTTATTACATTATCGCAAGGTCTGATGCGAACGGGGTTGTTGCAGAGACCAATGAAGCCAATAACAATAGATATAGGGCGATAACCATAAATCCTTAGAAGAAACAATACTACGGTGCTCATCTAGTCATACATATGGGAGTTATTCCGAGCAATCCTTCTTCATATAGGGCTTCCCTTAAGGCTTCTTTCAATTTATCAATATCCATATCTTGCTCCTCCGCAGCTTGCTCCTGTTGAGACGGCGGTTCCGACAATTCGGTTTCCGCCTCTGTCTCCGTCAAATGCTTCACGCCTGCCGTGATAAAATTCACAATAAGCTTAGCCCCTTCGATGCGGACTATTTTCCCCGTTCCGAATGTTTTATGATAAACAACCCTGCCGGTATAAAATTCTTCCATGTTTTTTATCTGTATTTTGTTCACAAAAATTTAATTATTGCTCTCTTATCGGAAGTTGTTCAGAGCGAAGCATGTTTAAAAATAGCATAAAAGAGGGGCTTTTGCAAAAAGACCTGCATTGGATTCAGAACGCCTCACACAGTAGAAGGAAAAGGAATTAAATTAAAATTCGGGAGGGGCCTCCGCCCCTCCCTTAAAGACCTTAAAAAAGAGGCTTAGAACAGTACATCCATTGTGGCATAAATGTCCTGTGCCTTTTCAAGCGGCATGAACATCTGCGCCTTGCCTGCGGCAAAATCAGCCGCCGATGCGCTTAAGTCGGAAATCTTCTTCGGTTCTCCGACCCACGAATTGCTGCCTGTGTATTTGAATTTATAGTACTGGTAACCGAGCCTGAAGAATACCTTGCCCCTTTTTGCAACCGGCACTTTTTTTAATTCCTGTATGAGATAGACCTCATAAACATCGCCTCTTGTGCCGAGCTTGCTCGTCCAGATGTCGTCTCCTGCGGGAACCATGCCTATCCAGAATTTTGAACCGTGGTTATATTCAGCGCCTATCTTTGTTCCTGTGGATTCGATATCATATCTTGCGCCTACATAGACGGAAGAGCCTGTGTGACTTTCTTCATCAGAGCCCGGGGTCATTGGATCATCGTCATACAATAACCCTGCGCCTGTGCCCGGATTGTCAAATGTGCCTACATCAGCGATGTCTCCATCACCGTTTCCATCAACTGCAAAGGTAAACATATCCTTACCCGGATCTGTGTCGTTGATGGCTGCCGAGGCAAAGAGATTGAGAGTGCCCGGCCCTAACTTGTCAAGTTTACCCGTCGCCAGCGCGCCGTACCATGTTATGTCGCCGAGATTTACCGGCACAACGCACAATCTGTAAAAAAGGTCTTCTCTGAATTTCTTTGTCCTTATCGCTTCCCGCAAATCCACGTTTGTTGCGGCAATTACCCTCACATCCACTTTTTTCGTCTTCACATCGCCGACCCTTTCAAACTCCCCGTCCTGAAGAATGCGCAGGAGCTTCGGTTGAGAGGCCACAGGCATGTCGCCTATTTCATCAAGAAATATCGTCCCGCCGTTTGCAAGCTCAAACTTTCCGAGCTTGTCCCTGATCGCTCCTGTAAATGCGCCCTTCACGTGACCGAATAGCTCGCTCTCAAAAAGTCCTTCGACTATTGCAGCGCAGTTTACCTTTACAAAAGGCTTATCCCTTCGCAGACTCTGGTGGTGAATGGCTCTGGCTATGAGCTCTTTGCCGGTGCCGCTTTCACCCTGAATGAGCACCACGCAGTCGGTATCGCTCACCGCCTCTATGGATTCAAAAATCTCCTGCATCTGCCTGCTGCCGCCGATGATATTGGAAAGGCGGTAACGCTCGTTCAATTCTTTTCTTAACCTTTCCGTCTCGGTAAGGTCTTTTATTGTGGCGACCAGTCCGATGTTCCTTCCGGCCTGATCTTTCAAAATAGCGGTTGACAGGCACACGGGAATTGTGGTTCCGTCTTTTCCTACGATCCTCTCCTTGCAATTAGCCATTCCATAACCGTTTCTCAAGGTGTAAGAAAGGGGGCAGTCTTTTTCGCAGTTGTCGGCCTGAAGCACTTCTCCGCATTTAAGACCGATAATATCTTCCGTCTTTAATCCTGTAAGATGCTCAAGTCCCTTATTGAAGCTTGTTATGCGCAGCTCTGCATCTGTGGTAAAAACACCGTCAGCGAGGCTGTTGACGATGGAGTCTATCCTGCTTTTTTCCTGTGAAAGGAGGACGTTGTTTTTTTCCAGCGAGTCTATTATCTCAACGATGTCCCTCATGGGTCTGAAATTCTCTATGACGCCTATGTTGCGGCCCTGAGTGTCTTTCAGAGGCGAGACATTCAAACACAGCGGAACCGGAATGCTGTCCGGTTTACGCAGATGGATGTTTATAAAGTGAGAGGCGCAACTTGTGTTGACAATCGTGTTGAACGGGCAACTGTTTGTACAGAGGTCGGTATTCATCACTTCATTGCATAAAGCTCCCTCAGGGATGTTGTCGGGCAGTCCGATAAGTTTTTTCGCCGTCTCGTTTATAAAGATAATCTTCCTGTCGAGACTTATGACAACCACTCCTTCCGCAATGTTCTGGAGGATAAGCTGACAATTGTTATCTATCTTTTTTTTCATAAGCTGCTACCTCTTCCTCAATGCCTCTTCGACCGTCTTGATGGCGCAGAATTCGCCGCACATGCTGCACACCTGCGCTTCCGTCGGCGGGACTTCCGCGCGCCACTGCCTGACCTTGTCGGGATTCAGCGACAGGGCTATCTGCCCGTTCCAGTCCAGCGCCTTTCTCCTTTTAGCCATTTCAATGTCAACGTCGATTGCGCCTTTTACGCCTTTTGCGATATCGGCGGCGTGCGCCGCTATCCTTGACGCGATAACGCCTTCTTTCACGTCTTCGATATTCGGGAGCCTGATATGCTCGGACGGCGTCACGTAACAGAGGAAGTCGGCGCCTGCCGCGCCTGCAATCGCCCCGCCTATCGCCGCGGCAATATGATCGTAGCCCATCGCAATGTCGGTCACAAGAGGGCCGAGGACGTAGAACGGCGCGCCTTTGCAGAGCTCCTTCTGTATTTTTATGTTCATTTCAACCTGATTGAGCGGCACGTGCCCGGGGCCTTCGATAATTACCTGCACGCCTGCTTCAACGGCCTTGTCTCTCAATTCCCCAAGGGTCAAAAGCTCGTCAAGCTGCGTCCTGTCGGTCGCATCCGCAAGACAGCCGGGACGCGCCCCGTCGCCGAGGCTCAATGTGAGGTCGTATTTTCTTGACAGCTCAAGGAGCCTGTCGTAGTTTTCATAAAGCGGGTTTTCCCTGTCGTTGTATATCATCCATTCGACAAGGAACGCCCCTCCCCTGCTGACGATATCGAGTATCCTGCCGTCTTCTCTCAAAGTTTGAATTGTCTTTCTCGTAAGACCGCAGTGGACGGTAACGAAATCAACGCCCTGCTCCGCATGTTCTTCAATGGCCGTGAAAAGGTCGTCCACGCTCATCTTTGCGATCGAGCCTTTCTCCTCGGCAGCCTTTACAACCGCCTCATAGATGGGAACCGTTCCCACGGCAATGGAAGATTTTCTGAGGAGCAGCTTCCTGATGTCTTTTATCGGGCCGCCTGTGGAAAGGTCCATCACCGCGTCGGCTCCATACTTCACCAGAACGTCGAGCTTCTCCATTTCATCCTCAAGAGATATCTTGTCTCTCGAAGTTCCGATATTGGCATTGATCTTGGTCTTTAATCCGCGACCGATGCCGAGAGGCTTTATGTCATGGAAGGCGTTTCGTGCAATTACCGTAAGACCTGCTGCAACGTCCTTTGAAAGCTGTTCAGACTCAACGCCTTCATCAAGCGCAACCTGCTTCACCTCGTCGGTGATAATTCCTTTCTTCGCAAGCTCGATCCGTGTATGCTGTAAGGCTGTGGTCATAAAATCTCCTTTTTTCTTGATTGTCATTCTGTGAGGGAAGCGAAGAACCCCGGCTTATTTATGATCGAGACCCTTCACTTCGTTCAGGGTGACATTAAGCCAATTATCTCCTGCGCCTTCTCTTTTATATCCTCCGCTCCGAATATCTCCGATATCATCGCTGCTCCATAAGCCCCTGACTGCTTCACTTCTTTCACTCTATGACTTTTAATTCCACCGATTGCTAAGACGGGGATTTTTATTTTACCGGCAACTTCTTTCAGTGTATCAATTCCCAACGGCCTGCCGTATTTCAATTTCGACGGCGTCCTGAAAATCGGGCCGAGTGTGATAAAGTCCGCCCCGGCCTTTTCCGCATCCTTTGCCTCTTTCAAAGAGTGGGTTGAAACGCCGATCAAAAACCGTGATGCGTGAACGGCTTTTCTCACAGCGTCGGCTGGAATGCTGTTTTGAGTAAGCTGAACGCCGTCGGCGCCGACGGCAAGCGCAATGTCGACTCTGTCATTTATGAAAAGTTTCGCATCGTATTTATTTGTCAACACCCTCATCTTGTACGCCAGTTTTAATAAATCACGTGTGCCTAAATCCTTCTCTCTAAGCTGTATCGCCTTTACTCCGCCTTTCAATGCCTCTTTAACGGCGGTGACGAGTGACGCGTGACGCGTGACGAGTTTTCTGTCGGTAATTAAATATAGTTTAAAGCCTAAAGTCGAAAGTCTATGTTTTGTTTTTTCACTTCTGACTTCTGACTTCTGACTTCTGACTGTCTTCACAGCATTCCCTCAATCGGGCTGCTTGCCGTCGCGTATAACTTCCTCTGTATCCTTCCCGCTTTGAACGCAAGGCGTCCTGCGATCACACCGTATTTCATAGCCTCAGCCATTGCAATGGGATCTTTTGCTCCGGCTATCGCTGTGTTCAGCAATACCGCGTCACATCCAAGCTCCATCGCAATCGCAACATCAGAGGCCGTGCCGACTCCAGCGTCAACAACAACCGGGACCTTCGCCTGTTCGAGAATTATTTTTATGTTGTATGGATTGCGTATGCCAAGTCCCGATCCTATCGGCGCGGCAAGCGGCATGACAGCGGCAGCTCCCGCATCAACAAGGCGCAATGCCATAACCGGATCGTCGTTGATGTAGGGAAAAACAATGAAGCCTTCTTTCGCAAGGATCTCCGTCGCCTTCAGCGTTGCGCAGGTATCGGGGAAAAGGGTCTTCTCATCTCCGATAACCTCAAGCTTTATCAAATCCGAAACCCCTGTCTCTCTTGCAAGCCTTGCATATCTCAACGCATCCTCCATTGTGCAGCAGCCCGCCGTATTGGGGAGGATCTTGTATTTCTTGGGGTCGATGTAATCAAAAAGATTTTCCGACTTCCTGTCAAAAATATTAGTCCTCCTAACGGCAACGGTAACGACGTCGGCGCCGGATGCTTCTATGGCTTTCGCGGTCTCTTCAAAATTTTTATACTTCCCCGTCCCTACCCAGAGACGGGATTTGAATTCAATGCCTCTGATTATTAATCTATCGTCCATAAGCTCTCCTCTTAAATTTGCAATTTGAAATTTGAGATTTGAAATTTAAAATTATCCTCCTCCGACAAAATTCACTATCTCCACTGAATCGCCGTCTTTCAGGACATGATCCTGAAAATCGCACTTCTTTACAATCAGCAAATTAACCTCGACGGCAACCCGTGCGGGTTCAATCTGCAATGTTTCGAGGAGTCCGGTGACTGTAATGTCACTCTGAATCTCTGTCTCTGTTCCGTTCAGTTTAAGCTTCATATTTGTTCCATAATTGTAGGGGCGGGTTTCAAACCCGCCCCTACATCAAACGTGCACGTCCCTTTTTCCTGCCTCTATCAAATTGAATTTCTCCGCAAGACCGTTTGTGCATTTTGCGATTTCGTCATTCAGCAGTTTCTGTAATTGTCCTTTCACATCGCCTGATGCACAATCTTCTACATATTCCTTCAGGCTCAAAACCGCATTCTCCCGGCAGAAGTTTTTAATAGCCTCTTTTTCAGCAAGGCGTCTGAATCTCTCTCCGCTCCTGCCTTCTCTGTAACAGGCTGTGCAGAGGCTCGGCATGAAGCCGAGGCTTGCGATTTTTCCGATGACTTCTTCAAGACTCCTTGTGTCTCCGATCTCAAACTGCTCCGTGTCGCCGTCATGCATATAACCGGACGGGCTGGTCTTCGAGCCTGCTGAAATCTGTGATGCGCCGATTGTAAGCAGCTCGTCTCTCATCCGGGCATGCTCTCTTGTGGAGACAACCACCCCGACGTATGGAAGCGCGAGGCGATAAATCGCCGTTATCTTTTTCAGATCATCATCGGACACCCTGTATTTCCAATTCATGTTTGCGCCCTGTGCCGGCTGGAGTCTCGGAACGGAAAGCGTATGAGGCCCGAACCCGTATTTACTGATAAGTCTTCTGCAATGAGCAATTAATGCGCCCACTTCCCACCGCCAGTCATAAAGACCCAGGAGCACGCCCATTCCAACGTCCTCGAATCCGGCCGCGATCGCCCGGTCCATGACGCTCAGTCTCCAGGCATAATCCGATTTCGGGCCGGTCGGGTGCATGGACCTGTAGGTCGGAATGTGATAGGTCTCCTGAAAACACTGGTACACGCCGATGCCGCAATCCTTGAGTCTTTTGAAATCATCCGCTTTCATCGGAGCGGTGTTTGCATGTAGAATGCGGATGTCCGAATTCTTATAAATTGCGTCAACGCTCCGCTCGATATATTCGATACCGGTGAGCTTTGTATGCTCGCTTGCAACAAGCAGGAGCCTCTTATATCCTCTGCCCGCCAGCAGCTTCGCCTCTTCCACCGCATCTTCCGCACTCAGCGTCTTCCTGGCGGCATTACTGTTGCCTGTTCTGAATCCGCAGTACATGCAGTCATTCATGCATTCATTAGAAAGATACAGCGGAGCAAATAGGACGATCCTTTTACCGTAAACTTTTTCCTTCACCCTTCGCGCTGCGTCGAAAATCTCCTGCCATAATTCCCTGTCCCGTAGCTCAAGCAGCGCAGACACATCCGTGAGATTTAAAACATGCATCTCCAGGGATTTGGCGAGGATGTCTCTGATGCGCGAAGTTTCGGTGTTTGTTTGTCCTGCTTTTTTCATATGATAGTGCCTTTCACCTTCAAGGAGACATTTGCAGCGCCCTCATTTATTGAGGGCGATTTTACGTCGGGGATAAACCCCGACGCTACATAAAATAAAAAACCGTATTCCCTGTCAGACATCCTTAAGGGAATACGGTTGTCGTTCTGCCTTCCCTTTCCTTCGCCGGTATTATCCGGTTCAGGTTCAGAGGGTCTCCCGAAGCTTCGGGACTCTCAGGCTTTGATGCCTCCCCTAGGGTAAGTAAAGTATACTGCTGTAAAATGAATCGTGTCAAGATGAGGCTCGAGTACATCTGTCCAACGGCGGGTTATGATGAATATCATAGAATAAATCTTCACAATAACTATAATAAAATCAGATTCAATCTTTTAAAGGAGGAGAATATGTTAAAAGAGAAAGTAGAAGCCGTCTTAGGAAAGGTAAAGCCCTTATTGCAGAGAGACGGCGGAGACGTAGAGCTTGTCGACGTCATGCCTGACGGCGTGGTAAAGGTAAGGCTTACCGGCGCATGCTCAGGCTGCCCCATGTCCACCTTGACGCTGAAGAATGCAATCGAAGAGACCATCAAAAAGGAGGTCCCCGAAGTCAAGTCCGTCATACAGGTCGGGTGATTCAAAATTTAATTTGAAAATTCGGTTCAACGTCTAAACTGAAAACAAGAGGTTCGGAAGATGGAGCGTATAATCGTATGGTATCTCAGGATGAGCGTTATTTATTTTGCGGCAGGCGCCGTCCTCGGGATTGTTATGATTTTATGGCCTGAGGAAGCGGGTTACTATATAACGGCTCACGCTCACCTGAACCTGCTCGGTTTCATGTCAATGATGATTTACGGAGTCGGTTATCATATATTGCCGAGATTCAGCGGAAGGAACATCTACAGCCCCCGGATCATGCATATACAGTTCTGGATAGCAAACGCAGGCCTTGCGGGAATGGCTCTAAGCTGGCCGTTCGTCGCAAGGGGAGATGTTTCGCAGATCTTTAATACGGCTTTATTAATATCTTCATTTCTATCATTGGCGGCGGTTGTTTTATTCGCATTTAATATGCTGAAAACGATTAAATCGGCCTGATATCACGTTATTGTTTTACGTATGATTCAAGTCATAGATTATGTTCAGACTGTTAATTAAACTGAGAGTGAAGACATCGTCTTTTTAGTGAGCGAAGGTTTATCGGAGGTAAAATATGACGACAAAAACCGGGATAACGAAAAACTCGATAATAGGAGACGTTATTAAAACAGTGCCCGGAGCCAAACAGGTCATAGAGAGATATTTCGGCGGCGGTTGTTTTACTTGTCCCGGCATCAATATGGAGACAATCGCTTTTGGAGCTGCGATGCACAACATGGATCCTGAAAAAATTGTTGATGAAATCAATAAATTAACGGGGAGTACTAATGGAGCATAAGTGTCTCAATTGCGGAATCACAAGTGATGAGGTTATTTTACTTGCTTGTCGGTATAAAGACGAATCGCTGTTTGTCTGTGTTAAATGTCTGCCCATACTCATTCACGGCTCACATTAAAAGGCATTGAGAAGGTTTCAATTTACAGCGCCCTGTTTTTTTAATCTCGCCCTTACCGCCTTCCTATTATTTTCATAGTGCAATAAATTTTGTGTGTAAAATTTGTTGACAAGTATTTTTTTTTGTGTTATTCTTCAAAAGAGCCTTTCTTAATTAAAACAATTGGTTATAAGTGAGAGGTGGGAAATGGCGAGATTAGACGTCAGATGTAAGGTTGATTTGCCTGTTCATTTAATAACTGACAGCATCAATAACAAAGGGGTTACGGAAATAGGAGCGCGCTTCACGTCCCTCAGCCTCAACGGCGGATTCATTGATTATAAGCCTCAATACATCAAAAACAAAATTATAGGGTTAAGATATGATCTGCCGGGACACGGAGAATTTGAGATTTTAGGTGAGGTACTTCGCTTGGAAGATAAGGGAGTCGCCGCACGGTTCTATAATTTAAACAGGGACGCAAAGTTAAAGCTCTGGGATTACATAAAGGAAAATATCTCGGATGATCTTTCATGCCCGTACTGCGGGAAAAAAAATATTCAAAAAATGAGAAGATGCGACGCGTGCGGCTGGGGTTTGAATTTTTATTCGCAGGATTACATCGTGGAGCATGAAAAGGAATCTTTCATCCAAAGACTCGTCTCGAAGAGTGAAGCTTTCACTATCGAGGATATATACAAAGTTCTCAAATTTGTCGACGTAGATATTTTAAAGATAGGGAAAAATCTTGACATCAACGAAGAGTTTGTCGGATCCAGCCAGGGCATTCTGAACGTCTTTTCCATGATTAGAAAAGTCGCTCCTACCGACATACCGGTACTGATTACCGGGGAAAGCGGCACGGGCAAAGAATTAACGGCGATGGCAATTCACGAGAGAAGCCAGAGGAGAAACAAACCGTTCGTTCCGATAAATTGCGCGGCGATCCCCGAAAATCTTCTCGAGGCCGAGCTTTTCGGCCATGAAAAAGGCTCCTTCACCGGAGCTTACAAAAACAAGGCCGGAAAATTCGAATACGCCGACGGCGGGAGTATTTTCCTTGATGAGATAGGGGAGCTCTCTCTGAACCTGCAGTCCAAGCTTCTCAGATTCCTTGAAGATAAGATCATAGAAAAGATCGGCGCAAACGGCGGGAAAAAAGTCGACGTCAGACTCATTGCCGCAACCAATTCCGATCTCAAATCAGCCATTACAAAAGGGGCCTTCAGAAAAGACCTTTTTTACAGGCTGGATGTTTTTAACATACCCCTGCCGCCCGTCCGGGATAGAGGCGAAGATAAGATAATACTCGCCAGATACTTTCTCAATAAATTTTCTAAAGAGATGGGCTTGAGCAAGACATTTTCACCTGAAACGATAGACGCCGTCAAAAGCTACAACTGGCCCGGCAACGTGAGAGAAATCATCAACAAGATAAGAAGGGCGATAGTAATGTCCAAAGAAACCGCCGTCACGCCGCATGATCTGGATTTGGAAATGCCGAACATGCAAATAGAAGAGGTTACTTCGCTCAAAGAAGTCAGATGCACTATTGAGAAGCAAAAGCTGATAGAAGCCATGAAGCACTGCAACAACAACATTTCAAAAGTTGCAAGAGTCCTGTGCATCAGCAGACCTTCGGTCTACAGCCTGAGAAGAAAATACAACATCTAAAACTCATACAGCGTATGAGTCCCTATACAGTGTTTGTCTATAAGTTGTCATTCCGTCTTGTTCGGAATCTTTCTTCAAGAAGAATTCCCAACCTCTATATCATAGAATGTAAACTTTCCCCTAATCATGTAAAGTAGCCTTACATAATCACATGGTAGCCTTATTAACAATTGCCTGTAACCTCCTGAATATAAAGCATACCTGAATCAGGCATATTATTTGCAGAAATAATTTATAGGAGGTTGATATGTTGTTCAGGCAATGGAGATCCCTCATTTCCATACTTGATGAATCACCCGTTTTCACCGAGCTTTCAATCAAAGAAAAAGAGGCGCTCATACAGGACCTGCTGAATAATTATCCTCAGTTGTACAAGAGGCTCAATAACGAAGTGGAATTAGCAGGATATGAGGCAAGCCGGTTGATGAACCGGATTGACTTCTAAAATTAAAAAGAATAAAATCAGACCCTCAATCTGAAACGGCAACCTCAAGCGGCATATGGGACGTTTCAAAATGATGAACTACATACCTTCCATAACCTTCTGGGATGAAGCAGACTTTGAAACTGTTTATCGCGATAAAACCAAATCAGAAACATTTTAACTTTGCCCGGCAATAAAAGCCTTCCCTTCAACTTTTAAATTGACATTTAAAGGTTTTTATCTTAAAAATATAACATGAAAAAGGCTTTCATAGCGCCTTTGATCGTGCTGCTCCTTGCAAGCTATGGCGATGCCGCAAGGCTCGTTTCCGTTAAAGACCTGCAAGCCAGATCCTATAAAAATCATACGAGAGTCGTCATCGAGACGGACCGTGTTGTAGAATTTATCCAAAACCGCTTGGTCGATCCCGACCGTCTTTATTTCGATTTGAAAAATTGCACGCTCCGTAAGAAGGCGTCATCGCTGCCGATGGAAAACGGCATTCTGAAGAAAGTGCGCATCGCGCAATTCGACAAAAACACGGTGCGCGTCGTGCTCGACGTCCGGAAGCTTGAGACCTTCTATGCCTTTATGCTCGAGCGCCCTTACAGGCTTGTCATCGATGTGTATGATCGAAAAGACGCGGCTCAGTCCTCGAAGAAGGAGGAAAAGATCATTGAGCCGGGCCTTGACGGAATCAAGACTATAGTGATAGACCCCGGACACGGCGGTGACGATCCCGGAGCGATAGGGCCGAACGGGCTGCAGGAAAAAGACGTCGTGCTCCACGTCGGGAAAAAACTCGGCGACATCCTCGCATCGAAGAACGGAGTAGAAGTGATATACACAAGAGACAAGGACATATTTATTCCGCTCAACGAGAGAACCGAAATAGCCAATTCAAAGAAAGCCGGCCTTTTCATCTCCGTTCATGCCAACGCAAGCCCGCGTGGGGATGCAAGAGGGGTCGAAACATATTTCCTGAACTGGACTAATGACGCGGAAGCCATGAAAGTAGCGGCGCGTGAGAATAAAATCTCATTCAAGAAAATGCGGAAGATGCAGGGCGATTTACAGTTGATCCTTCAAGACCTCGCCAGAAAAAATAAAAACGAAGAGTCGATGAAGTTAGCCTCAAGCGTTCAAAGCGCAATGGTAAATACGCTCAAAGAAGATTACGGCAGGATAGAAGACCTCGGCGTCAAATATGCCCTGTTTTACGTCCTCGTCGGCGCCGAGATGCCGTCGATCCTTATCGAGATATCCTTTATCAGCAATCACGAAGAAGAAAAGAGGCTTTCCGGGGAGTCTTATAAAGATAAGCTGGCGGAAGGAATAGCTTCGGGAATTAATTCATACATCGCGCAGGCAACGCCCGTTATAAGCCCGGTCAAACTGAGTGAGAAGGATAAAGACAAGTCTGCCCCTTCACAACGCAAGCGCATCAAAAGAGAAAGGACATTAAATAAAGGTCCGAAGCGGACGGGCGACAGTATTTAACGAGAAAGCCGATGCATATCTTATCCTCTTGCGTTTCTTTTGCCGGCAACGTATTCTTTAAACCAAACTCTCAAGAAATATTTTCAAGATAAAGACATGGGCATCGACTATTTAATTAAAGACGGATTTGTTATTGACGGTTCAAATAGAGACAGCGTTCCCGTCAAGGCCGATCTGACTATCGAAGGGGATTCCATAAAAGAGATAGGGAATCTTTCTCACTTCAATGCAAAGACCGTCATCGATGCAAAAGGACTTTGCGTCTGTCCCGGTTTTATCGATACCCATGCGCATTCCGAGTTTGCGCTGCTTGCAGACGGCAGGGCTGAAGGGAAGATCTCTCAGGGGATCACGACCGAGATAAACGGCAACTGCGGTCTGTCTGCCGCTCCTCTTTACGGCGCGGCGCTTGAGCAGAGGGAGAAAGAATTTGAAGAAACCGGCGTAAAAGACAGGTGGAATACCTTTCCGGAATATTTTGCGCTTCTTGAAAAGAGGAAGCTCTCCGCTAATTTCGCTACGCTTGCCGGGCACGGAAATCTCCGCGCATCCGCCGCAGGGTATACCGACAGACCCCTTACTGAAAA
This sequence comes from Nitrospirota bacterium, assembly GCA_016217725.1. Classification (GTDB taxonomy): domain Bacteria; phylum Nitrospirota; class Thermodesulfovibrionia; order UBA6902; family UBA6902; genus SURF-23. Next base: position 23,959 of record JACRHB010000066.1, on the reverse strand, counting down.
TGAGCTGCGGAAAATGACCGCCCTTCTCCGGGATGCAATCGACGCCGGCGCAAAGGGCTTGTCCACCGGATTGATATACCCTCCGGGGGTCTTTTCCGATACCCCGGAGATTATTGAGCTTGCGCGCGAGGCGGCAAGGCGCGGCGGTATATACGCGACGCATATGAGAAGCGAAGGAGACCGGCTGATAGAAGCGATAGACGAAGTCATAACGATAGCCCATGAGTCCGGGATCCAGGCCCATATATCGCATTTAAAGACAAGCGGCGAGAAGAACTGGTGGAAGCTCGGAGAGGTCTTCAAAAGGATCGACGCTGCAAATGAGAGCGGCTTAGCGGTGACTTGCGACAGATATCCGTATATTGCGGGAAGCACCGACCTCGATGCGGTCTTGCCTTCATGGGCCTTTGAAGGAGGACATAAAAAAGAAATCGAGAGACTGAAGAATGAACGACAAAGACTTGCAGGAGACATCAACAAAGAGCATCCCGAAGCGTCATGCTGGGATAATATAATGATCTCATCGGTAAACCTTGACGTAAATAAATGGATGGAAGGGAAAAGCATCTCATCCGTCTGCGCATCCGCCGGCAAAGCGCCTTTGGAATTGATATTCGATCTGCTCTTCGAGGAGGAATTGCAGGTCGGAGCGATATTTTTTTCGATGAATGAAGGGAACCTTAAGGCGATATTGAAACAGCCGTATACTATGATAGGCACGGACAGCAGCGCAAGGAGCTTTGACGGCATTACAGCAAAAGGGCAACCCCACCCCAGAGGCTTCGGCGCTTTCCCGCGAGTGTTAGGGAAATACGTGAGAGAGCAAGGGGTTTTGACGCTGAGTGAGGCGGTTTACAAAATGACCGGCCTGGCTGCAAAAACCTTCAATATCAAAAATCGAGGAACGGCTGCAAAAGGTTACTTTGCGGACCTTGTCATATTTGATCCTGAAAAAGTAAACGACCGCGCGGAATTCAACGATCCTTTTCAAAAGCCCGAAGGCCTTCATCATGTATTTGTAAACGGCGTGCCCGTAGTTCTTAACGGCGAGGTTACCGGGGCCTTGCCCGGAAGAATATTAAGGTAGCATTGCAAAATGTAAAATGAAAAGTGCAAAATGAAAGACAAAAAATATGGCTCTTTCTCATAATGAGTGGGTAAAGATGAGCTTTTCTAATTAAAGAAGAATGGCGGGTCAAGAATTCCCCTCTAAAAAGAGGGGTGCAGGGGTGTGTATTTAGAGGGCTTTAGAAGATATTAAAGACAATGTTTAATAGATTGAAAATAAACACACCCCTTAATCCCCTCTTTTTAGAGGGGAAGAAAAGACAGTCAGTCAAAATCGGAGAATTTACCCATTTGAGATGAGAAAGAACCAAAAATATAGAAAGGCGATGCTCAATGCAGGGTGAACGTTTATCTACAATAATTTATTTGGCGATTGTTTTACTCCTTCTGTATCTTTTCTATAAGATATTGAATCCTTTCCTCATCACGATTGCCTGGGCGATGGTGCTGAGCATCACGTTCTATCCCCTGTACAGCTTATTTCTTAGATACGTAAAGCGCTCCTGGGCTGCGTCACTGCTGACCCTCATATCCATTTTAATAGTCATATTCGGGCCGTTTTCTTTCATAGTCACCTCCCTCGCAGGCGAGATCACGGGCATTTACAGCTCCATCGAAGAAAAAGGCATTGAGACGATCACGAATATTCAGTCGTATCCCCGGCTGCAAAATGTATTGCAGGAGCTGTCGTCGTTAAAGATACTTGAGGGCTTTAACCTCCAGGAAAGCGTCGTCAATACCCTGAAGACGATAGGCGAATATTTTGTTAAACACGTTTCGAACGTCTTTGCGAACACCTTTGTGCTCATCTTTAATTTCATCATCATGTGCCTGACGATCTATTATTTTCTGAAAGACGGCGAGACGCTTATCGAGTACCTTAAAAAACTGCTGCCTTTTTCAGAGGAGCAAAGGCACAAATTGGTGAGGCGCGTTAAAGATACTGTGGTTGCGGCGGTATACGGACAGGTAGCCGTCGGAATTGCGCAGGGAACGCTCGGCGGGACCGCCTTCTGGGCGCTGGGACTGCCGTCGCCGATATTCTGGGGCACAGTGATGGCTATTACTTCCTTTGTGCCTCTTTTCGGGACGCTCCTCGTATGGGGCCCGGCAGGCATTATCCTGATCCTGTCAGGCAGTCTGGGGAAGGGCATAGGTCTTTTGCTTTTCGGGGCCTTGATAATCAGCAGCGTGGACAGCGTCCTGAAGCCTTTGATAATCGGAGGCAAGGCAAAGCTTCATACGCTTCTCGTATTCTTCAGCGTCCTCGGCGGGATAAAGTTCTTAGGCTTCCTCGGCTTCATCCTCGGCCCCCTGATCGCCGCCTTATGTCTTTCCCTGTTTGAAATGTATACGGAAGAATCGTAGCCAGCATTCAAAAACCCTGAGCAGGCATGGCTAAAAAACATATTGAGCGATACCCTGGCATCAACCAAATAATTATACATGTTAAATTGAAGATGCAAGGTATATTTTTTAAAAATCCTATCGCTTTCAAGATGTTTTTTAGCCATGCCTGCTCAGGGTTCCAGCCGCTTCTTCTTTACTCCCCGTCTCGCAAGCGCGTCCGCCTCTTTGTTCATCTCCCTGGAGACATGAGTGACTTTCCAGTAATCAAAGTCCTTTAAAAGATCATTCACCCTGATCCATAACGGCTTTAAATTCTCGTTCTTGACCCTGTAAATCCCGTTTATCTGTCTTGCCATAAGCTCGGAATCCATAAAGATTTTTATCTTTCGTATCCCCAGCGCCCTCGCCTTTTCAAGCCCTGCCAACAAAGCGGAATATTCAGCCACGTTATTGGTGGCACGTCCGATATATTTTGCAATCTCATACGTCCGGTCTTTCCCCGGCCGTTTTGCATCTTCTTCGGTAAGCTTAATCACCACCCCAATCCCGGAATCCCCCGGATTCCCGCTCGACGCCCCGTCGCAAAACATCTCGGCATATCCTGTATCGAATAGACCGGGCTGAAGGTCCTTGTCTTCCTTCTTAATTTTATCGTGCATAAATTTCCTTTCCATATTAATTACAACCTCTCATATAACCACACCCTTTTTACCCCCCACGTTTTTTTACCGGCATTCCGGCCCGTCCGTGAGCTGCAGCCGTTCACTTCCTGCATTTCGGGCACTTGTCCTTATGACACGCCGTGCAATACTGTTTGCCGCATGCAGGACAGGTCTTAAAACAGTCGCCGCAGACAATGTGCAATTTGTCGTCACATACGTAATAACCTCCGTGCGGGTTAAAACATGCTTCACACGGCAGGTCGTCGAGCTGTCTGACAAAGGGATTGTATGTCACCGGAAATTCTCTCGAGGCAAGACGTCTTTTTATATTTATGTGAAATACAGGCGTCTGCGCCTCTATCCCTACCGCTGCAACGGGCTCTATCCGTATGCTCAGGGCGTATTTTGCGATAAGGTCCTGGACCTTCCATTCCCGCTCCGTCTCTATCGTATCCAGCTTGGCGAGCAGCTTATCCGTCTTTTCATCTCTCTCAAAATCCCACTTTTTTTCATTTATCATATTCAGCATCTTCGTTTTCTTCTCCAGGTATTGAAGCTCTATTCTTTCAATATCCTTCAACGCCTGCGCTTTTGACAATTTATTCTTGTGCTTCATCGCCTTCTTCAGCTCGGACTCTATCAAATCGCCCATCGAAAGCTTGAGCACGTTTTGTTCGATCATCTTTATGGTCTCTTCCCTCAAGGTCCCGTAATATTCATAAACCCTTTTAATGTCCCGGTGTAATCTTCTCTCAAGACTCCTGATAAAGTTTTTCAATCTTTCCTGCGCCATTTTAGCGGCTGCCGAATATGCTGCCTGAAATATGCCAATCCCCCTCTGACTCCCGGCAAATCCGCTTTCCGTTGCAATGCTTCGCGGCAACGGGAACCCGACCCCTTCATCAAAGAGGGGCAGAACTTCCTTCAGCCCTTCAATGATCTCATCCGATCCCCCTGTGAGAGGCATTGTCGACATATTCATGCAGTTTATCAATACGGGCAGAACGCCTTCATGCTTTTCATCTGATAATGCAGTGTATTTAAAGTACAGCAATAGATAAGAGACGTCTTTAACTTCGGCCTTGTTGAATCGAAAGACGGCGTTGCCGAATGAAATCCTGTCAGGCAGGGTCTTTGACAGCTTTTCCATATTCGGAGCCGGCGCTTCAAAGCGGGCCAGGGAAAACCTTCCCCTGCCTTCAAACAGCCTTGCCAACGAGATGAAAAGATCAGAGCCGTAGGATGCAAATACCGTATCGCCTGCGTCGTCGTATGAAAAACGAAGCCTTGCATGCTCCGGCACTCCGAGAGTCTCCGACAACTCCTGTGTAGTAATAACTTCAAGGGCGCCGTCATCATCAGGCTCCACAAGTGAACCGTTATAAGTCAGTATGTCTGTAATAACTTCCGGCAATGTTTTATTCATGCTCTATTCTTTTCACTCAACTTTTAACTTTCAACTTTCAACTTTTAACTCTTAACTTTTTTTATGTCTCATAATCCTCGCCGAATATCTCGGTGTCGACCGCCTTCGCATTCAGGTAATCCTGCTTTGCGTTTACAAGATCGCTGCCGAGCGTGTCAAAACCGCTTTTAAGGCTTTCTTTGTCACCGCTCTTCAGCCATATCTCCGTAATTATATCCTCAAAATCCCTGTCTTCTCCGAGGCTCCCGAGTATCGGCTCTATCTCTCCAATGACCATCTCAAACATGTTTATCTTGTTGTCCAAAATATCAATTACATAATCCTCAATCGTTTCTTTTACTGAAAGATTGAATATGAATACGTCCCTGCTCTGTCCTATCCTGTGGAGCCTCCCGATTCTCTGTTCGATCCTCATGGGATTCCACGGGAGGTCGAAATTTATGAGCGTATTGCAAAACTGCATATTCCTGCCCTCGCCGCCCGACTCGGTAGATACGAGAACCGGTATTTCATTTTTAAATCTCGCAATTGCGGCATCCTTTTCCCTGAGAGGCATGTCCCCTCTGAATGTTGCATGAGGTATTTTATTCCTCCATAACAGGTCTGTGATATAATCCATGCTTTTGATGTACTGGGCAAAAATTATCTTCTTTTCATCAGGATTTTTTGTGAGCAGCTCCATCAATGCCTTGCCTTTACAGATATCGTCAAGACTTTCAATTGCATCAAGGATAGTTTTAAGTCGCCCCTCGCTCCCTTTTAAAATCCCCCCTTCCCCCCCTTTTTCAAAGGGAGGTATAGAGGCGGAGGAATTTTCGATGTTCAGAAGTGTATGTTTTAATGCATACGGGCTGCTGCCGGCCTCTCTCAGCAAAAGATTGACCATCGTCTTTTTCAGGTTTTGCTCCCTTAGATATTCACTGATCCCTTCGTAAATATTCCTTTCGGCGTCCGTAGGCTCAATTCTTAAAGTCGTCGCAAACCTCCTGGGGAGCTTGAGGTCGATGGCGCTCCTTGTATTTCTTATCATCACGTCCCGCAGCAGCTCCCTCAAACGGTCTTTGTTTGCAGGCGCCTTCAGGTTGCCCTTCATGACATATTCCTGTTTAAAGACCTTTTCCGTCTTAAACTGTCCCGGCTTTAAGAGCGTGATCAGATTGAAAAGCTCGAGCAGGTTGTTCTGGACGGGAGTGGCTGTCAGAAGCAATATGAACCTCTTTCTGATCTGATTCACGAGCTTCCATGACAGGGTCGTCCTGTTTCTCAGATGATGCGCCTCGTCGACGACTACGAGGTCAAAAAACTGCTCGATGACGGCCGGCATGTTCCTGCCGCTCTTTGCGGTGTTTATTGACGCAATGATGAATTTATTCTTCCAGAATCCCTGCGGGTCTCTCATAAACTCAAAATCGTCCGTTGTCAGGAAATCCATGCCGAACTTGGCGTACATCTCCTCTTTCCACTGCGACACCAGGGGCGACGGCGTGAGAATGAGAATATTTTTGACCATGCCGCGCATGAGATATTCCTTTATCAGCATCCCGGCCTCTATCGTCTTTCCAAGACCCACTTCGTCGCAGAGAAGCGCCCTTCCGTGAAATTGCTTGAGCGCCTTTTTGACAGTCTCTGTCTGATACCAGTATTTCTCCACATCGTTTATCGCATTCAGGCACAAAAGCTCGTCAAACCCGCTCTGAATTGCGAGCTGCGTATAGTCGATCAGCATGCGCGTTTCCTTTAAAGGGGATATATTCCCGTTGAGAAAAGGCGAGAACATCGCTTCTTTAAAAGGCGCTGTCTTAACAGTAAGGCCGTAAGAAGGTATTTTGATCTCGACTTTCTCGGGAGACGATGTCCATGGTGACAATTCTTTATTTTCAGGTTTATAATCATGCCCTTCCGAGAGGTCTTTGATTTCTTCCTTTTGATCCTGCCCATATTTTCTCTTTCTTACCCCTTGTACTCGTTCTTTCTTTTCACTCTTGACTCTTAACTTTTCACTCTCGACTGTTTTCTTCGCTAGCTCATTCCATTCTTGAAACTTTATATACTCCTCAAGCTCTGTAAACGCCTCCTTAGGCTCTTTGCCTTTCAGTTTTAAAAAAGGCTGGGTTCTTTGAAGGCTTTTGGATTTCTTCAGGCATTCTCTTGCGCTGCTGATATTTCTAAGGTCTGCTTCTACGTGGCCCAGCAGCATGTAATCAAGCCATGACGGCCGAATCTTTATGAGCTTGTTCAGCCATTGCTTGCCGAGGTCGAGTTTTTTCCAGTCGAAAACACAAAGGTCAACGATGTCTTCAAGAAGCTCCGTGTCGTTCGGGAATTCATGGAGCATCTTTTCAAGACAGCGGTATGCCTTCTTATGCTCCCCTTTCTTTAGAAACTTTTGAAATGCGTTATATGTATCCTCAGGCGTTTCAAACAGCATGCCCTCTCCTTATTGTCAGAACCGTTTCAATAAATGTTATAGGTTTGCATTTAGTTTAGTATTATTTATCCTATGTTTTTTAATCTCTGTAGAATTGCATTCCGGATGTCTACAAGTTCTAACTTCTTTGACCAAAATTCAATATAACTCCTGTCAATCTCATCCCCCGATATTTTCAACATGCTGACTATATCGCGAAGATGTTTTTCTGACTCTCCTTCTTTGTAATATTTCATTTTCATAATAATCACATCTTCGGGCGACGCTCCATTCGCCTGCGTTTCTTCGACAGGCGTAACCCGTTTAAACCGACTAAATCGACTCTTATCAATTCCATGAGACAATCTCCGCGCAACCTCTTTTTGAATCATTGCCTCGTTCCAATCCGGATGTTGAGAGCGCAAATAATTCGTTAACTGTTTCCTTGCCGATGACCATATGCCAAAGGCTATGGCAAGTCTTTGTTGAGGAGTTTTTCTTCTCAACACCTCCGCCATAGTGTCATCAATGATCTCTATGTTTCTTTTCTCTATATTCATGCAATCCTATTCCTCCTCAATAAGCTGCCACTCTGCATAGTCGTCTTTTCTGTCGGAAAGTCTTCTGCACGTCAGGGTTATTTTCTTTTTAGTCGGATGTGTTTTAATCGTGATATACGCACGCACAAGATTCGCAATCGCGGCATCCTGAAAAACAAACTCTGTCCCGTCCTGCAGGACTACAGTAGTCCTCAGATGTTTATGCCCTTCCGGGATTTCAGCGGTTAATTCCTTTATGTCTTCGTTTCCGATAATCATATGGCTGTTGAATATTCCTCCACATCAATATTGGTATCCAATGCATTCCAGTCAGGGTTGAAAGCCGAATGAAAAGCAACGGCTTTCTCTTTGTCAGTATTTGCATAGCAGTAAATGCACCCATGCGGGCAGGTGTCGTATGCTCCGATGTCAATGCTCTTTGTGCAGGCGCATTCCTTTCTAGTCGGAGAAGGCTTTTCATAATCTATTCCTTCTAATCCCCAAACTCTGGAAAGGTTATTAAGGTTTATGCAGCTGGCTTTCTGGATTTTATCTGAAAATCCCCCTACTTCCCGTTGCAATGCTTCGCAGCAACGGGAGCCCAGCCCCTTTTCCAAAGGGGGACTGTTCCCCTCTATCAAGAGGGGATTAAGGGGTCTGTCATCCCCTCTATCAAGAGGGGTTAGGGGTGTGTTCTTAAAGAGGGGTAATGGTGGATTACTTTCATCCGACAGAAGATAATCATTACAGCATGCATACATCCTAATCCCGTATCGTGCCGCTACTTCTGCCAATCGCTTTGCGTAAGACCTCTTTTCTTCCACGGGAATGTCTAAAAGTCTATGCGATGTATATCTCTCGAAATTTTTAATGACCTTGTAATACGGATTTACAAAGCTGATGTAACAGGTATGACAATGTCCCTTCAGCATTTCCATACATTGTCTGAAAGCTTCTTTATGATAGCCGAAAGAAATCTTATCGGTAATGCAAAGCGGATCAAACCGCCATATGACGCAGTCAGGAGAATATCTTTCTGCAAGGAATATAAAATCCTTCACCACCTCCTGAAACGGCGGGGTGTTGGCTTCAATATCTTCAGGCAAGTCTGTGATAGTGAAATGGAAAAACAAATTGTGTGTGACCTTTTCAATCTCGTCAAGTCTTGAAAGCAGCGGTGAAAAGTCTTTTGACCAGAAGACGATTCCGAGAAGGTTTTCAGGCTTTAATGAAACGTGAAAATATCCCCCCGTGTATGGATGCTTGACGAAGAGATATTGCTCTCTCAAACGCTTCATAAACCAGTCCATATAAAACGCCGGAACGTCAGTCCGCCTGCTTGCTGATAGAAGGCAGCTCATAATTTATTAGGGTTCATCCTTCGGCTGTCGCTAATGATTATAGTGGTGTTACAAGATATTCTGTCTTTCACCTTACAATTCCATTCCCATTCTTATCAAAGTTCATTCAACCGGCTTGATCCCGATGCTGTTCAGCCGGTGTTTTTCATTGCATACCTCTCATATAAACGATCAGAGCCTTTTAATTTCATCGATAAAAGCAGGCCTCCGTCTGTATTTCTCCCGAAGGTGCTCAACATGCTTTAAAAATTTGTCCTGGCTGCCGGGGATATCTTTCATGAGCTTTAACCAATAAGCAACCTGACGGTATGCCTCCCTGCTTTTTACCTCTTCTAAAAATTTGTTTATCTTCTTTTTGTAAAGCTCTATGCACTCATCAGGATATCTGTCGCGTATCTTTTTAACTATCTGGTCGAAGACGTCAAAACGGATGCTCTCCCTTGCAAGCTCCAGCATCTTCCCGTAATCGTCCTCAATGGAATAGATTTTAAAAAGCATATCATGATTCCCGTGAAGAAGCTTTTCAAGCCGTTCTATGCTTTTACCCTTCTCATCTTCGGTCTTTATGATTTTCCGCAGGTTATCATAATAGGCAATATCATTTTCCTGCGTGATAAGCATAATAAGGTTTTCCACTATCTTCTGATAATCGCTTTCAGGCTTGTAGCATGTATGAAGAAACTCCCTCAATTCTTTTAAAGGATCGGAGAACCGGGAACTGAAGTAAAAATCTCTCCTGTTGCCCTGAATAATTTCAACGGCCTTCTCTGCAACGGCTACAGCCTTATCTCTCTGTTTGTTCTTCAGATAATAAGCCGAAAGAGGGACAGCCATCTCAGGACGTTCCATGTAATATCTTTCACCAAATGAAAAAACCGCATCCGGCTCGTTTTTTACTATAAGGAGATTCAGCTTAATGGGCGGGATCAGATCAACATCTTGTTTGTTAAGCGCATAGTCGGCTTCTTCAGGGTGATTGATCATTTTCATAAATACATCCCTGAAAATCTCCTTATCCTCAAAATCGCCATATGCCCTCAGCATATAGTCGAGATACGGCTTCTTATCTATTAATACCCTGAAATGTTTCCGCACATTTTCTGCGATTGCATTGAATGACTCACCGGCCGCGAAATGAATATCGTCATAAAAATCCTCAAGCCTGTCGTTCCGGAGGCTTTCCATACACGCATCGCATATGCCCTGGTATATCTTAATCGCCTCTTTGTAGTTCTCCTGGGCAGCGTACTTTTCGGCTGGCTCAACATATCCGTTCAAAATATCGCTGACCGGATGCTCATATGAGTCGCGGTAGTGGTCATAGTAATGCTCTATGCCTTTCAGTTTTTTGAATTGAGAAAGGATTTCCTTCTTGTATTTTTCAGATGTGTCTGTCATCTCTTCTTTTCCTCTCGCAAATATTTTGAAATCTTCAAGCAGCGCAGCATTGCCGCTTAATACATCGAAAAGAAACCTTTTCAATCTCTGTGCATCCACCTTTTCTATCAGGGCTTTTATATCCGTGATATCTTTCTTATGTCTTTTTACGTTCTTATTATTGCAAACAGCCAGTATAGCGGCGATAACGTGCTTGCACGCGCCTCCCCAGTCATAAGGACATGTGCAATCCATCTGTATATCGCCCTTCTTCCCGGAGATTGTCACCGTATAAAGTTCGCTGCCTTCAACATGGGCCTTGTATGCGCCATTTTCTATCCATACCTTCAGCACGGCCCCGGTATGGAAATAGTCATATCCTTTGCTGACCGACACCCCGGACGCAAGATCGTAAATAATGTCTTCTGTTATTTCAGGCAATGGCATTCTTTTCCCTCCCAAAGCCTTTCGGCTCACTCATCTTTGCGCCGTCGTTGGCGATTATAGTGGTGTTGGCAAGCTCTCTAAAACATCCTGAACATCTCATATGTCACCTCAGTTTATCCGTATAACTCAATCTCACGTATCTATTCTCTGTCCAGCGCCAAATGGAAACATCATAGTAACCGGACTTATTCACGGTTTCAGGCTCGCAGCCGTGATCACTTGCGATCTCGTCAAAGACCTGCCTGGCATCCTTGAAAGAACCGAAATGGTTTATTTCAACAACCTTGCCGCCTTCTGTCACGTCCTGAATGTTTCAGCGTCAACGTTTCCTATTACATCGAGAATTTCATCCAGGACTGCCTTGTGGTGAACAATTAAATACTCCTCTCCGTTAAGATGAGAATACTTTTCAACAATTTTCATATATCACCTCATCATTCGGAAGAAAGGGATTTTTTGTGATTGACAGATTCCCTATCGGTTCATAAACAGGAGTGTCCGGTCTCACTTTCAGTAGTCCTTTATGGGCAAGGTTTACACGTTCACAAGCAATATCATAATATTCTTTGAGCAGTTCCGAACCTGCTGCCTTTCGATTACTCATTATCGCAGCAACGGCTGTTGAGCCAACACCCAAAAAAGGATCAAAAACTATGTCACTATCATTTGATAACGCCAAGATCAAACGCTGTACAAGCGCTATGGGAAACTGACAGGGATGAACTGTCTTTTCTATATGATTACTTTTAACGTTTGGAATATCCCATACGTCTGATGGATTTTTACCATTTGGGTTACAGGAAAATTCTCCGATTTTTGATCCTTTGAAATATTTCTTCCCGGGATATTTTTGAGGCACTCTCACCGCGTCAAGATTAAAAATATAATTGTCGGTTTTAGTAAACCAAAGTATAACCTCATAACGACCGGAAAACCTTTTTGAACAATGTAAACCGTGTCTGAAGTGCCATATGATGCGATTCCTTAACTGAAGATTATTTTGTCTAAAAGCTTCATAAAGAAGGATATCCAGAGGTATTATTTCGCCGTTGTCAACGTAATTGCCAACCTCCCAGCAAATACTTCCTTCATCTTTCAATACACGCACACATTCATCAATAATCCGCTTCTGCTGAGCAAGATACTGCTCAAGCTTCATTTTCTTCTCATATTGTTTGCCCACATTATAAGGTGGAGAGGTAATAATAAGTTGAATTGATTTATCCGGCATAGTTTTAAGGAAGTCCAGACAGTCACCGTTATAAAGCGTCACCTGATTTTTTATTAAAAATTTACTTTTTATTTCTAAGTCGTTATTTGCTGATAGTAAATCTAATTGCTTCTTTGCTTTTATCATATACTTCCACCTCCTGATTCTTATCCTTCATTGAATCTTTATTAGTAATGTTCTTCCATATCTTGTAATTCATCGAGCCGCGTTCCAATTCTATTGTTTTATGACCCTGTCTCGACAAATCAGCAAATACAGCCCGTGTGTGCCGATGGCAAGTTTCTCAAAAAAGCTTTCAACAGTTTTAATTGAACGTCTATTAGGCATTGGTTAGCCTCTTCTCCCGCACTTACCGGTGATTATTGTGGTGTTGATGTTTTTAGCTTCCAATTAGAACCACCCCTTTTTATTTCTCTTATTATATTTCAAGACTCCTGATGTTAGAGTATAAATCCCTTAAATCTATTTCTTTAATCCTAAAGGCTGTTCCCCGGTTTCTTACAGTGCCGTTTTCTTTAAGATGCTTCTGCATAGCTGAAATGTCAACACACTGAAATGCTAAATAACATTGACTAATATCGTCCAATGTTGTATAAGAAATTAAAAATCTAATGGAGGTAAAATAATGACAGAAAAGTTTATTTGTCCATACTGTGAGGTATTGTTGACAGCAAAGTATTATTGTGTTTCTTGCAAGAAAGATTTTAGCATAGAAGTTGAGCACACCAAGGAAGGAATGCTTCCTGAATATCAAATTGCTCAGCAGGATTATATTGATAATGCTTGCTTTAATTTTCTTAAAGAGTTTGTTCCTACTTGTAACTGGGATATCGCTCAGATAAGCATTATTAGAGATGCTATTATTTCTGTTCTTATCACATTTCATAGTAAAAAAGAATACGATCTCTATCCTTGGCTCCTGGAGTTAAAAGATACAGTTTCAATTTGACTATACCACGCCTTTGGAGAAAATCATCTCGGATGAGCGACGCATTTGTAAATACAGCAATGCTTTTTCTCCATCGGGTGTTAAAAGTATTTCATTGGCAAAAGATGACAAAAAGCCAATTTGTATAGCGTAACTTAAAAACATTTTACATGCGTCAGTTTTTGCCTTTTTTGCCCATTCTTTTTCACGGCCAGAAAATAAAGCGAAAATCTCTGGCAAATAAGAAAAATGAATTGGATATTTATTTCGTGCCAATACAAAAACAGCTTCCATCAAAGAATAAATACCAAATATAGTAGGACTTGAGAAAGGATCTTTAAGAACTACTTGTTGTAAAAGCTTAGCTTGTTCATTTGATAAATTATCTTCCATGTATTTGTCCTTATATTCATTGTAAGCCTTTCCAATTTTAGTTAAGTTGTAAGAATTCATTTCTGTATATACCAAGTTTAGGTCTTCAGCTATTGACAAGTAACTTTTAACTGAACTTTTTGATAGCCCAGCAATATCAGATAGCCTCTCAGCTTTTAACGGTTGTTTATCAAGTCGATATAATAAACGATGTAATAGTCCAAGTCGCCAAAGCCCATGGTTTACGGGCTTTATTTGAGCTCCATAAGTAACAATTCCAGAACGTTGATAAAACATTTCTAATATATCTCGCGGTGAGTATGGAATCGGATCAACATTTTCTCTTTCACACTCCTCAATTTCATGTTTTGCAAAGTCTAAACAGAGAAGAATAGCTCTAATAGGAGCGTCGAACAATTCATTATTGTCTTGTAATTTTTTTAGCTCTGTACGATATGAAATTACTTGAGACAAAAAGATTTGCTTAAATGATTCAATTTTCAACTCAATTAAATTTAGCTGGTTTTTATCTATAAAAAGCATGTCAAGTCTATTACCTGATGGTAATATTTTTTGGCGGCGGATTAACATCATATCCTCAGAAGCTTTTATTATTTGCCTTGTAATATCCAAATGATGGCACAACACATCTTCAATTTGTGATTCCCTAACTTGCAACATAAAAAACCTCCCTTTTTACAACTCTTCCAACCTATCCTGCGTTTTAACTTTACTTATTAAAAGTGAGAGCGGATTTATATCAATGCCGTATGAATCATAGCCTCTAATAAATGCCTCCAACAAAACAGAGCCTGAGCCGGCAAACGGGTCTAAAACAACCGCGTCAGATTTTGCATATATATCGAAAAGCCTTCCTGCAACTTGAGGGATCATCATTGCAGGGTAGGGATGTACAGAATGTGTGTATGCACGTGTATTATCCTCCTCATAATTCCAGCTTGGATCATATTTCTTCTTACGCTTTGAATCTTCCCATATATGCTTTATCTTAGATAAAGAGTTGGTATCTATATAGTCATTAATCTGAGAAAGTCCCAACCGGTTATAAAAAGCCATCTGTTGTCTCACAACAAGACAATCGGTTGTCTTCCGACAAATGTTGCAATCATCCAACGATCCTGTACAATGCGATGACCTGAACTTTGTATATGTTCTATTGCCCATAGTTTAAATATACCTCCTTATTATTACTCTCCGGACAGGCTCATCCCTCAGTTCATTCATTTGTCGGCTGTCGCCGAGGATTATGGCGTTAGATGTCATAGTTTCCTTTAATTATGTCTTAGGGTTTTTGTCCCGCACCTCGTAATATTTCAATAAACTTATTGGGAGACTCTGCTTCATGCTCCTTGTGGATGTATCCGCTTGATTGTGCGGAAAAGATTGATTGAGTTCCTTGAATCAATACAGCATTTTTTGTGTCTTGATCATTTCCTGCAGCTTTGACAAAAGTTTCAAAAGTACCTAAACAATTTTGTCTATGTTTGTTTACTACAAAATTGTGACGATGTGCATTATAATTTCTTGCGCACCAAACAAGAAAATAATAAAGCGCTGACAGAATAATAATTTTCCCTACGGTAAATTGAATTATTTGTGACGTTGACGGTCCTATTGATTGAATTGTTTGTGATGTTGGTATATCTTTTGAGATATTATTACCTTCAGGATGAATAAAGAAAGATATAACTCCCCATCCAACAGTAAGCAAAGCAGCTACTACAGTTGTATAAAGCCATCTTTTAGCTGAGGTGCTATGCTCTTGTGCTTCTTCTTTGAAGTAGGTGGCATGTTGCGCAATACCAACTTCTGCTGCAGCCTGCCTCACTTTTTGAAGTACTGATTCCATCTCAAGAGAGATCTGTTTTTGTTTTTTAATCTGCTCGTTCTTAACGCTTTCCATAGAAGAAACTATTTCTTGAGCTTTATTTTCAAGGGTTTCAAAGTCTGTACCCTTCCGTATTGAATAAGCAATAACTGGCGAAACAATTGAGAAATAACCATCATATGCATCACGAATTTGATTAATTAACTCATTACGAACATTCAAGGGATTTTGCTGTTGTGCTGGAGAAAATGTTTGTATAGCATTCAATTTAGAATGTGCGTCTTTCGCTTGTGATAAAAGATTTTTTAATATGTTATGAGAAATATTGTCGAGGTTACTCTCGTAGAGGGCATAAAACAACTTTAGAGTTCTCTCAAATGTCTGTAACCCTGATTCAAAGTTAAAATCCTTTCCTAAATCATCTACTCTAACTAAATCTTTAGGGTTTATTTTAGTTAAACCTGTTAGAACATCTTTAAGTTCTTTTTTTACTGCTTCTTCCTGTTCAAATGTTGCCATAATGCACCTCCTGCCTAAAATTATATATCTTGATTATTCGTATTCTTTGCAAAGTTTCCCCTCACAATCTCTCATACACCCACACCCTTCTGACATGCAAACAAAGACGGCTGATCTCCTTCTTTGTCTTTAACATTAGTAAACTGTTCACGAAAGGTAATCCATTTGTTTTCATTAACATTAACTAACATTGCCTTGTCTAATGACTCAATCTGAGCAGCGATTTCTTCATAGGTCATGTCACAAGCGACCTGATTGATATCGAGTCTCATTAAGACATCTTTTGTATAAGGACGTTTGGCATCTAAAAATGTTATTGCAGCAAGCAGTTCCTGAACATGTACGCTGTTCAAAATAGCCCAAACAAAAACAGTTTCGGTTATGTTGTCGAAACCCAAATGATAGCATGTATCATCCAGCATAAGAGGCTTGCCGTTCACAGGCAATATCAGAGAAAAGGTTGAGCGCTTATATAGACCGGAGATTGCAACTTTATACGGTTTAAAAGAATACTCTCCCACTCCGAATATTGAAAACAACGGTTTGTTTTTATAAATACTTGATTTCCTCTGGTCGAAATGATGTTTGTTCTCTGTCAAGTATTGATGAAGTTTTGGAAATTTATATTCTATATAGGTTGTGCTTTCGCCGATCATTCTCTGTGTTACGATTACATATTTCCTGAGCTGCGTTATTACCGGGGAATTCAAATCTGAGCTTTTTATCAACCCGTATATCAGTTCATCTTCGATATCTGTTTCCTGTCCAAACCCATTGCGATATTTACTGTTGGGCAGCATTTCAAGCTCCATGACATTTGAGCAGTCATGTTTTATGCCCTGCCGCCAGATGAATGGAGAGACGCCGTCATACTTTTTATTATGCTCATACAAAACCGTATCGGAGACAAATTTTCCGTTAACCCATCCGAAGGTGTTTTTAATCGATTGCGGGCTGATAAACGATGAGACTTTACAACGACACGATATATCCTTATCGTTTCCATCCAGACTGCATTTAAACAAAGAAGCCTCTACAGCGGCGTTAAAATACTTTTTTGCATCAATTTTAAATGCGGTCATGCTGCCGATGCCGTATTTCATTGACGGGAGATCATAGATTAAATTCCTGATTACGGAATTCTTTGTCAGCATGGCCAGATGACCTTTGCATTTTGGAAATGACTTGAGCATCATTAAAATAACGTACTCGCAGATGTCAAAGTTTCCTTTTCCGGTTATGGCGTCAAGACCGTTAAGAGATTTCAGATTGCTCTTTTCCGGCAAGTTGCCTGAGTTCAAGCTTCCCAATTCGGAATTGGTGACCCAGGGAGGATTGCCGAGTATCAAGATATCGCCATCTTCAGATGACGCTGTTATTTCTTTAAAATCGAATTTGAAGATATTGTCATGGTAAAGGTAGATATCCGGTTTATTTATTAAGGAGCCATGTATAAATAATTCGAGGATGGCGAATTTTGTTTGCCAGTAATAAGGTTCATGGATTTCAATCCCGTAAATCTTCCTTATCTCCTGAAAATATTTTAATGAGGATATGATGAAAGAGCCTTTGCCGAAAGTAGGCTCGATGATTACATCAGGCGATATCCCTTCCGCCTTTAGATGTAACCATATTGAATCGCTTAATTCAGGAGGCGTCTGGTAGTCTCCATACTCGCGCCGGTCAGAGCCTTCACAGACCACATAAGACGGCTTAAGGAACTCCAACATGGTTGAGAAATCTTCCTGATGCCTGAAGAAGCTATTAATGCCGGATAAACCATACAATATTTTATTGGCTTCACGATAATCTGTAATTCTGCCAATCCTGTCAGTCAGTAAATCTAATGTGGCATGTTGTATGTTTTTTATTGCGGATTGCATATTATCTCTTCCCTGATTTCCTGACGATAGGAATGATTCCCTCAACGTCTTCATTCTCAAACCGTGATTCAGCTTCGCAAAACGCTTTAGCTTCTTTAATCAAAATGTCAATCGTCAATTTTTGCTTCATGTTAAATATGTCCTCTTCCCTCTCTCACTACCTTAAACGCTCCCTTATTCGCCTTCCGGTCAATGAATCTCATTAAAAAATCTCCCCAACCCCTCTTTGTCAAAGGGGGGAAACACACCCCTTGATCCCCTCTTGCTTAGAGGGGAAATTCAGCCCTTCATTCCCAAAACTCCTTTAGCCCTAGACTGACCTTGATTGCTTCATCAGCCTCAGACATCTTTTGCTTGGAAAGTGTTCCGGCAAGATTACGAAGCCTTTCTTTATCAATGGTATAAATCTGTCCGAGGTGAATTACCGACTTTTTCGGTAAACCGCTTTCTTCGGAGGTTATTAATACACCAACGGGAAGCTCAGCCACCTTCAGGTTGCTTGTTATAGCGGCGACTATTGTAAGACCGCTTACCTTGTTTGCAATATCATTCTGAATAACAAGCGCAGGATGCGGACCTTTCATCTCCCTGCCTTTTGACGGGCTGAAATCAAGAAAATATATTTCGCCTCTTTTGGGATGGTTCATTTGCTTTTTGCCCTTCTGCCGGCTTTATACTCTACGGAAGGCTCGGCGCAGATGCTCAAAAAATCTTCTGCAAGACGCCTGTCGTCTTCTGCTATTTCTCTGTAAATCTTCTCCGCCTTTTCAACAGCCTGCTGCTTTTTATAATCATTGAGCATCCTTGTAATGGCCACTCTGATAACCTCGCTCCTGCTCTTTTTTAATAACTTCGACAGACTGTCCACTTCTTCAATAAGGTCTGATGGAAAACTTATTCCAAGTTTGGTTACAGGCATCTTATCGCCTCCTTGTAATACTGTTATTGGCAATAATAGAATACCAATTGGAATACTATATTGCAATGATCTGCATACTGCAAATTACTGAAAACCTTCTCTCTCTCACAACTTCTCATACACCCATACCCTTACGCCGTTTCTGATTTCGTCCGTCTTTTTTACAAGGCGTTTCTTATGAAGGTTCAACAACCGGGTGCCGCTGGTATTGGCCTCGAGCTTCTTGATCTCCGAAAGCTCTTTCGCGGTTATCTTCCCGTTCTTCTGTATTGCATCGAACGTATCTTTAAGATAATTATTAAGGTCCCCGATAAGTCCCTTTTTTCCGTCATCCATCTCAGCAATGACGGCCAGCCCTTTCCTTTCGACGGCTACTTCAATATTTTCTTTTTGATTATGATTCAGCCCTGTCAAGGTAATGTATTTGTCTCCGTATTCTCCGCTGAGGAGACGGGAAATGAGCTTGGCGACGATCTCGTCGGCGCAGGAATAATCGATGACCCCGATCTTCGAGAAATCGAGGGCGATGACCTCGCCGTCCTTTTCATTCTCGATGTCCCGCTCAATCCGCTCGCGTATCACCTGCCCCGACTTGCGGGTGACGAGATCACTGGAGCCGTTGCCGAGTTCTTCCTTCAGTAGTTGGTAAATGTTGTATGTCTGCATAATCAATAATCCTATAAAAAGCATTTGGACGCAGATGAACGCAGATAAAAATCGATAAAACAAAAAGTTATGCTAATTTCATAATTCACCCGAAAGTTGAAACGGGAATTCTTGCAACTCATTAAATAATCTGCGCCATCTGCGCAACTCTGCGTCCAACTGCCGTTTTTAGGATAATTGCTTAATTCAGGTTTAAAATACTCCTTCACATCCACATTCCCGCTCAGCGCGTTCCAATCCGGATTGAACGCTTTATGAAAAGCAGCGGTCTTCTCTTTACCCGGCTTTTCCCTTTTAATAAATTTCATAGGCCCGCGATTTCCGTCCCTTCATCGTGCAGAAATTCAACCTTCCGGTCGGTAAGGTAATAGGGCTTGATGAAATCAAGGAACCGGCAGAATTCATCCTGCCCTTCTTTATGTATAAGCGCCTTTTCACGTATGCAGGCCCATTTCTTTCTGTTTGTATAAAAAGGCTTCTTGCTCCCAAGAACCCTGTCGGGGTCGTATATGGCCTTTGATTCCAGCAGGCAAATTGCGCATTTTCTGATTAACACGCCAACTAAAAGTAAAAGCGAAATTAAAAAAATACTCCATGAGGCCGGGAAGTCCCCCTGAAGACCGATTAATGAAACAGCTAATATTCCCGAGGCGATGATTGTTAAGGCCCTCATGTCCACCTCCATGAGTTAAAGGTTTTTAAAAACATTTTCATACGTAAAACCCTTCCCACTCTTCTTTTAATTCCTCATATGCCTCGCAGTTGAGCATCCGCCCGCAGTCGGGACAGAAGCCGTCGCAGCAATTGTGATCAATATAATCAAATCCGTGATCTTCCATGATCTCCTGTAATTGCCCGTCGCCAAGCAAACAATTTTCATACTTACTGAAGATACCCCTGACATAAGCCTTCAACACTTCATTGTTGAAATCAGTCATGCTTTATATCCTCCGTTTTATTGATTCAATTGAATCAATTGAATCATAATCATATGGATTTGTCAAGAAAAAAATCGATCGTTTTGTAACACCTCAGTTATGGGTGGCAATAGTGTCTGACATTGTCATTCTGAGCGAAGCGAAGAATCTCAACGCGTTAATAAAGCAGGAGATTCTTCGTCGCTTCGCTCCTCAGAATGACAGGTGACATCCCGTAACTGAAGGGTTACATCGTTTTGCATCCATTCAGTTACAGGTAGAAATCAAGGACAAGGAGGGGTGGTGGAGGTTTCGGATATTTTTTGACTATTTTGCGGCTTATTGCAAAGCTTATTTGATTACTCTGATCATATCCTGAGGCGTCTCTACCCTTTCTTCAGGATCGTGAAAATATTTATACCTGAAGAGGGCGTCGAAGCCGTGGCAGTCGATGCAGATATTATCATAGCTGACGTTTCTTAAGAAGCTGTTTGTCACGTTGCCTTCCAGCGTTACGTATTTACCTTTATCCTTTAATAGAGGGCTCCATTGGTGGGCGTTGTGACAGGTGGGACAGGATATATTGCCGACGTTCGTATCCTTGCCTGTCTTTTTATCGAATATCGGGGCGTAATCTATTGAATCCTTGTTGCTGCGCAGGACGTTGTTTATCAGTTTTCCCTCAGGATGGGTTGCAGTGATCGGGATTTTATTCCCGGCTATATCCCCTCTTGAATGACAGCTCGCACATAAAGCATTGATCGTATCGTCTTCGGGTGTGACGAGGCCGTACGGCCTGGCCCAGAGCTTCAGCTTATTAGGGCTGTTGTGCACGAGATGGCAGGCCCCGCAAGTTCCGGATTCCCTTGCCGTCTGTCCGAGCAGGTTCTTGGCTTCAGGGGCGGTGACGCTCAGGTCATGCTCCGTTCCGTCTACAAACGCCTTATCCGCATGACAGGCCTTACATAAATCAGACGCCGGGAAGTTGCTCTTCCTCAAGAAGCTGTTGGTTGCGTCGCCTTCCATATTTTTAAACGCATAGCTCAAAACAGGTTTGCCCGGATCCCATACATGCGGGTCATGACAGGTCAGGCATACTGTTTTACCGTCGTCTTTCCTGTTGCCTTCACTGTCATAACGGGGCAGCGTCGTAGTGATATTGAGTTTTTTCAGGGTGACGTCCACGGGATGATAGTTCTCTCCTATAAGCTTCGCTTTTGCCGAGCCGTTTTCATTGTGACAGGCCGTACATAACTGGGTTACAAAATCGGTGTCTCCCGAAAGGTTTTTGGCCCAGAGGTGGTCCGCCGCCGCATTGTGCGGTATATGACATACACCGCATGGCCCTGAGACAACTGCGTTAACGCCCTGAACGTTCTTTTCTTCCGGGGCGGTTACCTCGAGGTTGTGGTCGGAAGTTATTATTTGCTGCTTGTCGGTGTGGCACTTCAAACAAAGGACCGATGAGACGTTGGACGTCCTGAGAAAGCTGTTGGTCGCGTCTCCCTCGACGTCTTTGCCCCCTTTATTTGTCGGAGAATCGGGATCCCACGTATGAACGTTATGGCAGGTAAAACACTGGACCCTGCCTTCCGGGTTCTTCGCTCCATCCTCTGAAAAGAGGGGTATATCTTCCATGCTCACTTCTTTTATCCGAAGCTCGATATTTATGGGATGTGAATATTTGCCGGTGCGCTTTAACTTGTAAGCAGTGTCTTCACCGTGGCATGTAAGGCACATCTGGGTTGCAGGGTTGCCCGATTTAATGCTCCTCGCCCATAATTTTTTCCCTGAGGAATTATGCGGCGTATGGCATGCGCTGCACGGTCCTGATTCGGACGGCGCTCTCTGTTTCATGTTTTTTTCGTCGGGAATGGTTATGCGCAGGTCGTGCTTCGTATCGATCAGGGATTTCTGCTTCTCATGACACATTGCGCACAAATCCGAGCCTTTGTTGTCGACTATCAATATCTTTTCTCCCCTTGCTCCATGCACCTTGTGGCAGGTTTGGCAGATCACTTTATTCGGGTCGGAGGCCTTTCTGCTGCCCAGCGAAAAAAGCCGCTCCGGCAATTTCATCGCCGTCGTATGTACGGGATGGCTGTTCGAAAACTTGTAGGAAGCCTCGTTCCTGTGGCACATTTCGCATAGACTTGAATCGATATTTTCTTCCCTGTAAACGGCGGTGCGTCCATATGCGTCGCCGTGAGGGGCAGCCCCTTTGCCGTGAGCGGAATGGCAGGTGCCGCAGTAGATCTCGTCTTTAACGCTGAGGGGCAGCTCGGCAGGGATGGTAACGTTTTTAGAGGGTTTTACAAAAACCGGATGCCGGTTGTATTTCCAGACAATATGGCGGGAGTCTTTAACATAGCCGTCATGACAACTGAAGCATATCTCCTCGGAGCTGACGACGCCCTGCGTATCTTTCATCAGGACATTGCCGGGTTTCCACTCAACAAGCGTCTCCTTATCGGTCCTGAAGTCGTCCATCCACTCAATGTGGCAGACGACGCAGTCTCTCTTTGAAGACATCTCTAAAGCAAAAACCGGGGCGGCAATGAGCATGATGAAGAAGGCTATGATGAATTTTTCTAATGTAGTCTGCATGAATTTAAAGTCCAAATGACAGAAGTTTTCAGTTTTTAGTTTTTAGACTAACAACTAACAACTAACAACTGATCTGCTGCCTTCATTCCAATATCTTGACAACCGTTACCTTGTTGCTCCTCATTTCCACCACCAGCAATCTGTTATTCTTATCAATAACAAGTCCGACAGGCGTATTAAAAACCTTCTTTTCATTGTTCTCGCAGACAACTCCTAAAAAGCGTCCCAGGTCGGTGAAAACCTGTATCACACCCATATAGCTGTCGCTTATAAATACCCTGTTCTGCTTGTCCACCGCAACCCCCTTGGGTCTGAAAAACCTGCCGGGAAGCACGCCCCATGCGCCGATGGTGGAGATATACTTTCCAAAGGGGTCGAATTTCTGTACCCTTGTGTTTAGTACGTCTACGACAAGCGCTTCATTAAATTGATTTATCGTCATGATCCCCGGGTATCTGAACTCGCCGCTTTCTTCTCCGAATTTCCCCCACTCGAATTCAAAGGCGCCGTTCTGGCTGTATACCCTTATCTTATGGTTGTCGTTGTCGGAGACGTAAAGATAATTTTTTATTTTAGAGGCTGCGACGTCGACGGGATCCGACTTTGTCTGCGCGGAGCCGGTCTTGACCGCAAACATATTAAGGAAATTGCCCTTGAGGTCAAATACCTGGATCCTGTGATTTCCGGTGTCGGCGATAAAGACGCTCCCGCTGTCGGAGATATCTATTCCAAGTGGCCTGTTGAATTGTCCTTTTTCAACGCCTTCCGTGCCGAAATCAAATTTCCACCCGCCGTTTCCGTCCACAACGTCTATCCTGTTGTTAACGCCGTCTACAATGTAGATGTCTCCATTCGGCGCTACGGCGAGGTCGCTCGGCTGATCGGCGTCAGGCTTGATGTCAAAAAGGAATTTCGTGTTGATGCACTCTAATGCGAAAGCTTTGCCCGGGAGGATATTTATAGAAATGAGGACTGTAAATGTAATTATGCAATTAATCAGCGTGGACATCGTTTATATCTGCTATTGTAATGTATTTCAGGGTATAAATGTAAACCCCGTTAGCCCTGATTATTCATGGGGAACTCTGTTCCGATGACAACAATATCAATCTCAAATAACAAAGCTCAAATTCCAGATAGAGTCTGTCCATAAACTCAGTATTTGAACCGTCATTCCCGATAAAATAAGAAAGGGGTCTCCTTTAATGCAAGGCATTATTCGTGTTAGCTTATTTAATTAGCAGTTAAAAACCTAACACAAAAAGGAGACCCTAATGAAAGATAGCATCTATCCCGACTTCATATATAAACCAGCAAGCTAAAAAAGAAAACGCAGCAAAAACAAGAGATTAAGACAGGGAAGGCGGAAAAGCCCGATGTAGTGCCTAATGGCATAATATATATTGACTTAATTTATTTTCTCTGATATAC
>JACRHB010000068.1 GCA_016217725.1 Nitrospirota bacterium | reverse complement strand
TCACTTCATCGAGTTTGAAATGTTTGATAATGGCCTCTATTTTTTTCATGTTGTCTCCTTTTTTGTAGGGGCGAGGTCACCTCGCCCTTGTTATGCGCAGGGCACGGCACCGCCGTGCCCCTACAAATTTATTTACATTGCGTATCCGCTTTCTCCATGCTGCGCATGGTCTAATCCGGCAAGCTCGCTCTCTTCGTCAACGCGCAGTCCCATAGTTGCGTCAAGCAGTTTCAATATAATCAGCGTGATCACAAATGAATAAACCCATACAGCGCCCACGCTGATTAATTGTTTAACCAATAGTGACGGGTTGCCGAAAAACAGGCCGTCATTGCCTGCCGGGTTAATTGCCTTAGATGCGAACAGGCCTGTAGCAATTGCGCCCCATGTGCCCCCGACTCCGTGGACACCCACTACATCGAGAGAGTCATCGTAGCCGAATTTTGACTTGAGATTAATTGCTGAGTAGCAGATTACACCTCCTACAAGCCCGATAATAAGTGATGACATGGGCCCGACAAAGCCTGATGCAGGGGTAATCGCGACAAGCCCCGCGACCGCGCCTGACGCCGCGCCGAGCGCGGTAGGTTTGCCCCTGTACTTCCACTCGGCAAACATCCAGGACAACGCCGCCGCCGCCGTTGCGATATGCGTAACAACAAAAGCGGACGTTGCAAGAGAGCCTGACGCGACTGCGCTGCCTCCGTTAAACCCGAACCAGCCGAACCACAATAACGCGGCGCCTATGAGAGTCATGGTAATGTTATGCGGCATCATCGGCTCTTTGCCGTATCCCTTTCTCTTCCCGACAAAGATTGCAGCGGCAAGGGCCGATACCCCTGAGCTGATATGCACTACAAGGCCGCCCGCGAAATCAAGCGCTCCGAGATTTCTTATCCACCCCCCGACTCCCCACACCCAGTGCGCAAGAGGGAAATATACGAAGGTCGCCCAGAGGACGAGAAACACGAGATATGTGCTGAATTTAAACCGCTCGGCAAACGCCCCTGTTATGAGCGCCGGGGTGATGACCGCAAACATCATCTGAAATATCATGAACGCCTGATGCGGGATCGTTGCCGCGTAATCAGGATTCGGCTCAAGCCCGACTCCCTTTAATCCTACCCAGTCAAGATTTCCTATTAAATGTCCAACATCAGGGCCAAAAGACAGGCTGTAGCCGTAAAGCACCCAGAGTATAGTCATGACTCCGAGCGCTATGAAGCTCTGCATTATTGTTCCCAATACGTTTTTTCTTCTCACCATACCGCCGTAAAACAACGCAAGTCCGGGAGTCATCAGCATTACAAGCGCTGAGGATATCAACACCCACGAGGTATCGCCCGTATCAACCGCCGGGGCCGGAGCTGCCGCAGGTGCAATCTGTTCAGCAGAAGAAGGGGCGACCGGAGCTTCTTCTGCAAAGCCAAGGTCTGCCAGGCCTAATAATCCAATCATTATCAATAAGCTCAAAAATCGTTTCATATATCCTCCTTAAAAACCAAGTGTCATATTGACGCCTGCAACAAGCGTATCATCAAGTTTCCCGTTGAAATTATATGAAGATCCGTCAATCGTTTTTCTGGCCTTATTCGAAAGCGGGAACCAGTATTGCGCGACGGGCTGAACACTGACATTCTTC
Source organism: Nitrospirota bacterium (assembly GCA_016217725.1). Taxonomy (GTDB): domain Bacteria; phylum Nitrospirota; class Thermodesulfovibrionia; order UBA6902; family UBA6902; genus SURF-23. The sequence continues at coordinate 1,508 of JACRHB010000068.1, read as the reverse complement.
GCAACCGGAATCGTCAAACCTGCTTTGATCATGCCGTCATGAAGCGCCTTATATTTATCGCCTGTATAACCGCCTGTCGAGCTTTCAAATGTATTCCAGTAATCATCATCTCCAACAAAATACCCTGCTGATGCGCTGAGATCGAGAGTGATGTCTTTAATCAGCGGGAGAGAATGGGCCACCGAAAGATTCACATACGTGCCCGGATATTCGGTTATGTCACGATAAACCGACAACGTTGGTTTCAATAATGTGTCATAGCCCAGGGTCAGAAAAAGCTCCTCAGTTTCCATGGCATATTTTGTGCCGTAATAAATATAACCTGCCGTCATGCTGAGCTTATCGATTACAAATGTATAGCTCAGCGTCAGATCGGTTTCATTAAAGCTCTTTTCATCCGCTTTGTCAGGGACAAAACTCTGTGTCGGGGTTTCCTTACTATCGATGTTACCCCAGAAAGAGGCTGAAAAATATTTGTACGAAACGCTCACGGACGGCTGAATCACAACACTGTCAGCGCTCAGTTCATACCCTCTGAATACATACTTGTTGAACAAGCTGAGGCCAACACTTCCTGATACCGGCGGTTTTTCAGAATGCACTAATTCAACCTCCTTTGCTGCTTCAACCTTGTGTGTCTCTTTATCTTCCGCCTGTTCGGCAAATGCGCTGAGCGAAAAAACTAACGTCAAACAAATCATTAAAACAACTGCCATTAAGAAACCTTTCATCTTAAACCTCCAAATTTGTTATTTCGCAGGTTATCATCTGCTGTTGGGCAAGTCGCCGCCTTGCCACTACTTTAAAGAACGGGCGTATTGCCATACGCCCCTACATCCGGTTATCAACTCTTAACTCTTGACTCTCAACTCTTAACTCTTCAATGGCCTCCTTCCTTATCCCGTATTTTTTTATCTTGTAACCGATCATACGCTCTGTAATTCCAAGTTTCCTTGCTGCCTTTGCCTGTATCCAATCACATTCCTCAAGGGCGACGAGAATTGCTTTTCTTTCCAGGTCCCTTATTTTGTCTTTCAACGTGTCCGGCATAATTGCTTTATATAAATGCAGATTCTTTGCCAACACGGAACTTGCTGAGATTAAATGAGAAGTATCAATGAAGTAACTTCATTGATGTAACTATTGATACAATAATGTCAGACAAAATTGTTTATTTTTGTCATGCCCGAAGCCTGTCTGTCAATAGGCAGGTCTATAATCGGGCATCCATGGTTCGACAAGCTAACCACGACAACTGTCACCCTGAGCTTGTCGAAGGGTGGATTCCCGTTGGAATTTATCCCGTTCTTTTACGGGACGGGAATGACGACTTTTCAGATGCGTAGTAATTTATGGACAAACACTATTTAGTGTCTGTTTATAAATTGCCGTTTTTTCGATGGGGGCGCAGTTTCCGATCATCTTTCCCAGTTTTTTGCCGTTGCATCAAGACACGGGATCACTTTCGCAGCCCGCTGCATCAATATTTTCGCTTTTTTGGCGCACCT